>NZ_CP048833.1:1551807-1862169 GCF_012971725.1 Pseudomonas multiresinivorans
GTGAAATGGGCGGCGGCATCAAAGGTCTGCATCGCACCAGTCAGAGCGCCGTCACTGTCGCACCGTCCACCTTCACCGAACTCGAGCGCTCGGGCTTCTGCTTCGCCAATCCGATCCGCTACAACAACGATATTTCCTACCCTACCGGCAGCCTCTATATCTGTCGCAAGGAGGTTTGGAAGTGTTGCCCACTCGATGAGTCGCTGTTGTGGGTCGAGTACGAAGATATCGAGCACGGCATCCGCAGTTCGAAACTCGGTGTTCCCACTCGCGTGAATCCGTATGGCATCACGCAGACGGTGACCTCGCGAGCAGTACTGGGATCCACGGCTTTCATCGAGACTGCCAATGGTTCGATCAAGTCTGCATCGCCCAACAATCTTTCGCTGTTGCCGAAGAAGCCCCTGCTGCGCATGACCACCGCCGCCGCACTGGCCAGGCTTCAGCAATTCGCCAGCAAGTACGTTACTGACGAAACGGCTGCCGCTATTCCCACCGGGCTGAAGGAAATCAAAGCGCGGCGCTGGGTCGGACTGATCAGTACGCTGATACGGCATTCGTCGTTCCGTAATGACTTGGCTTCGGTCAGGCAGTTCATCATTGATTTCGAAAAGCTGGTGCTGCTCGATCAGTTACCGGACGGCCTGCGCTTGGAGTATGAACAGCGGTTCCTCAAGGACCCTGCAGATGCCAAGCACAACTTCATCGTCGATTGCTGGCCTATCCGCAGCATGATCAAGCAGCGCACGGTGCAGACCTGGTTCTTCGAGAGCCCGCAGGAGTACTTCCACAATCGCTCCCTGTCTCTGCCGGGGGTGTTGTTGTCCGCCTTGTCGCTGTACCGGAACAACGGGAAGTTCTTCTACTTCACCAGCTTCAGGGAGTGCTTGCGCAGCATCCACAACTCGACGCCCTTTGATCGTTATGCCAGGACCGAACCGTGAACGTATTTGTAGTCGCTCGTGACGCTGGTCCGACGAATACCCGTGAGCTGGTGCAGATGCTGGACGCCATCCAGACGGAAAGTGCAGCCAGAAGCAGCATCGTTGCCGTGGACAGCTTCTACAACCTGCCGGTTGCCTCGGGGAGCGAGGGCGAATGCAGGGCCTTCCAGCTGGATGACTTCGTGCATGCGAAGGGCAGCATCACCGATGGCAAGGTCATTCTCGACACCAACCGAATTGCCGAACAGGTCGGTTCTGCCGATCAGGGCTGGCTGGTTGTCGACTTCGGTCAGCACCGACTTGAGACCGGCCAGGACTTCATCGCCAAGCTGGCGGCCTGCTTCTACATGTTGCCGCCAGCGCAGCAGCGGAAGCTGGCCTTCAGGGTCGCGCGCGTGCAGCTGCCGCTTTATCTGCGGGCCAGCAACGCGGCGTTTAATGTTCTGCCCGAAACACGAGGGGAGTCGTCTGGCTCGCTGCAGACCAACATGCTGTTCCTTTCTGCGGGCACCGAGAAATTCGTCGAGCGCCTTCCGCTGTTCAAGTTGCCCTTCGCGATGGTGCGTGCACTGGCAAGATTCGCCATGCGTCGACTCAGCAGGCGAAACGGGATCTAAGCGAGTACAGAAATGGAAAATATAGGACGCAGATCATTCGTTTCCGGGCTGTTGATTCTTTCCGGTGGACTTGCGGGCCACGCGATCACCAAGGTCGTGAGCAATGCCGATGCCCGTCGCTTCGATCCGCATAATTTCGTCCTGAGAAACCAGCATCTGAATCTTCAGCTTGTTTCCCAGGAGATGTTGCTCAAGATCCTTTCGCGAAAAGTCACCGAGGCCGATCGCATGGCGCTGATGGGGCAACTGATCAACCCCAACCGTCATCTCTTCGTTGCTGACGCCGCATCACGCCAGCACGGTGTTCCCGGCTTCTTCCGAGTTTCAGAATAAACATGTTTGTCGATACCCTGATCATCGGTAATGGTTTCGCTGGCCGCGCAGTTGCCAGCGAACTGGATGGCGACGTGCTGATTGTCGAGCGCGGCGAGAAGTTCAATATTTTCGAACGGCGCCAGGCCTTCGATCAGCGTTTGAAGCGGGAGGGGGTTGATCGCCATTTCGCCAAGATTCGTGATGCGTATGCCTCGGCCCTTCCGTTCAACAAGCCCGAAAAGATCGGCAAGGACTGTTGGTCGGAGTACATCCTGGTCGATGGAGGCTGCTCGAATCACTGGGGTGGCTTGAGCTTCCGGCTCAGCGAGAACGTCTTTGCCGACCGCGCAGGTGTTTTCGCCTGGCCGTTCAGCATGGCTGAGATGAAACCCTTCTATGACAAGGCCGAGGGACTGCTGCGCATCTGCGCCGACCCGCAGGACCCCGACGGGCGTAATGCACGTGCGGCCATCAAGGGCGTCAGCAAATGGCGGAAGGAACTCGAACCGTACTTCCCCGCCGCCTACATCGGCGCTCAGTCGCACAACCTCACCGGAGATAACTCCAATGGCCAGGGTTCCTGCATGGGGGCCGGGGATTGCGAGCTTTGTCCGATGGACGCCAAGACTCGGTCCCTGCATCTGCGCACCGATACCCGTGTACTCAATGGGGTAATGGTCGACTCCCTGCGCTTCGAGAATGGCAAGGCTGTGGAGGCGTTGTGCACGACGGAGTCGGGGCCGCTCAGCATCGGCTTCAATCGCTTGGTCGTGGCTGCCCATGGTGTCGAATCGATGAAGCTGCTGCTGCGCAGCAATTTGCCGGAGAGTACCCCGGCGCATCTGATGGGGCACCACTATCAGGATCACGCGATTGCCCAGGTCACCTGCATCCTGCCGGGGTCGACATTGCCTTACCACGAGCTCAGCACGGCTGCGCAGATTGTCATTCCGGAGTTGTCGGGCGAGCTTGAGGGGGTCGAGTACACCACCTTGGGGTTGATGACACCGGTAGGTGATTGGGCCCTGAGCAATGCGATTGATCTGGAAAAGATCAACCAATGGGAGCTGGAGGGAGCCATTCGTGGTGTCGGATCGACGCTGGCGCTCTTCATCCTGCTGGAAATTCCGCCGGAGTGGGATGTCGCCATTGGTTACAAGGACGGCAAGATCTCGCTCGATAGCTCGGCCTATCACCGCAAGAAGGGCGTGTATGACCGGGTCGTGGAGGAGATCTATACCAAGATCGCGGCCGCCGGAGCCATCCCGCTCAAGTCGGGGGAGACAAGGCATTACAACAACTGGTTTGGCACCCACCATCTGGTCGGGACGCTCGGCATGGGCAACGGGCCGCGTACCGTGGTCGATCCCGAGTTCAAGTTGCGCGGTGCGGACAATGTGTATGTCGTCGGCTCGGCGGTGTTCCCCCGTTGCGGTTCGCGCAACCCCACGGTCACTGTCGTTGCGCTGAGCTTGATGCTGGCTGACAAGCTCAACGGGAAAGTATGAGTATCACCTCCCGGCAACTGACCGTTCTGCTCCAGGGGCCGTTGTCCGACCGCGGGGTGGATATTGCTGGGCGCGCCATCGAGTCGGTGCGCCGTTGCCTGCCCGAAGCACAGGTCGTGTTGTCGACGACCGATCTGGGCCATCGGTCGGCCTACGACGGCGTAGTGTTCGTTGCTGATGGCTCTGCTTCGCACTTCGATGATGTCAATGGCAACGTCAATAACGTCAACAAGCTGATCTCGACCATGACCAATGGTCTGAAGCTGGTCGAGCGCGACTATTGCCTGAAGTTGCGAACGGACCATGTGATGCATAGCGACGCTGTGCTGTCGCGCATGGGGAATGGAGCCGACGCTGAGTTGTTCGACGAGCGCATCGGGGTTTCCAACCTTTTCCTGCGCAACCCCTGCAAGGTGCCCTACCTGTTCCATCTGACCGACACCGTACAGTTCGGGCGCACGCAGGATCTTCGCAAACTCTGGGATGTCAGCCAGCTGTCGGAGAGTTTCGTTCTCAGAGCGGCGGGGCCGCGGACCAACCCGCTAGGGACATTCCAGGGCTACACCTCTTTCCGACTCTTGCCGGAACAGGCGCTGTTTCTGCACTTTGCCCAGCGCAATGGCCTCGATCTCGATCTGGAGCATATCTCCCATACCAGCTTCCGGTTGTTCAGCGCCTGGGAAGATCTGCTGGTGGACAATTTCGAGCTCCACGACTGGCAGAACCTCGGCATCGAACCACCTGGCCGCTTTCTCAGCGCCCCCTACATTCCAGGCTCGGTGATGACTGAAGAGGACCAGCAGGTGTTGCGCACGCAACGCTCCTCGCTGCAGAAGGCGCTTCGTTACTCGGACCTGCTGATCAACAAGTATCTTCTGTGCTGGTTTCGTCCGCGCTGGCTGGTATCGGTTGCGTCGCTCCTGCTTTTTTCGCTTTCGTCCGGAGCGGCGCGTGCGGTCAGGGACTTCTATCGCCGCGTGAATGGTGCGGGGCGGGCGTGATGTTTTTCGGTTCGGGAAGCGCTCATCCCCCTTGCGCGTCGGCAGTCGTGCAGCAGCCATCCTGTGCAAGCGGGATGGGATCGCGATGAAGGTCCTGCATTTCTACAAGACCTTCGGTCTCGAACAATACGGCGGTGTCGAAATGTTCATTCGACACCTGACCCACGCCACCGCGATCCAGGGCTGCCAGAATACTGTGCTGTCGCTCGCGAAAGAGCCGATGAAGCCGGTTACAACATCCAGTTTCCGTCTGGTCCAGGCCAGGCAGGATCTGCATATCGCGTCGACTGGATTTTCCTGGTCCTCGCTGGGCGCGTTTGCGCGCCTGGCTGAGCAGGCCGATGTCATTCACTACCATTTCCCATGGCCTTTCATGGATCTCGTCCACCTCCTCAAGGGGCTGGGCAAGCCGAGCGTGGTGACCTACCACTCCGACATCGTCCGGCAGAAGGTGCTGTTGCAGCTCTATCGTCCGCTGATGCGGGCCTTCCTGGGGCGGGT
Source organism: Pseudomonas multiresinivorans (assembly GCF_012971725.1). Lineage (NCBI taxonomy): Bacteria > Pseudomonadati > Pseudomonadota > Gammaproteobacteria > Pseudomonadales > Pseudomonadaceae > Pseudomonas > Pseudomonas multiresinivorans. Next base: position 1,556,694 of record NZ_CP048833.1, read on the forward strand.
GGATTCGATTGCGGCCACCAGCCCTAATTACCTGGAGAGCTCCTCCGTTCTGAAGCGCTACGAGGACAAGGCCTGTGCGATTCCCATCGGACTGGAGCAGGACCTTTATCCACGCCCGGACGTCACCGAGGTCGCTCGATTGCACCGCCAGTTCGGCGAGCGCTTTTTCCTCTTCGTGGGCGTGCTGCGCTACTACAAGGGCCTGCACTACCTGCTCGAAGCGATGAGGTCAGCTCCCTGGCCACTGCTGATCGTCGGTGCCGGACCGATGGAGCAGGAACTCATGCAGATGGCCAAAGAGCAAGGTCTGCAAAACGTGCATTTCCTGGGGCAGGTCAGCGAGCAGGCGAAGATCGACTTGATGTGGGCCTGCTACAGCGTGATCTTCCCCTCGCACCTGCGCTCCGAAGCTTTTGGCATCGGCTTGCTCGAAGGCGCGATGATGGGCAAACCGCTGATTTGCAGCGAGATCGGTACCGGAACCAGCTTCATCAATCAGCATGAGGAAACTGGAATCGTCGTGCCGCCAGCGGATGCCGCCGCATTGCGCCATGCCATGCAAACGCTGTGGGACGACCCTGCTCTAGCGGAGCGCTATGGACGTGCCGCACGGGAACGGTTCCTGAGCACCTTCACCGCCAGGGGGATGGGGGAGGCTTATAGCCAGCTCTATACCCGGGTGGCTGGCTGACAGGCTGACCGAAAGAAAAACGCCCGGCATCCTGCCGGGCGTTTTCATTTCACTCCAACACTTACTGCTGATGCAGCTTCCACGCATCCCCGTGGGGTGCGGTGCCCTTGTCGTAGGGGCGGAACAGGGTCATGTAGGCCAGGCCCAGCACGATCACGATGCCGCCCACCAGGATGATCCCGTAGTTCAGGTACCAGGGCGCATCCGGCGTGCGCGGCCAGGACATGTTGATGATCGCCAGCACGCCGTAGGTCAGCGCCAGGATGTTCACGATCCAGCCCCAGTTGCCCAGGGTGAAGGCACCGCTCGGCTTCCAGCCACGCAGGCGGGCGAACAGGGCGCCGCCGACGATCATCTGGAACGACAGGTAGATGCCGATGGCGGCGAAGCTCACCACCATGGCGATGGCATTCTGCAGATAGAAGCCGGCACAGACGATCACGCTGGGGATCACGCCGCAGGCGATCAGCGCCGCGACCGGCACGTGGGTGTTGGGCGACAGCCGCTTGAGCAGGCCGCTGCCCATCACCATTTCGTCGCGGGCGTAGGAGTAGAGCAGGCGGCTGGCGGCGGCCTGCAGGCTGAGCACGCAGGAGACGAAGGAGACGATGATCACGGCCATCACCAGGCGCGCACCGGTCACGCCGAAGGCGTTATCGAGGATGGTGGTCATCGGGTCCTTGTCGGCGCCGGAGATCACTGCCTGCATGTCCGGTACCGCGAGGATAAGTGCCAGGGCGGCGAAGATGGCTGCGCCGCCGCCGATCCAGATGGTCATGCGCATGGCCTTGGGAATGCGCCGGCTGGGGTTCGGGGTTTCCTCGGCGACGTCACCGCAGGCCTCGAAGCCGTAGTAGAGGAACATCCCCGCCAGCGAGGCGGTGAGGAAGGCCGGCCAGTAGCTGCCGTCGATGCGGATGTCGAAGGTGTTGAACAGCACCGAGAACGGCTGGTGACGCTCGAAGATCAGCAGGTAGGTGCCGATCACCAGCGCACCGAGCAGCTCGCAGATGAAGCCAAACATTGCCACGCGGGCCAGCAGCTTGGTGCCGGACAGGTTGAGCAGGGTGGCGATCACCGTCAGCGCCAGGGCGACGAAGGTGTTGGTCACCGGTGTCGACTCGAAGCCGAGCAGGGTGGCGATGTACGGCCCGGCGCCCAGGGCCACGGCGGCGATGGTCACGCACAGCGACACCGAGTAGATCCAGCCAACCATCCACGCCCAGCGCTTGCCCACCAGGCGCCGTGCCCAGGGATAGACGCCGCCGGAGATGGGGAATTGCGAGACGACTTCGCAGAAGATCAGGCACACCAGCATCTGCCCGATGCCCACCAGCAGGTAGGACCAGAACATCGGAGGTCCGCCGGCGGCCAGGCACAGGCCGAACAGGGTGTACACGCCGACCACCGGCGAGAGGTAGGTGAAGCCCAGGGCGAAGTTCTGCCAGAGGGTCATGCTGCGTTCGAAATTGGAGGTGTAGCCCAGCGCGCGGAGTTGCTCCGCGTCGCGGTCCAGGGCGGCGCCTGGCTGGATCGAGCTGTTCATCGTGGATGTCCTGTTTGAGGTTTTCGCGTCGGCAGCCAATCGGGTGCAACGGAAAGCGTTGTTGTTATTGTTCGGCACGCGGCATCGGCCGCGCGCCGTCTTGCTCCAAACCTCTCGTGCTGCGGATCGCGTTACAGCTTGATCCAGGTCGCCTTCAGCTCGGTGTACTTGTCGAAGGCGTGCAGCGACTTGTCACGCCCGTTGCCCGACTGCTTGAAGCCGCCGAAAGGCGCGGTCATGTCACCGCCGTCGTACATGTTCACCCACACGCTGCCGGCGCGCAGGGCACGGGCGGTGAGGTGGGCCTTGGAGATGTCGCGGGTCCACACTGCCGCTGCCAGCCCGTACGGGGTGTCGTTGGCGATGCGGATGGCTTCCTCGGTGTCCTCGAACTCGATGACCGAGAGTACCGGGCCGAAGATTTCCTCGCGGGCGATCTTCATCGCGTTGCTCACGCCGTCGAACAGAGTCGGCTCGACGTAGGTGCCACCGGTTTCCTCCAGCACGCGTTTGCCGCCGGTGAGAATCTTCGCGCCTTCGTCCTGGCCGGCCTGGATGTAGCCCAGCACCTGCTCCAGTTGGCGACTATCGACCAGGGCGCCGACGTTGGTTTCCGGGTCCAGCGGGTGGCCGGCTTTCCAGCCTTTGAGCGCCTCGACCACCAGCGGCAGGAATTTCGCCTTGATCGACTTCTGCACCAGCAGGCGTGAGCCGGCGGTGCACACTTCGCCCTGGTTGAAGGCGATGGCGGCGGCAGCAGCTTCGGCGGCGGCCTGCAGGTCCGAAGCGTCCTCGAAGACGATGTTCGGGCTCTTGCCGCCGGCTTCCAGCCAGACGCGCTTCATGTTCGATTCGCCGGCATAGACCATCAGCTGCTTGGCGATCTTGGTGGAACCGGTGAACACCGCGGTATCGACGTCCATGTGCAGAGCCAGGGCTTTGCCGACGGTGTGGCCGTAACCGGGCAGCACGTTCAGCACGCCGGCCGGCAGGCCCGCGTCAATGGCCAGCTGGGCGATGCGGATGGCGGTGAGCGGCGAGCGCTCCGACGGCTTGAGGATCACCGAGTTGCCGGTGGCCAGGGCCGGGCCAAGTTTCCAGGCGGCCATCATCAGCGGGAAATTCCACGGCACGATGGCGGCGACCACACCCACCGGCTCGCGGGTGACCAGGCCGAGTTGGTCGTGGGAGGTGGCGGCCACTTCGTCGTAGACCTTGTCGATGGCCTCGCCGCTCCAGCGCAGGGAGTCGGCGGCGCCTGGCAGGTCGACGTTCAGCGAGTCGCCGATCGGCTTGCCCATGTCCAGGGTTTCCAGCAGCGCCAGCTCCTCGGCGTGCTCTTCAAGCAGGGCGGCGAAGCGGATCATCACGGCCTTGCGGGTAGCCGGCGCTTCACGCGACCAGACGCCGGAGTCAAAGGTGGCGCGGGCGCTCTGCACGGCACGCTCGGCATCGGCTTCATCGCAGCTGGCAACCTTGGCCAGCAGACGGCCGTCCACCGGGCTGATGCAATCGAAAGTGTCGCCGGAGACGGCGGCGAGGTACTCGCCCTGGATGAAGGCGCGGCCCTCGATCTTCAGGGTCTTGGCGCGGGCTTCCCATTCGGCGCGGGTTGGCTGGCTCATGCGTATCGCTCCTCGTTCTTGCTGTTGTTGGCGGGGGACGGCTGGTGGGCCGTCTCTGGCAAATACATTTGAAACCATATCTTAAGATTTTGCGGTTGCCAATACGGGTCGAAAAACGAGCGTTTCAGAGCGCTTTTCGTAGCGAAATACCTTGCTGAAAGTGCGGAAAGCGATTTAAAAATATGGAGACATAGTTTTGAGCGAAGCTGCTGTCAGCCTGCAGATAGACTTCGTCATCACCGCCAGAACAGGAACTTTTCGCGCAGGAAGCGTCCGCCACGAGCGCCCCCTCGCACTGCCGCCTATGAACGAATTCAGGAAAGTCCGCCCCGCCAGCTTCATGCGCCTGCGCCAGGAAGGGCGCACCGAGGAAGTCGCGCGCCGTCTGGTGGAGATGGTCGATCTCGGCCTCTACGCCGAGGGCGAGCAACTCCCCAGCGAAAGCGAGTTGGCCATGCAGTTCGGCGTCGCCACCGTGACCCTGCGCGATGCACTGGCGGAGCTGCGCGAGCGCGGCGTGATCGAGACCCGCCGCGGGCGCAACGGCGGCAGCTTCGTCTGCTCACCGCAGCACACTTCGGAAGAGGCGCTGCTCGGTCAACTGCGCCAGATGAGTGCACTGGAGCTGCGCGACCTGGGTGACGAACACGTCGCGATCGCCGGCGCCGCTGCGCGCTTGGCTGCCCAGCGCTCCACGTCGGACGAGCAGGCGCGCATCGCCCAGTACCTCGATGCGCTGGCCAGCGCCACCACGCGTCAGGAACAGCGCCGCGCCGATGCGCGCTTCCACATCGAGATTGCTGTCGCCGCCCAGTCTGTGCGGCTCACCCACGCGGAGACGCGCCTGCAGGCAGAAATTGGCGAATGGCTGTGGTTGGCGGTGGAAGGCTTTCCGGGAGCCGCGACCATCGAGCAGGAACACCGCGCCATTCTCGAAGCCATCAGCGCTGGCGATTCGAATCTCGCCGGTGCTTTGGCGGAGGCCCATGTCACCCGTGGCATCAAGCGCCTGATCTACCTGCGGCTTAGCCTGTTGGCAGACGACGGCTGAGTGGCACAGCGCTTGCTGTCTTCCCGGCGGGTGCATTCGAGCGTGTGCAGTGATTCACCGAGCAGATACAAAGGGCCGCTCTGGCCCGAGCGATAACAAGAACAGTGAGGCCACCGGTCATGTCCAGCGAACAACCCACGGATGAACTCCAGTGCTGCGCCCAGCGTATCGACGCTTCCATCCGTAACGTTTTCCAGCGTCTCGACGAGCTGGCCGGCGAGGTCGTGGCGATCTGGCGCGAGCTGGCCGAGGAGGGCAGGCGGCCGTCGTCGAAGGATCTCGGCGCACTGCGTCCGCGCATCCAGCATGACCTCACCGATGACGGTACGCGCCTGCACGGCACTGGCGTGGTCATCGAGCCGGGCGAGCTGGCCGACCAGGATATGTACCTGGAATGGTGGTACCACGGCCGTGGCGACAAGGTTGTTCCCATGAGCCTGAACTTCAACCGGCGCAGCGAAAGCTTCTACAACTACCTCAACATGCCGTGGTTCTCCCGGCCGCGCGCCAGCGGCCAGCCCTCGGTGGTCGGGCCCTTCGTCGACCTCTACGGCACCGACCTCTACATCCTCGCCTTCTCCGTACCGATCCAGGTGGATGGCCGCTTCATCGGCGTCGCCGCCGCGGATATTGCCCTGCATGAGTTCGAAGGCGTACTGCTGGGCAGCCTGATGCAGATGGGGCACGAGGCCCTGGTGGTCAACGGCGAGGGGCGCGTGGTCGCCGCCAACACCGCCAACTGGTTCACCGGCGACCTCGCTCGGCGCACGCTGGGGCGCGATGCGCAGGGGCGCGAACAGGAGCTGGCAGCGTCCTTCTCGCACTGGGCGGTCATTGAACGACCGCTGAACCGTCGCCTGGCTGGTGCGGCCTGAGGCTGCCAAACGCCGCGCAATTGGCTAGGCTAGGGCGGTTCCCAACCTGACGGAAACCGCCATGAGCCAGTCGCTCGACACACTGCCCGACTTCGAACCGCTGAGTGCCGTGGATGCTCGCGTACTCGGATGCCTGATCGAAAAGCAGCTCACCACTCCCGAAGCCTACCCGCTCACCCTCAATGCCCTGGTCACTGCCTGCAACCAGAAGACCAGCCGCGACCCGGTGATGAACCTGACTCCCGGCCAGGTCGGCCAATCCCTGCGCCACCTCGAAGGCCGCGAGATGACCCGCCTGGTGATGGGCAGTCGTGCGGACCGCTGGGAGCAGCGGCTGGACAAGGCGCTGGAACTGGTCAAGCCGCAGGTTATCCTGCTCGGCCTGCTGTTCCTGCGCGGTCCGCAGACGCTCAACGAACTGCTCACTCGCAGCCAGCGCATGCATGACTTCGACGACACCGAGGAAGTCCGCCACCAGCTCGAACGGCTCGCCGGCCGCGGCATGGCCATGCAGCTGGAACGCCTGGGTGGTCAGCGCGAAGACCGTTATATGCATTTGCTGGGCACCGAGGAAGACCGCGAGGCCGCCATCGCCGCCACCGGCAGCCGTGCCTCTGGAGAGCGCAGCGACGGCGGTGGTCATGACGAAGGGCGACTGGTCGAGCTGGAAGGCCGTATTGCGGCTCTCGAAGAGCGTCTCGCCCTGCTGGAGCTGGGCGTCTCGCGCGACTGATGCGATGCACCGCGCAGGTGGACCCAGGTCAATCTGCGCGACGCTAATCCAGCGTTAAGATTTGCCGCCGATAGTTAGGCTTGACCCTTGCTGCACCCGGAGCTTTCTCATGAGTCATAAACCTTCCCAGGCCCAGCTGAATGCAGTGCTTAGCCAGCTCACGGAAAGCGACTTCAAATCCATCAGCGATCTGAGCGGGCCGCGCGAAGCCAATCTCTTCGCCATACGTGAACTGTTTCGCCAGGGGCTGATCAAGGGTGTGCTGATTGACGACCCGTTCGGTGCCGAAGACAATGATGGCCCATTGCTGTGCAATGCCGAACGGTTGCGTCTGCGGAAGCCTTGTGCCCAAACGGTAGGGGAAGAGCATGCCGAGTTGCTGATGCCGCGGCTGGGGCTCCTCACGCTCTAGGCAAATCGGGGGCAAGAAAAAAGGCGCTGGGCTCGAGGCTCAGCGCCTTTTTCTTTGGACTTGGTGGAGCCGGGGGGATTTGAACCCGTTTTTTACCCTGGTCTTTAATGGTGTTCCTTGGCCTGTGCTAAGGAATCCAGCAAGTATAGAAAGGTGTTCCGGCCATTAGCAGCTATTAGTGGCAAGTGATTTCGACATTTTTTCGACTCCCAGAGCAGGACAATCTTGCGGGGCTGAGTGCACGGGCGTCTTGATCGCATCAGGTGCCTCCTTCGCAATTGTAGGCGTCCTCGCACCGTACATAGAGGGATCGATCAGGGCCATCTTAGCACTCCAGCATGTGCGAATGACGGTCAATTGCATTTGAGCTCAATCGTCTTTAGCGGTGAGTGGCTAAGTGCCATTGCCTAGGGTGACCTGTTGCGGTACCTTCTTGCAACCATCAGTTTATTGAACTTAATTGCAAACGGATTTCATATGTTTGATGACTACGAATTTAAGGATACCGATTCTCGAATTAAAGTAAAGTTCTCGCAAAAGCGAGACGAGCCAATGTACCCCTGGGAAATTGCATCATTTCTTAATAAGTTCAATACGGTATATTATAAATTTGAGCTTTTAAATTCGATTTGCTCGGCACTGATTCATGGAATAAAGCCTGAGGATATTTTTATCTTTGATCACTCGCTGCCTTTGTATCAGAGGTATTCCGAGATGGATCTAATTAGTGAGCCTCAAGCAGCAAAGCTTTTCTATCCGATTGGCCTTCCGACCCCTCTTGTACCTAGTGTCAAGGTATATGAGTTCAATTGCCTTTATCGTATCTTCAAGGATTTAAACTCATTATTAAAAAGGAAGCATGTTCAGCCTTTAAGGCTTTCTACTTTAAGCTTCCTGTATGAAGAGCTTCAAAGCTTTGGTTTAAATGTTGCCGAGCAGCAACTAATATCTCGGGTCCTCGGGCAGGCGGAAAAGAGCCATGAAGCTGCTCTTAAGAGAAATGAAAAGAAAGAAAAGATATCTCAGGAAGATATTGATAAGGCGCTCGGTCGTTATTGGAAATATAAGGGTCAAATATTCTCCGATGTTGAGGCAATAGAAAAGCTGAGTGGTGAGCAGCTTGTCGATTTGATTACAACGGGCGGAAGAGAAAGCAGGCGCCTAACCAAAGTTACTTTATCTTTCTTTGAGCACTTTGAGAAGACAACCCGCCCTCTCGTTTGCGCTAGGGTGGGTGATAATAAATTCAGGGTCTTGGGTAGATCTCTAATTAATAAGTTAGAGCAGACAGGTCTTGAATTAAAAGAAATAAAAAGAAATAGTCCTCTAGCAGCCTTCTTTGAAGGTGGCGTGGCGATATATCAGGCAATTCAGCAGGAGCGGCGAGCAAAAGAGATTCATGAAGTCGAAATGAAGCTAAAACATACTGAATTAGAGTTGGCGGAAGCTAAGCTTCAAGCGCAAAAGATGGAGAATTTAGGTCTGGAGCTAAAGGTTGTTGAGCAGCTTGAGGATATAGTTAAGAAAACGGACATTATAGCGGTTAGGCAGCTGCCTCCTTCATTTGTTCAGCTTCAATTAATAAAGGCTTACGGGATCCAGCATTCTAATGCAAGTAATGTCCTGCATAACCAAGGTCTTACATTGGATGGCGAGTCTATAAAGGTTGTTGATGTTAGTGCTTGATTGTGATTTTTAGTAGTTTTTAGGCTATCTAGATTAAGGTTCCTATGGTGAGCAAGTTTGATCGATGGATAAAGCCCGAGCAGACCAGCTGGGCTCTATGGCAGTTCAATGACTACGAGTCACAATTAAATAATATGTACTGGTCGTCTGTCGCGCTTGAGAGCTTCGCCTTATACCATGTTAGGAGACAAGCGTCGGGAGATGTCCGGCCTACTTTGAAGGCGACAGGCCCAGACGCCAATCGCTTTGACTCTGAGAAGGAATCTTTTCTAAAACATACTCGAGATATGGGGAACTGGAAACGAGCTAGCTTTATTATGGCTGCTACGGGTGCAATGGAAAGTCACTTTCAGCGCGTTGTGTTGACAGCTCTCAAGTCCGATCCAGCCTTGCTTTATGGGAGAACTAAAGCGATTGATGGAGTTGAATGGCTTAAGGTCGGGATAGATGTTGATTACTCCGAAATTCTGGTGTCTATAACTAAGGGTGCTTGGGAGTCGCGCTATTCCAAGATAAAAGGATTGTTTGGTGAGATACCGGATATTAGAGATAATATTGCCGAGTTGGATAAGGTGAGGATTTTTAGGAATGGAGTTGGGCATGCGTTCGGTCGTGACTTGGACGACGAGCCAGATCTATTGTCGCGCAATATTGAGGAGATTAATGGGCTTTCGGAGGAGAGGTTTAAAAAATGGCTCGGAAAACTCTCTGGGATAACGAGAACCTTTGATAAACATCTCGTAGCCAATCATATAGGTGACTTCGAATCTTTGCTCTATCTTCATAACTACCTGTTGACTGAGAGTGTTAGTGGCTTAGGTGGTCGTCCATTTGCGAAAAAGTTTAAAACTCGAATAACTCAGGATATTGGAAGTAATCGTTCAATTGATTACTATGAGGAGATGATTAAATACTATAGGGGTGTCTGAGGGTGTGAAGGTGGAATGTCAGCTCTGTGTGCATCCGTTGAGTCGAGAATGAAGCCTGTTCTCTTTGTGGTTCTAAGGAGCTTTCGGTGATTAATATACTCTGTCTTTCCGTGATTATATAGTTCCGAAGTAATCAGATCTCGCACGCTTCGAACCTTTTTTGAGTGTTACGCTCTGTAGGATTGTTCTTGTACTGCTGCCACCAGAACTGGCATTGGGATGATTTGAAGCGTCTTTCCTGTTCCGCTCGGGCTTGCTTAGCCTGCAATTGAGCAAGCTGTTCAGCGTGGCGTAGTTCTCTTACTTCCTCCTCCGCTGCAATACGCTGCTGCATCTCTGCCTGTGCACGCCTAGTGTCCTGCTCGGCGTGGTCCATGGCCTGCTGCATATAGGCGGCTGCCTCGCTGAAGGCGGCCTTAATGCGCTGTTCCTGGATGTAGTCGTAGAGAAGTTTCCCACCCCACAGACCGCCGACGATGATGGTGGCGGCCAGAATGATGGCGTGGCTGGGATCCATGGGAGTGTGGGCGTGGCGAGGTGGCGCGGCTCTCCGGCCTCGACGCTCATTGCGATCGTCGATTTCCTCATCCATGTCGAAACTCAGGCTTTTGAGTTGTTCGTCAGTCTCGCGCTTTTCCATGCACGTCTCGTCCCTGCTTCCTGAAAGGCTGTCTGATCACGAGAGCGTCAGACCTGGCCTCTTCTTTTTCCACTATCTTTCGTCCGCTGGAGCGCCATGCGTACCAGCGTTTGCTCACTTCAGTGGTGAGCGTCATCCCGCGCCTTGATTGGCCAAATTTTGATTCGCGTCTTCGTAGTCGGGACTGGTCTGCCCCACCTCTGGCATCACTTCGCCTGTCAGCAACCACCAACGGAACTGCGGGAAAACCTTTGCAATCGCGAGAATTTCCTCCTCCTTGATTTCCCTGTTCTTGGACGGGTTCTTCAGATTGCTCCAGGTGTAGCGGCTAATGCCGGTCAGTTCCTCCAGCTTAGGCAGCCGGATATCGGACCACGACAAAATGGTTATGACGCGCTGTTTGATCATTACTTATTCATCTAAATAGACTCTAGTCAAATTGACTTGAGCTGAATATGCTTCATTTCAGCTAGAGTCAATCTGACTTTAGCTGTTGCCAGTATTGACCAGCATAGTGCAGCAAAGGCCATGAATGTAGAAGGACTCAACCCGTCTCAAAAAGACCTTTCTAGCCCGCCTCCGGTGATGCCCTGGAGGGAGTTCGCCGACTGGATTCGCATGGGCGACCGTCATGACGTTGTCTGGGGTTGGATTCGCAACGGCTATATCCCTCACGAGAAGGTCGGCAAGCACGTGTTGGTCAACGTCGCGTTGTTCACCAGCCAGCTTATGGAAAAGGAGATGCCCCTATGAGCGAACACCAATCGAGCCCCGACATTTGCACCATCCCCGCCTTCGCCGAAATGTGCGGCGTGAATGATGAAGAGGCTGAGGAGTGGGTGCGTAACGGCACCATCCCCAGCACCACCATGGGGGAAATTCAGGTGGTGAACATGGTCCGTTTCCGCGCTGAACTGCTCAGTGGCAAAGAGAATTTCGAAGCGGGGGACTACAGCAATGACTAGCACCCGTGTCTCCTTCGCTACCGAAAGCGCCCTGACCTATCTGGGGCAAACCGTCCTCTTCGAATTGGTATGGGAACAAGACCCCGAGCCGCTCTGGTGTCTGCTTCATGTTGTCGGCGTCGTCCTGGCACTCGAAGGCGTACACAGCGATCCCTACTTCCTCGTCGTCGCGGCAAACGGCGAGGGGCACTACCCGAACGAGTTGTTCTGGTCAGACATTCGCACGATCCGGGTGATGCGACACCGCGACCGGCATGGTTCCGGCAACGTACTGGACCGCATCGCCCACCCTAACGATCCGCGCTCAAGGGCCGCGCTCCCGGCTCGTCGGAACAGCCCTACCGTTCCGGCGAACGGAAGCACGGGCGCAGCGAACCCTTGAACGCAAGCCCGCCACCAGCCTCGGCCGGTGAGCGTGGGGCAGCTTCTCCGCCCCGCGCTCCCGAGCCCTCGGCGGCAAGAGCGGGATGACAAGGGCAGAGCCCTTGGTGTTCTTAACGTGAGCGGAACTCATGCATAGCGCGCTGCAAAGTGCGGTTATTGGATAGTGTTGGATTGTGCTTTATCCGGCACGACATTTTCTCAGGTCCGGTTTCTTCCCCGCTTTCTGTGTTGTGATGACCACAGCGGCGCGCCCCAGAGCCCCGTTCCAAAGTCTCTCAATTTCACCATTTCCGAACGCTGAATCACCGGCGCGAGCGCCTGCATTCCAGCGACGGGCACGCTCATGCCCAGGAAATGCAAATGAGGAAAACGCGATGAGCCTAGAGGAACTGATCAACGTCGTTGCTCTCGTGCTGATGACTTACCTCCTCGACGGCGGCGCCCAGCTCATTCAACCCGAAATCCCTGCCTGCTGGTTCAGTCCGGCTCAGCTGGAGTGCTGGACGTTCGCCGCGACGCCGGCCGGGAGCGCCAGGCACGAGCGGTAGGCCGAAGGCGCGGCGACGTCCCTGTAACACGTCTAACAAAACACATTCCGAAATGGACATTAATGGATAACGTTGGAGAATTCAGATGGCAAAGTTCAGTGATCAGCGTCGACTGCTAGTCCAGCCTGACGGTCAAATCATCGAGTCACCGCGTGGCCGCCTTTTCATCGACGCCTACACGGCGAAAATGACCGACCTCTCCGGCGTGCGCGTTTTGCGCTGCGGCGTGGATACCGTCCGCCAGTTGTACAACGGACTGATTCGCCCCGAAGTCATCGCGCTATTCGACTCCCAGGAACCTATCGTTGAGTTCGCTGGTTACGAATGGTCCAAGGGGCGTATTGGGCGCGACTCCGGGTATCAGTTCCGCCTGCAGAACGCAGACCTCGGCCTGATCCTGCTGATCAAGAATCACAACATGAAGCTGGAGAGCATCGGTTCTCACCTCAAGATTGAGGTTTCGCCGCATGCGATTGATGGCGTGGCTCCGAAGGCGCTCCAGGGACTCATGGACTCCCTCGCCGCGGCTGTGATGACTCACTGCGAACCTAACCAGTGCGCCGTCCACATCGCCCTGGATGTGCAGGGCTGGACTCCGAAAGAGAACATCGTGGATCGCATGTACTGCCGATCCAATCGGGTACGCCAGATCAGCGGCATCGACCGCATCGAATTCAACGGTAACGCCTCGGTTTACGGACGCGGTGAAACCTACATGTTCGGCTCGCCGACAGGCATCCAACTGGCGGTTTACAACAAGTCGCTACAGGCCCGCGCTACCGACAAGCTCGACTACTGGAACGCCGTCTGGTCCACCCACAACGGCAATCCGTTTGGTGACAGCGACGCAGCCTACAACCCCAAGCAGCCTGTTTGGCGCATCGAGTTTCGTTATCACCACACCATCATCAATCAGTTCGCTCAGGGCTCCGTGAAGGCCTCTGGCGGCGTGATTGGTACCCGGACCTACGAAGGTATCTCCCAGCACCTCGATCACCTCTGGGTGTACGGCTGCGAGGCTTACAGGCTGCTTGGTCTGCGTACTCAGCATGACCCGTTCTGGACACTGATCATGCAAGACGTGAAGGTCCAGGTAGAGGCCGATCCGCTCATTGAACGTGTCGAGTATCGGCGCTATCGCAAGACGGCCATGGGCTTCTCCGGCAAGAACTGCGAGATGTTCCTGGGCCAGTTCATCAGCCTCATTGCACGCGAGCGTATCCCCGCAAAAAAGGCGATTGAGTCCGCCTACAGCCTCGAATTCTGGCACGTGATTGAAGACCACTACTTAGCGAAGGGCTGGACTCGGCGGGACCTCGAAAAGCACATCAAGAACCTGATCTCAGACCGCTATTTGCGAAGGGGATATGCCGTCTGATGAGCATCACCAAGCTCGATGATGGCCGGTGGTTCGTCGACGTCGAACCGATCAAGGGGAAGCGCTTCCGCAGGCGATTCAAGACAAAGGGAGAGGCTCAACGCTTCGAAGCCACGGTTAGGCAGAAGTGCATCGAGAACCCTGCTTGGAGCATCAAGCCCAAGGATCGCCGCAGACTCACGGAGCTGGTGCAGCTCTGGTACGACCTGCACGGCCATTCACTGCGTGATGCGCCTCGGCGGCTATCAAAGATGCTGCAATTGGCTGTTCGATTAGGCGACCCAGTAGCGACGGCCCTGGATGCGTCTTTGTATGCGAGCTTGCGGCGGAAGCGGCTGGAAGAGGGGATATCAGGGAAGACCTTGAACAACGAGCTGGGCTACGTCCGTGCGGTGTTCAACGAGCTGAAAGACTTGAAGCAGATCGACTACGACAACCCGCTGGCCGGGGTGAAGCTGCTCAAGCTGCAAGAGCGAGAACTGTCGTGGCTGACGACTGAGCAGATCGGCGAGCTTCTCGAATCCATTCGCAGCCGTTGCGACAACCCGCATACCGAGCTGGTGACGCTGCTCTGCCTGGCTACCGGTGCTCGATGGTCAGAGGCTGAAAAGCTCCCCGCGCAACGGCTCCAGGACAACATCGTGACTTATGCCGGAACCAAGTCAGGGAAGGTTCGCCACGTACCGATTCCACCAGAGCTGGCTGACCGGGTAAGGGCGCACTGGCGGATGCATGGCCCGTTCACGTCCTGCATCACGTCCTTCCGCCGCGCCCTGGAGCGCACCACGATTCAATTGCCTCAAGGCCAAGCCAGCCACGCTCTCCGGCACACCTTTGCGAGTCACTTCATGATGAATGGTGGAAACATCCTCACGCTCCAGAAGATCCTGGGGCATTCGACCCTGACGATGACCATGCGATACGCACATCTTTCGCCTGATCATCTGCAGGACGCTATTCGATTTGGGCCGCTATTTGCTGTCAGCGAAAGTCAGGCCAGACCATTCGTTGCGCATACTCCTTGATTCGAAAGATCGCATCCGGGCCTCCGATGTCCTGGTACTCGAACGGCTTTCTTCCGACTGCCGTTAGGTCAAACCGCATGTCACCGAATTCATAAACTCGCGCATAGCGTGGGTCAGTAATGTTCCATTTAGGCTCGGCGATGTCGTGAGCAAAGGCGTTTCGGATTTGATATACGACGGCGGAAAAGTTGTTGGTCTCGCTCTGGAAATCTTGTCCTAAGGCTATGCCTGCCTCTTCACGGCATCTGTTGAGAGTGATAGCGGCCGCGCCAAATGCGATAACCAAATTGTTCTCTAGGGCTAGGATCAAATCGTTGTGACTGTTCAGCACTTTGTCTGGCAAGACAAAAATTGAGCTTCCGCCATCCGTGTACGTGATCGGGCGATCTAGAACATCAAGGTCAAGGTTTCCTTCACAGGCATAGTTGTGGAGCTTCCATGCGAAGGCGAGCTGTCTAAACGCGGTGTCCAAGAAATTCATAGCGCAGGTCTTCTGGGGCTTTTGATCGTAGCCTAGCGCTACTTTCGACGCTTTTTCGACAGTCTGGCTGGAAAACGAAAAAGCCCCTGAGATTCACTAGGAAAATCAGGGGCTTATCGTTTGCGTTTGGTGGAGCCGGGGGGATTTGAACCCCCGTCCGCCAGTTCTCCGCTGTCGGTTCTACATGCTTAGCCATCTCTACTAGGTTAACTCCTCGCGGCCCGAGTGGCAGGGCGCTTGGAGCGAGCTGTATGAGTTTTAGCCGTTACGTCTACAGCGAACTTGGCGGCGATCCTGTTCTATATGACAGACCTAATCTTCGGGTTTACAGGCATCCCCTAGGGTCTGCTAGCGGCACTTAGGCTGCTAGGGCGTAGTTGTCGTCGTTGGCAACTATAAAGTTGTGGCAGCTGATTTACGAGAACTGTCACCTACTCGGCATGCCCCTAGAGTTTTGTTACCGGCGTCGAATCCTAATCGGCCCCAAAACCTTTCAAGGTCGGGACTGATTCTACGGGAAAGCCGCCCCGATAGCCACCGGGGCGGTGTAAAGGCTTGTCAGGCCAGGAATTTCAGGACGGCTTCGGCCACGGCCTCGGAGGATGCGGGGTTCTGACCGGTGATCAGGCCGCGGTCGACTTCGACGTGGCTCTGCCAGTCCGGGCCCTTGCTGTAGCGGGCGCCGTTGGCCTTGAGCATGTCCTGGACGAGGAAGGGCACGACGTCGGTGAGGCCGACGGCTTCCTCTTCGCTGTTGGAAAAGCCCGTAACGTGGCGGCCTTGTACCAGCGGTTGGCCGTCCAGCCCGCGAGGATGGCGGAACACGGCCGGTGCGTGGCAGACGGCGGAAACGGTCTTGCCGCTGGAATGGAAGGCTTCGATCAGGGCCACTGAGGCGCGGTCCTCGGCCAGGTCCCAGAGGGGACCGTGGCCGCCGGGGTAGAAGACGGCATCGAAGTCGTCGGCCTTCACCTCGCTGAGCTTCACGGTGCTGGCCAGCGCGGCCTGGGCTGCGCTGTCCTGGCGGAAGCGCAGGGTGGCCGGGGTCTGTGCGTCTTCCTCGTCGCTCTTGGGATCCAGCGGTGGCTGGCCACCCTTGGGCGAGGCCAGCGTCAGGCTGGCGCCGGCATCCTTGAACACGTAGTAGGGCGCGGCGAACTCCTCGAGCCAGAACCCGGTTTTCTTGCCGGTGTTGCCGAGCTGGTCGTGGGAGGTCAGGACTACCAGGATTTTCATGCTCACTCCTTCGGCGTATCGCTAGTCGTGCGGCTGCCGCCGAAGCGGCAGCCCGGACTGTCAGTGTAGGCAATGAGCCGCGCGCGTCAGCGCGACAGGGTGACACCCAGATAGGCGGCATACAGCACGCCGTTGAGCAGCAGCACCCAGACCGGCAATCCACTGCTGCGCTGGGCGTTGAGCCGCAGCCAGAACGCGGCGCCCAGCGTGATCAGCACGCCGGTGAGGACCTCGATGCGGGGCTGCCAGGGCGTGAGCAGGATGCCGATGGCGGGCAGCAGGGTGCCCTGGAAGACCATGGCACCGCTGATGTTGCCGAAGGCCAGGGTGTCGCGGCCGCGGCGCACCCAGAGGATGCTGTTGATCTTCTCCGGCAGCTCCGTGGCGATGGGGATGATCAGCAGCGACAGCAGCAGCGCGGAGAGGCCCAGCAGGTGCGACAGGCCTTCCACTCCATGGATGAAGCCTTTCGCGCCCAGCACCAGCAGCGCCAGACCCAGCAACAGCTGGAGCAGGATGGTGGCGAGGTTGGTCGGCAGGCCGATGCGCGACAGGTACATGTGGTGGTCGGCTTCGGTGCCATGGCCGTCGTCCACCAGGCTCCGCGATGCACGCAGGGTCAGGGTGATGTAGGCGACGTAGGTGAGTACCAGCAGCACGCTGAGGGCGATGCGCACGGAGCGCAATTCCGCCGGCACGAACATGGCGATGGTGGCGAAGCTGAAGGCGACCAGGAAGAAGTTCAGGTCACGCTGCAGGCCGCTGCGTTCCGGGCGGATGCGTCCGAGCAGGCCGCGGGCGCGCCAGGCGAAGCAGGCCATCAGGCAGGTGGAGAGGGTAGAGAGCATCAGCGGTGCGCCGAGGATGGCGCCGACGCCCACTTCCTCGTTGAGCGTGATGTTGCTGGTGCCGGCGAACAGGGCCAGCAGCGGGATCAGGGTCTCCGGCAGCGCGGTGCCGACGGCGGCGAACAGCGAGCCGGTGACGCCCTCGGAAATCCCTAAGCGTTCGCCGAAGTGTTCCAGCGCATTGGTGAAGAGTTCGGCGGCGACCAGGATCACCAGCAGCATGCCGAGTAGTTCGAGGATGAAGGTCAGCATGTGCGCAGCTCCAGACAGGTGGAGCGAAGAATGGGGTGGTGCATCACGGTGAAGCTCCCGGCCGGTGTAGTACCCATGACCACGCATCTCCCCGGCCGTTGCGGAGATCACGTGGTCAAAGGTCTTGCCAGGCAAAGCTGCTGACGACGCCATGGCCTGCGGGCCAAGTGTGTTGACGTCGCCCCCGTTCGCGGAACGGTCGGCTACTCCCCAATGACGCCGCGCATTTTAGCGGATCGGCCGCGCAGCTCAACCCATGGCTTACCAGGTATCGATCAGTGGGCGTTTTTTCCCCTGGCGTTGCGCCGGACGTGGCGTAGAAGCCAGCCCGCGCAGCAGCCAGCGGCGGGTGTCGGCCGGGTCGATGACGTCGTCGATCTCCAGGTAGCTCGCCATGTTCAGCCCCTTGCCGTTGCGGTAGGCCGCGGCGACCAGTTTGTCGAACAGCGCCTGGCGCTGCTGTGCATCTTCCACGGCGGCCAGCTCCTTGGCGTAGCCGAGGCGGATCGCGCCTTCCAGGCCCATGGCACCGAATTCGCCGCTGGGCCAGGCCACGGTGAACAGCGCCGCGTGGAAGCTGCCGGCGGCCATGGCTTGCGCGCCGAGGCCGTAGCCCTTGCGCAGCACGACGGTGAAGAAGGGCACCGTAAGGCTGGCGGCGGTAACGAACATGCGCGAAACATGGCGCACGGTGCCGGTCTTCTCCGCTTCCGGGCCGACCATGAAGCCGGGGGTATCGCATAGGGAAATGATCGGCAGGTCGAAGGCGTCGCACAGCTGCATGAAGCGTGCGGCCTTGTCGCCGGCTTCGGCATCGATGGCGCCACCCAGGTGCATGGGGTTGTTGGCGATCAGGCCGAAGGGCTTGCCTTCGACGCGCACCAGTGCGGTGATCATGCCGGCGGCGAAGCCACGGCGCAGCTCCAGCACCGAGCCGCTGTCCGCCAGTTGTTCGATGACCTGGCGGATGTCGTAGGCGCGCAGACGATTTTCCGGCACCGCATGGCGCAGCAAACGCTGGTCGGCGCACTGCCAATCGGCGGTGTCGCCCTGGAAGTAGGCAAGATACTGGCGGGCGATGCGGGTGGCTTCGGCTTCGTCTTCCACCAGCACGTCGATCACGCCGTTGGCGCTCTGTACGTCGCTGGGGCCGACTTCCTCGGGGGCGAATCTGCCCAGGCCGCCGCCTTCGATCATGGCCGGGCCGGCCATGCCCAGGCTGGTATCGCGGGTGGCGATGATCACGTCGCAGCAACCGAGCAGCGCGGCGTTGCCGGCGAAGCAGCGACCGGAGACCACGCCCACCAGCGGCACCAGCCCGGAGAGCCGGGCGAGGCCGACGAAGCTCATGTTGTCCAGCCCGGCCACGCCGACGAAATCGGTGTCGCCCGGGCGCCCGCCGCCGCCTTCGGCGTAGAGCACCAGGGGGATGCGCCATTGCTCGGCAAGGTGCAGCATGCGGTCGGTCTTCTTGTGGTTCATCACGCCCTGGGTGCCGGCGAACACGGTGTAGTCGTAGGCCAGGACCAGGCAGCGGGCTTTCTCGTCGCCGAACTGCGCGGCGTTGATGCTGCCCAGGCCGCTGACCAGGCCGTCGGCCGGGCTGCTGGTGATCAGTTCCTCGACGCTGCGACGCCGCCGCTGTGCCGCGATGGCCAGTGCGCCGTACTCGATGAAGCTGCCGTCATCCAGCAGGTCGGCGAGGTTCTCGCGGGTCGTGCGCTTGCCGATCCGGTGGCGCTTGGCGACGGCGTCCGGGCGGCGCTCGTCGAGGCCGATGGCGTGGCGCTCGATGACTTCGGCGAGGTCGGCGCGGATGGCGTCCAGGTCAATGGCGGCCTCGCTCTGGTTGTCCTGCGCCTGGATGTCGGCCGGCTCGACAAACAGCAGCGCGTCGCCTTCGCCGAGGCTGTCGCCGGGCGTAGTGGCCAGGCTGTGGACGATGCCGCTGGCGCTGGCCTTCACCTCGAACTCCATCTTCATCGCTTCGACCACTGCGATGGTCTGGCCCTGGGCGACGGCGTCGCCAGGCGCCACGTTCAGGCTGACGAGAACACCTGCACTGGGCGTCGCCAGCGGAACGCAGCCGGTGGGGGCTTCGCTGGCGCGCTGGGCTTGCGGCGCAGCGCTGGCGTGGCTGAAGAAGCGGTGCGGGTGGGCGTGGTCCTGCGCACCGAGCAGCGCCGGCAGGTGTTCTTCGATGTAGCGCGTGGTGACCTGATTGTCTGCCACCGCCGGCTGGCGCAGCAGATTGAGCAGCAGCGGGATATTGCTCGCCACGCCCTCCAGGCGGAATTCGCAGAGCGCACGGTAGGCGCGCTGCACCAGCTGTGGATAACCGCTGTTGCCGTGGACGATCAGCTTGGCCAGCAGCGAGTCGTAGCCGGCGCTGTTGCGGTAGCCGGCATAACCGTAGCCGTCCACGCGCAGGCCGGGGCCGCTAGGCGGCTCGTAAGCGCTGAGGGTGCCGCAGGCCAGATGCGGCGTGCCATCGCTGGCGAGGCTTTCCAGGTTGATCCGCAGTTGCAGGGCGTGGCCGCGTGGCGCGGGTATTTCGGTCTGGGTCAGGTTCAGGTCAGCCAGGCTGGCGCCGGCGGCGATGCGCAGTTGCACCTGCACCAGGTCGATGCCGGTCACCGCCTCGGTGACGGTGTGCTCCACCTGAAGGCGCGGGTTGGCTTCCATGAAGACGAAGTCACCGCTGTCTTCGTCCAGCAGGAACTCGAAGGTGCCCAGGCCTCGGTAGTTCACCGCCTCGGCCAGGCGCACGGCGGCGGCGAGGATGGCGCCGCGCAGGCGTGGGTGGAGGTTGGGGCTGGGGGCGATTTCCAGCAGCTTCTGGTGGCGCCGTTGCAGGGTGCAGTCGCGTTCCCCGAGATGGCTGACGGAGCGGCCGTCGCCGATGACTTGCACCTCGATATGCCGGGCGCGCTGGATCAGCCGCTCGACGTAGAGGCGATCATCGCCGAACGCCGCGCGGGCCTCGGCCTGGCAGCGGGCGTAGGCTTCGGCGATGTCCTCGGCGCGGCTCACGGCGCGCATGCCGCGTCCACCGCCGCCGGCCAGTGCCTTGATCATCATTCCGGCGCCTGCGGGCAGCTCGCGGAAGAAGCGCTCGGCGTCCTCCTGCGAGGTGGCGCGATTGCTGCCGGCGGCCAGCGCAACACCATGGTCACGAGCCAGATCGCGGGCGCGGGCCTTGTCACCGAACACATCCAGTACTTCGGCGGCGGGGCCGACGAAGGTCAGGCCGGCGGCTTCGCAGCGGCGGGCGAATTCGGCGTTCTCGGAAAGGAAGCCGTAGCCCGGGTGCACGGCGTCGCAGCCGTGCGCCAGGGCGATATCAACGACCTGCTGCTGGTCGAGGTAGGCACTGGCGCCGCGCCCTTTCAAGGCCACAGCCTCATCGGCCTGGCGCGTGTGCAGTGAGGCGACGTCGTCTTCGGCGTAGATCGCCAGGCTGTGGATGCCCAGTTCTGCAGCGGCGCGGGCGATACGGATGGCGATCTCGCCACGGTTGGCGATGAGCAGGCGGGACACAGGCATGGCGATTCCGGTTGTGATTCTTGTGATCGGGAATCGCTACATCTTAGGCGTGTGAGGGGGCCGCGGAATCAACTGCGGGGCTGCGAATGCCAGAGGCTTCGCGGGCCTTATGAGCGGCGACCGACTGGATAGCCGGCCGCCGCGCCGGGCATCACCCGTTGGCTCCCCCATCGCCGCTGTTTTTCTTCAGCAGCTGCAGCGCTTTTTCGGTGTGCGCGATGCACTCCTTGGTGTTGCCGGCGGCTTGCGCCTTGGCAGCCTGTTCCTGCAGGCGCATGGCCTGTTCCTGGGCCTGGGTGTTGTTGGTGGTGGTTTTCACCGCGTCATCGAGCTTCTGGATATTGTCGCTGCACAGATCGGCGGCAAAGGCCGGCGATGCCAGCAGGGCGGCGGTAATGAGCAGGGCGGCACGTTTCATGGCAGTACTCCTGTCAAATGTGACCGGTGGTAGCGGACCGTCCGAGCGGACCGTACAGGGTGGACTGCGGTTTTTTTCGCTGCGTTCAGGTTTATTGGCCGACGTTGGTCGGGAGTTCGACGCAGACGCCCAAGCCCGCACCTTCCAGGCCTTCGTGCAGGGAAATACGCCCGTGGTGGATTTCCACGATGCGCTTGACGATGGGCAGCCCCAGCCCGCTGCCGTGGCTGCTGGCAACGTTCGGGCTGCGGTAGAAGCGGGTGAAGATCGCCGCCTGTTCGGCGGGTGCCACGCCGGGGCCGTTGTCGCGCACCCACAATGTCACCTGGCGATCGTCGGTCTCCAGAGTGACGGCAACGCGGCCGCCTTCAGGGGTGTAGCGCAGGGCGTTGCCGACGAGGTTGGTGAGCATCAGCCCCAGCCATGCGGCGACGCCTTTCAGGGTCGCACTCTGGCTATCGAGGGTCAGTTCGATCTGCTTGTCGATAGCCTGCGGCGCGAGATCAGCGATGGTGTCTTCGGCCAGCAGGCGCAGGTCAACCGGGGCGAATATCTCGTGGAGCTCTTCGGCGTCGAGCCTTGCCAGCAGGAGTATCTGTTCCATCAGCGCACTGATCCGCTCGACACTGCGGCTGACCTGCTGGAGACCATGGGCGTGGGCGGCCGGGTCGGAGGAGCGCAGCGCCACCTGGGCGTGGGTTCGCAAGCTGGCCAATGGCGTGCGGATTTCGTGGGCGGCATCGCTGGTCAGCCGGCGTTCGGCCTCCATCGCCGAGTTCAGGCGCTCCAGCAGCAGGTTCAGTTCGTTGACCAGGCTGTGCACTTCCACCGGCGCCCGGCTCAGCGCCAGCGGGTGCAGGCTGTGGGCGCTGCGTTGGTGCACCTGCTCGATCAGGCTGCGCAGTGGCGCAAGGCCCTGGCGCACGCCGAACCACACCAGGACAGCAAACAGCGGCAGAGCCAGCAGCAGCGGGAAGAGGGCACTGAAGAGCAGCAGGTGCAGGGTCTTGTGGCGGTAATGCAGGTCTTCGAAGACCCAGATGCGAACTTCATCGGTACCTGAGGTGGCCATCTGCAGCACGCGCCAGTTAACCCCGCCGCTGAGCAGGTCAGAGAACCCCGGAGGCTGGGCCTCGATGCCCTTGGGCGGTTTGTGGATGGCCAGCAGCGGTTGGCCGCGGTACCAGATGGCATAACCGAGCGTGGCTTCGCGGCGTATCAGCGGCAGCCCTTCGATGGCTTTGCGGCTGCGCGCGAGGATTTCCATGGCGTCGCTGGATTGCGGGTCGATGGCGTCGGCGATGTCTACCAGGCTCAGGGCGGCCTGGCCGAAGTCGATCATGTCCTGGTCGTAGAGACGGTTCACCTGCTCGCGCGTCAGGTGGTAGGTGAACAGGCCGGCCACCAGCCAGAGCAGCGAGACGCCACCGATCAGCATCAGTAGCAGGCGGCGGCTGATGGAGCCGGCGCGGCGCACGGTGCCGCTCAAGATTGCGTCGCGCTGTCGGGGCGGTCGATGCCGTAGCCGATACCGCGCACGGTGCGGATCAGGCTGTTGCCCAGCTTGCGCCGCAGGTGATGGATGTGGACTTCGATGGCGTTGCTTTCCAGATCGCCGTCCCAGCCGTAGAGCGCTTCCACCAGTCGCGCACGGGACAGCACCTTGCCGCGTTGCTCCAACAGGAGGCGTAGCAGTGCATATTCGCGCGGAGCCAGGTCCACCGGTGCACCCGCCAGGCTGACCTGGTGGGTGGCCGGGTCCAGTGAGAGCTCACCATGTTTCAGCAGCGGCGCGGCGCGCCCGGTATGGCGGCGGGTGAGGGCGCGGACGCGGGCGAGCAGCTCGTCGAGGTCGAAGGGTTTGGTCAGATAGTCGTCGGCGCCGGCGTCCAGGCCTGCGACGCGATCGGCCACCTTGTCGCGGGCGGTGAGGATCAGGACCGGCGTCAGATCGCCGCGCCGGCGCAGGCTGCGCAGCACCTCCAGGCCGTCCTTGCGCGGCAGGCCGAGGTCGAGCACCAGCAGGTCGAACTCGTCGGTTTCCAGGGCCTGTTCGGCGGCGACACCGTCGTTCACCCAGTCCACAGTGTCGCCTTCCAGCCCCAGCCCCGCGCGAATGCCATCGCCCAGCAACTGGTCGTCTTCCGCTAACAGGATTCTCATCTTCGCTCCCTTATCGCGCAGCGCCGCGGCGGCCATCCCGAGCAGGATAGCCGCCGCGGCGGGTTTGCGGCAGAGGGTGGCAGCGCTCGCTTAACGTGAAGTTAAGGGGCGAACCAGCAGGAGCGTGCTTGCACGCGAAAATCCGTCGGCCGTGTCGGCGTCAGGCGGTTCGCGAGCAAGCTCGCTCCTACGAAAAGCATGTGGCTCCTGATGTGGATAGAACCTACGTTCTTGCGCGGGTCACGCGGTCGACCAGGTAAACCACGCCGCGATAGTCGATGCCGCCATGGGCGGACAGGCCGATCTCGCAGGTGCGGCTGGTGGAGACGCCTTCCTCGCAGTACTGCACCGCGTCCTTGAGCGTGCGCAGCGAGTGGGCGTTGAGCTCGGGCGTAGTGAAGCCCTTGTCACCGGCGAAGCCACAGCAGTGGATGCCCTCGGGAATCACCACTTCGCGGGTGCAGCGTTTCACCAGATCGATCAGCGCCTGGCTTTCGCCCAGGTGCTGGGTGCTGCAGGTGACATGCACGGCCACCGGCTTGTCCTGCGGCTGGAAGTCCAGGCGCCCGACCAGGTGGGTGCGGATGAACTTCACCGGGTCGTAGATCTTCAGTCGGTCATCGGCCAGCTCCTGCACCAGGCGCAGGGTGCAGGGGCTGGTGTCGCAGTAGATCGGGTCGAGGCCGCCACGGCTGGCGCGCAGCAGTTCGGCGAGCAGTTCGTCGCGCTTGGCGTCGGCTTGGCTCTTGTAGCCCTTGGAGGCGAAAGGCTGGCCGCAGCAGAGGTTGTCGGCGTTGTCCGGGAAGACCACCTGATAGCCGGCTTTCTCCAGCAACTGACGGGTCTTGTCGATCAGCGGCATCTGCTCCTCGTCCGCCGCCGCCGGACCCATGGCACGGGACACGCAGGCGGTCAGGTAGACCACGCGTGGGCGGCTGTCATCGACTGTGCGCGGCGACGGTGCGAGGCGCACCGGCTGCGGCATTGCTGGCGTCCACTGCGGTACACGGCCCTTGCTGGCGTGGCTGATGGAGGCACTGAGGCGGGCCAGGCGAGGCGCACCGAGCAGCATGCGCGCACCGTTGGTCGCATGCAGCATGAACTTCGCGCCCTTCATGGCGGTTGAGAAGTTGCGCGCCAGCCAGGTGGCGGTGCCGGCGTGATGCGCTTCTTCGCCACGCAACTTCTTGATCAGCTCGCCGGTGTTGATGTTCACCGGGCAGCGCTGGGCGCACAGGCCGGTGGCGGCGCAGGTGTCGATGCCCTGGTACTGGTAGTCGCGCTCCAGTTCGGTGGTGTCGATGCCGGCGCGGCGCTTGGCCTGGATGTCGCGCCACATGACAATGCGCTGGCGCGGGCTCAGGGTCAGCCCCTTGGACGGGCAGACCGGCTCGCAGAAGCCGCATTCGATGCACTTGTCGACGATCTCGTCGGCGGCGGGCAGGGGCTTGAGGTTCTTCAGGTGCAGCTGCGGGTCGTCGGTCAGCACCACGCCGGGGTTGAGGATGCCGGTCGGGTCGAGCAGGCGCTTCAACTGCCACATCAGCTGGTAGGCGTCGTGGCCCCATTCCAACTCGACGAAGGGCGCCATGTTGCGCCCGGTGCCGTGTTCGGCCTTGAGCGAGCCGCCGTACTCCACGGCGACCAGGTGCGCGACGTCGTCCATGAAGGCCGAGTAGCGCGCGATCTGTTCCGGCGATTCGAAACCCTGGGTGAAGACGAAGTGCAGGTTCCCTTCCAGCGCGTGGCCGAACAGGATGGCTTCGTCGTAGCCGTGCTTGTCGAACAGCGCGATCAGGCGGTTCACGCCCTCGGCGAGCTGTTCGACGGGGAAGGTGACGTCCTCGATGATCACCGTGGTGCCAGTCTCACGTACTGCGCCGACGGCCGGGAAGGTGTCCTTGCGAATGCGCCAGAGCTGGTTGTAGACCACCGGGTCTTCGCTGAAATCGACCTGTTTTTCTACCGGGTAATCGGTGAGGGAGGCGCTGATCTGCGTGAGTTGTTCGTGCAGCAGCGATTGGGTCGCCGCGCGGGATTCGATGAGCAGTGCGCAGGCGCCTTCAGACAAGCTCTTCACCCACGCCGGCATGCCCAGCATGTTCTCCACCGAGCGCAGGCTGCGGCGGTCTAGCAGTTCCACGGCGGAGACCGGCTGCTGCTTGAGCACGGTCACGGCCTTGCAGCAGGCCTCCACGTCGGGGAAGACGATCAGCGCGCTGGCCTTGTGTGGGTGGTCCGGCACGGTGTCGTAGGTCACCGCACTGATGAAGCCCAGTGTGCCTTCGGAGCCGACCATCAGGTGGGTGAGGATATCCAGCGGCTCGTCGTAATCCACCAGCGCATTCAGGGACAGCCCGGTGGTGTTCTTCAGCCGGTACTTGTGGCGGATCTTCGCGGCCAGCTCGGTGTTGGCGCGGGTCTGCCGGCCCAGTTCGGCGAGTTGCTCGAGCAGCGCGCCGTGGCTTTCGCGGAAGGCGGCGATGCTTCCGGGCAACTCGCTGTCCAGCAGGGTGCCATCGGCCAGCAGCAGGCGCATGCCGGCAAGCGTGTGATAGCTGTTCTGCGCGGTGCCGCAGCACATGCCGCTGGCATTGTTGGCGACGATGCCGCCGATCTTGCAGGCGTTGATCGAAGCTGGGTCCGGGCCGATCTTGCGGCCGAAAGGTGCCAGCCAGGCGTTGGCCTGGGCGCCGATGACGCCAGGCTGCAGGCGTATCTGCGTACCGCCTTCGCGAATGTCGCGGCCGTTCCAGTTGTCGCCCAGCACCAGCAGCACCGAGTCGCTCACGGCCTGGCCGGAGAGGCTGGTGCCAGCGGCGCGGAAGGTCACTGCGACCTGATGGGCGTGGGCGGATTTGAGCAGCGTGGCGACTTCATCCTCGCTCTCGACGCGGATCACCAGCTTGGGGATCAGCCGATAGAAGCTGGCATCGGTACCGAAGGCCAGGGTCGAGAGCGGGTCGTCGAAGCGGCGTTCGCGGGGGATCAGGTGTTCTACCGTGTCGAGGAAGGCGGCGGGGAGGCTCATGGCGGCTCCATTCATCATCGGTGAGCGTGGGCCGCTGGACGGCCCATCGGTGTTCTTTTGGATTCGAACGCACCAAGGTGTGCGTTCACTTGTAGGAGCGAGCTTGCTCGCGAACCGGGTGGGCACGGGGCTGGCAGGTTCGCGAGCAAGCTCGCTCCTACAGGAAAAGCTGTTATCGACCGAATTCGCGCACCAGCGAATCACGGCTGATGTCGCCGATGGACTTGGTGCCGGTCAGCACCATGGCCACGCGCATTTCCCTTTCGAACAGGTCCAGCAAATTCTTCACGCCGGCTTCGCCGTGGGTGGCCAGGGCATA
The DNA here is from genome assembly GCF_012971725.1 of Pseudomonas multiresinivorans. NCBI lineage: Bacteria > Pseudomonadati > Pseudomonadota > Gammaproteobacteria > Pseudomonadales > Pseudomonadaceae > Pseudomonas > Pseudomonas multiresinivorans. The sequence goes on from NZ_CP048833.1 coordinate 1,583,476, forward strand.
GAGGAAGGCACGGCCGATGAGCACCGTGTCGGCGCCCAGGGCGATCATGCGCACCACGTCCAGGCCGTTGCGGATGCCGGAGTCGGCGAGGATCTTCAGGTCGCCCTTCACGGCGTCGGCGATTGCCGGCAGGGCGCGAGCGCTGGAGAGCACGCCGTCGAGTTGGCGCCCTCCGTGGTTGGAGACGACGATGCCGTCGGCGCCGAATTTCACAGCGTCCCTGGCGTCCTCCGGGTCGAGGATGCCCTTGATGATCATCGGGCCGTCCCAGAATTCACGAATCCACTCCAGGTCCTTCCAGGAAATCGACGGGTCGAAGTTGGCGCCCAGCCAGCCGATGTAGTCGGCAAGGCCGGTGGGGTTGCCGCGGTACTTGGAGATGTTGCCCAGGTCGTGGGGCTTGCCCAGCAGGCCGACGTCCAGCGCCCACGCCGGATGGGTCATGGCCTGCCAGACACGGCGCAGTGGCGCGTTCGGCCCGCTCATGCCGGAGTGGGCGTCGCGGTAGCGGGCGCCGGGCACAGGCATGTCGACGGTGAACACCAGCGTCTTCACGCCGGCCGCCTTGGCACGCTCCAGGGCGTTGCGCATGAAGCCGCGATCCTTGAGCACATACAACTGGAACCACATGGGCCGGTCGATGGCCGGGGCGACTTCCTCGATGGGGCAGACCGACACCGTGGACAGGGTGAAGGGAATGCCTTTCGCGGCGGCTGCACGGGCTGCCTGTACTTCTCCGCGCCGGGCGTACATGCCGGTGAGGCCGACGGGAGCCAGGGCGATGGGCATGCTCAACGTCTCGTCGAACAGCTTCGTCTCAAGGCTCAGTTCGGACATGTTCTTCAGCACGCGCTGGCGCAGGGCGATGTTGGCCAGGTCGTCGACGTTGTTGCGCAGGGTGCGCTCGGCGTAGGCGCCGCCGTCGGCGTAGTGGAAGAGGAACGGTGGCAGCTTGCGTTGGGCTGCGGCGCGGTAGTCGGTAGAGGCAGAGATGATCATGGGCGTCTCATCGTAGAGGGGCTTGTCGAGGCCGCCGTGCTGGCGTTGGTGACCTCGAAAGACCTTAGCTGCTTTGTACGGATCTCCGCGCCGAAGCGCGGAGCCGAGTTTGCCTTAGTGCACGAGCATGCCGGTGAAGATGTAGGCCTGCGCGAGGGTGATCAGACCCACCATGGCGGCGAACATCAGGCTGTGCTTGAGCGTGAAGCGGAACAGGTCGGACTCCTTGCCGACCATGCCGGTGGCGGCGCAGGCCACGGCGATGGACTGCGGGGAGATCATCTTGCCGGTCACGCCACCGCTGGTGTTGGCTGCGACCAGAAGGGTGTCGTTGACGCCGATCTGGTGTGCGGTGGTGGCCTGCAGGGAGCTGAACAGCGCGTTGGAGGACGTGTCCGAACCGGTGGGAATACGCCCAGCCAGCCGAGGAACGGCGAGAAGAACGGGAACGCTGCGCCGGTGCCGGCCAGGACCAGCGCCAGGGTGGTGGACATGCCCGAGTAGTTGGTGACGAAGGCGAAGGCCAGCACCATGCCAATGGAAAGAATCGGCCACTTCAGCTCAAGCAGGGTCTCCTTGAAGGTGGTCAGACCAGTTTTAGCGGTGATCCGCAGAACAAGCATCGAGATCACGGCGGAGAGGAAGATCGCGGTGCCGGTGGCGGAGATCGGGTCCAACTTGAACACGGCGGCAATCGGCGTCGGGTTGGCGACGATGGGGGCGGTCTTCACCACCAGCTGGTCCAGGTGCGGGATGGAGAAGTTGAACACCAGGCTGTACAGCGCGCCGCCCGGCGCGAACAGCGCCTTGAACGGCTTCAGGGTCCAGAGGGTGACCAGTACGGTCAGCACCAGGAAGGGCGACCAGGCCTTGAGGATTTCGCCGAAGCTGTAGGGCGACGGTTCGGCACTGCGAGCGCCGTTGCCGTTGCCCATGACCGCCGCGCCACCTGCGGTGGCGACCACTGCACGCTCGCTCGCCGGCTGCCAGACCTTGAGGAACAGGGTCAGGGAAATCAGGCTGACCAGCGCGGAGGTGATGTCCGGCAGCTCCGGGCCGATGAAGTTGGAGGTGAAGTACTGGGTGATGGCGAAGCTGCCGCCGGCGACCAGCGCGGCCGGCCAGGTTTCCTTCACGCCCTTGAAACCGTCCATCATGAACACCAGCCAGAACGGCACGAGGATCGACAGGAACGGCAGTTGGCGGCCGGTCATGGCGCCGATCTTGAAGGCGTCGATACCGGTGACCTGGCCGGCCACGATGATCGGGATGCCCAGGGCGCCGAAGGCCACCGGCGCAGTGTTGGCGATCAGGCACAGGCCGGCGGCGTACAGCGGGTTGAAGCCCAGGCCGACGAGCAGGGCGGCAGTGATTGCCACCGGCGCGCCGAAGCCCGCCGCGCCTTCAAGGAAGGCGCCGAAGGAGAAGCCGATCAGCAGCACCTGCAGGCGCTGGTCGCCGGTGATCGACAGCACCGAGCTGCGGATCACCTCGAACTGGCCGCTTTTGACCGTGAGTTTGTAAAGGAATACCGCCGCGACGATGATCCAGGCGATCGGCCACAGGCCGTAGGCGAAGCCATAGCCGGCGGCAGCAAAGGCCATATCGGCGGGCATGCCGAAGGCGGCGATGGCGATGATGATCGAGAGGGCGAGGGTGATGCTGCCGGCGACGTGGCCCTTGAGGCGGAACACGGCGAGGGCGAGGAAGAAGAACACGATCGGGATGACGGCGACCAGCGCGGACAGGCCGAGGCTGCCGAGCGGGGTATAGATCTGCTGCCAGGTTTGCATCTGTGTTGGCTCCCTAATTGTTTTTGGGTGGAGGGCCTGGTTGCCGGTCGGGCGATTCCGGTGCGCTTGTGGCGCGTGGGCAGACGGTCGACTGATCGCGGCTTATGTTTTTGTGAACCTGTTGTCGTGCAATCCGACTTTCGGTAAATTGGTAAGACCAATTTACAAAGGCGAGCGCTCAGGGTAAAAGCCCTGCTGGCGGCGTGTCAATTTGCTGCTCTGCGACTTTTGTCGAGGGCGCTCGGGAACGTGCGCTGGTCTTGTTGCCGGCGGCGCCACTGGGTAGGCTGCCGCGCGCTATGCAGAGCACGCCTGGAGCGCGGCGCAGAGTGAGAGAGCGAGGGAGTTCACGAAGATGAGTTTTGGTCAGGTCAAGCAGCGCCGTTTGTCGGACGACATCGTCGAGCGGCTGGAAGCGATGATCCTCGAGGGCACTCTCAAGGCCGGCGAGCGCTTGCCCGCCGAGCGCGTGCTGGCCGAGCAGTTCGGTGTGTCGCGGCCCTCACTGCGCGAGGCGATCCAGAAGCTTGGCGCCAAGGGCCTGCTGGTCAGCCGCCAGGGTGGGGGCAACTATGTCAGCGAGGGGTTGGGCTCGATGTTCAGCGATCCCCTGCTGCACCTGCTGGAAAGCAACCCGGAGGCGCAGCGCGATCTGCTGGAGTTCCGGCATACCCTCGAAGGCTCCTGCGCCTATTACGCAGCGCAGCGCGCGACCGAGGTGGACCATCAGCGCCTGAAGCAGGCGTTCGATGCCTTGCAGGATTGCTACCAGCGTGTTGGAAAGGTGAGCCGTGCGGAAGAAGGCGCGGCGGACGCAGCCTTCCACCTGGCCATCGCCGAGGCCAGCCACAACGCTGTGCTGCTGCACACCATCCGCGGGCTGTTCGACCTGCTCAAGCGCAACGTGGTGACCAACATCGGCGGGATGTACGCGCAACGCGACGAAACCCGCGAGCAGCTGATGCGCCAGCACCGCGAGTTGTACGAGGCGATTATCGGCGGGCACGCGGAAGCGGCGCGGGAGATTTCCCAGCGACACATCGACTACGTGCAGGAAGTGCTGGCCGAGGTGCAGGCGAAAGAGTTGCGTCTGCAGCGGGCGCAGCGTCGCCAGGGCGCGGTGGACGCCTGATCCGCAACACGCCCTCGCAGGAGGGCGCGTGGGGGCTCAGTCGTCCTTGCCGTGACGAATGGCGCGCTGGATCTCCCGGTCGGAGTCGCGCTCCTTCTCGGTGCCGCGCTTGTCGTACTCTTTCTTGCCCTTGGCCAGTGCGATCTCGCACTTGATCAGGTGCTTCTTCCAGTACATCGACAGTGCGACGCAGGCGTAGCCTTTCTGCTGCACGGCACCGAACAGCTTGCCCAGCTCGCGCTTGTGCAGCAGCAGCTTGCGCGTGCGCACCGGGTCGGCGATGACGTGAGTGCTGGCAGTGGTCAGCGGCGTGATGTGGCTGCCCAGCAGCCAGGCCTCGCCATCCTTGAGCAGCACGTAGCTGTCCACCAGCTGCGCCTTGCCGGCGCGCAGGCTTTTCACTTCCCAGCCGGCCAGGGCGACGCCAGCCTCGAAGCGCTGCTCGATGAAGTAGTCGTGCAGAGCCTTCTTGTTCTGCGCGATGGTCCCCGAAGGGTGTTTCTTCTGTTTAGCCATAGGCCGCGCATTATAGGGAGTCACTCGCCGCGCCGCTATCGGGACAGCATGCGACGGCATGCAAGCTTGAGGGTGCGTGGCTAATCTCGGAGAATGCGCGCTGTTTTTTTGATCAGAGGGCGATGCTGTCCGGTCAGATGTCGGTCAGATGCCCCACAACACAAAGCGAGAAATCTATGAGCACGCATATCCAGCGTTCGGCCCTGCTGCCCTATCCGGCGAAGGCGCTGTACGACCTGGTCAACGATGTGGCGCGCTACCCGGAGTTCCTGCCCTGGTGTTCGGCTTCCACCGTGCTTGCGGAAAGCGATACCGCCATGCGCGCCGAGCTGACCGTGGCCAAGGGCAGCATTACCCAGCGCTTCACCACCCGTAACGTGCTGGTACCGGGGCAGAGCATCGAGATGAACCTCGAGGAGGGGCCGTTCACCCAGCTGCATGGCGTATGGACCTTCAAGGCGCTGGGCGACAAGGCCTGCAAGATTTCCCTGGATCTGACCTTCGACTACGCCGGAGCGCTGGTGAAAGCCACGCTCGGCCCGCTATTCACCCAGGCAGCGAACACCATGGTCGACGCCTTCTGCCAGCGTGCCAAGCAACTGCATGGTTGAATCCGCGAGCATCGCTATCGAGGTGGTCTACGCCTTGCCGGAAAAGCAGATGCTGCTGCGCCTGAGTGTTCCCCGTGGTACTCGGATGCGCGAGGCGGTGGCGCTGTCGGGTATTTCCGCTCATTTTCCCGATCTGGATGTGCAGAGCTGTCCGCTGGGCATCTTCGGCAAGGTGGTGGCCAGGCCCGACGAGCGTGTGCTGGAGGAGGGGGAGCGGGTGGAAATCTATCGCCCGCTGATCGCCGATCCCAAGGAAGTGCGCAAGCAGCGCGCGGCGAGAGCCAGGGCGGCGCGCGGTTGAATCTCCGGTAATAAAATCACAGGCAACAAAAAGCCCGGCATTGGCCGGGCTTTTTCGTTGGCGCGAATCCCTTACTGCGGATTCTTGTCCAGCGGTTCCGGAGTCGGGATCGGTACGGTTTCCACCTGATCGACTTCCTTCTGGATCTGCTCTTCCACGGAGCCGGGCTTGGCCGGTTGCTCCTTGGGTTGCTCGGGCTGCTGCTGAGGCGCTTCCGGGGCCAGTGGCGGGGTGACGCCGTCCTTGCCGAGGATCGACTCATCACGGCTGACGCCGGGCATGAAGTCGCCGTTGAGGCCGACCAGCTGGTCGTTCTGGCCGAAATACAGGCTCATCCGCTCCTGCTGGCGCTGACCGCCGCCGGGCTGGATGCTGTACAGGTAATCCCAGCGATTGGGGTGGAAAGTATCCACGATCAACGGGTTGCCCATGATAAACCGCACTTGGCGTCGGGTCATTCCGGGCTTCAACTGGTCTATCATATCCTGCGTTACAACGTTGCCCTGCTGGATATCGATCTTGTAGACCCCCGGGAACGAGCAACCGGCGAGTGCGGCGAGTCCCAGCCCGAAAGCGAGACTGGTCAGCATGAGCTTGGCGTTTTGCATCAAGGGGTGACTTCCACTATCTTGGCTGAGCGACGAAATCCCGATCATACCTGTATTGAGGGGTGCTGCGAAGCATTCCGCGGCGAGAAAGCACACATGGTTGAAAATAGCGAACTGCGCAAAGCCGGACTCAAGGTCACGCTGCCGCGCGTCAAGATCCTCCAGATGCTCGACTCCGCCGAGCAGCGCCACATGAGCGCAGAGGATGTTTACAAAGCGCTGATGGAGGCGGGTGAAGACGTCGGTCTGGCCACCGTCTACCGCGTCCTGACCCAGTTCGAAGCCGCCGGCCTGGTGGTGCGCCACAACTTCGACGGCGGCCATGCCGTCTTCGAGCTGGCCGATAGCGGTCACCATGACCACATGGTCTGCGTCGATACCGGCGAAGTCATCGAGTTCATGGACTCGGAAATCGAGAAACGCCAGAAGGAGATCGTCAAGGAGCGCGGCTTCGAGCTCGTCGATCACAACCTGGTGCTCTACGTGCGCAAGAAGAAGTAAGCGTACGCAGATGCAGGAACGGCGACCCTCGGGTCGCCGTTTTCGTTTATGCGGTTCTTTTGTAGGAGCGAGCTTGCTCGCGAACAAGTTTCCCGGTTGCCTCAGTGCCAAGCGGTTCGCGAGCAAGCTCGCTCCTACAAAGAGGACCAAGGTGCTTGGGAATGATCAGCCTTGTACGGCGGAGTCCACCATCTTGCGTGCGTGGGCCAGGGATTCCTTGGTCAGGTCGACGCCGCCGAGCATGCGGGCGACTTCCTCGATGCGTTCGGCCTTCTTCAGGTTGGCCACGGCGGTACGGGTTTCGCTGGTGTCGCGGTCCTTGTGCACGAACAGGTGCTGGTGGCCCTGGGCCGCTACCTGCGGCAGGTGGGTGACGGTCAGCACCTGGCCGCGATCACCGAGGCGGCGCAACAGCTGGCCGACCACTTCGGCGGTAGGGCCGCCGATGCCGACGTCCACTTCGTCGAAGACCAGCGTGGGGATGCGCGAGGTCTGGGCGGTGATCACCTGGATCGCCAGGCTGATGCGCGACAATTCGCCGCCCGAAGCGACCTTGGCCAGGCCTTTCATCGGCTGGCCGGGGTTGGCGCTGACCAGGAACTCCAGTTGCTCCAGGCCATTCATCTGCGGCTCGTCGGAGGCGGCGTCGCGCAACTCGATGGCGAAACGGCCGCCGGGCATGCCCAGGCGCTGTATTTCAACTTCCACGGCCTTGGCCAGTTTCGGGGCTGCGCCGCGGCGAATCTGGCTGAGCTCGTCGGCCTTCTCCTGATAGTGGCGGGCGTAGGCGGCGAGTTCGTCGCCCAGGCGTTCCACGGCCTCGTCGTCGGCGTTCAGTGCCTCCAGTTCGTCCAGCAGGCGCTGCTGCAGGTCCTGTAGTTCGTGGGGCTGCACACGGTGCTTGCGCGCGAGGCTATAGATGGCGTCCATGCGCTCTTCCAGTTGCTGCAGGCGCAGAGGGTCGGCGTCGAAGTGGTCGACGAAGCGATTCAGTTCGCCGATGGCTTCCTCTACCTGGATTTGAGCACTGGACAGCAGGTTCACCGCCTCGCTCAGCGCGGCCGGCTGGCTCTGGAAGGCGGTGAGGCGGTTGAGACTGGAGGTCAGCGCGGAGAGGACATTGCCAGCGTCGTTTTCGCTGCACAGTTCAACCACCTGGCGGCAGGCGGCGATCAGGCTGCCGGCGTTGCTCTGGGTCTTGTGTTCGGCTTCCAGCGTCTCCAGTTCGTTGTCACCCAGGCCGAGATTCTCCAGCTCTTCCAGCTGATAGCTGAGCAACTGGTGACGAGCACGCTGTTCGTCGCCATTGCGCGAGAGGCGGTCCAGCTCCTGGCGAGTCTGCTTCCAGCGCTGCGCGGCGAGGTGGACCTGGCGGGCGAGGTCCTGGCTGCCGGCGTATTCATCGAGCAGGCGGCGGTGAGTATCGGCCTTGAGTAACGACTGGTGCTCATGCTGGCTGTGGATGTCGATAAGCAGCTCACCCAGGTGCTTGAGGTCGCCCAGCGGGCAGGGGCTGCCATTGATATAGGCGCGCGAGCGGCCTTCGGCGGTGATGACTCGGCGCAGGATGCAAGGTCCGTCGTGCTCCAGGTCGCGCTCGGCCAGCCAGTCGCGGGCTTCGGCAATCGCGCTGACATCGAAACTGGCGAGAATGTCTGCCTTGTCGGAGCCGGGGCGCACCACGCCGCTGTCGGCGCGGTCGCCGAGGGCGAGGCCGAGGGCGTCGAGCATGATCGACTTGCCGGCGCCCGTCTCGCCGGTGATCACGGTCATGCCGGCGGCGAGCTCGAGATCGAGGTGCTCGACGATGGCGTAATTGTGAACGGACAGATGAACCAGCATGGGCGGCGGCTCCGCAGATAGGTCTGTTTATTTATACAGTATTTTTTGCGGCTGGCAATTCTCCCTCGTCGCCTGCTGGCTGGTCCTTGAGGTCAAAGCCCTTGAAGTAAAAAAAACGCACCCCATATACACGGCAGAGCCGCGGACCATTGGGTTCGCCTTGTTTTCAAAGGCTTATTTTCTTTTTAGGAGAGTGGCATGTCTGACGAACAACAGACTCAGGATTCCCAGTTCAACGAGCAGCCCGAAGCCGGCGCTACCGGGGACCTGAACGCCCGCGTGCTGGAACTGGAAGAACAGGTAGCCGCGGCGAAGGATCAGAGCCTGCGCGCCGTTGCTGAACTGCAGAACGTCCGCCGCCGTGCCGAACAGGACGTGGAAAAGGCGCACAAGTTCGCCCTGGAGAAATTCGCCGGCGACCTGCTGCCGATCGTCGATACCCTCGAGCGCGCGCTGGAGATGTCGAACCCGGAAGACGAGGCGATCAAACCGATGCGCGAAGGCATCGAGCTGACGCTGAAGATGTTCCACGACACGCTGGTGCGCTACCACCTCGAGCCGGTCGACCCGCACGGCGAGCCGTTCAACCCTGAGCACCACCAGGCCATGGCCATGGAAGAGAGCATCCGCCTCGAGCCGGGCAGCGTGGTCAAGGTGTTCCAGAAGGGTTATCTGCTCAACGGTCGCTTGCTGCGTCCGGCCATGGTCGTGGTCAGCAAGGCACCGGAACAAACTCCGCCTTCGATCGACGAGAAGGCTTGAAATCCACCACCCGGTCCCCATCTGGGTAATCAACCGAGCCAAAGACCCGCAACAGGGTCAGCGCGGAATCTAATTTCTGGAGAGTGAAATATGGGCAAAATCATTGGTATCGACCTGGGGACCACCAACTCCTGTGTGTCCATCCTGGAGAACGGTAACGTCAAGGTCATCGAGAACGCCGAAGGCGCTCGTACCACCCCGTCGATCATCGGCTACGCCAACGACGGCGAAATCCTGGTAGGTCAGCCGGCCAAGCGCCAGGCTGTGACCAACCCGACCAACACCCTGTACGCCGTCAAGCGCCTGATCGGCCGTCGTTTCGAAGAAGACGTCGTACAGAAAGACATCAAGATGGTCCCGTACAAGATCGTCAAGGCTGACAACGGCGACGCGTGGGTCGAGGCCAAGGGCCAGAAGATGGCTCCGCCGCAGGTCTCCGCTGAAGTCCTGAAGAAGATGAAGAAGACCGCCGAGGATTACCTGGGCGAGCCGGTCACCGAAGCGGTCATCACCGTTCCGGCCTACTTCAACGACAGCCAGCGTCAGGCCACCAAGGACGCCGGCCGCATCGCCGGCCTGGACGTCAAGCGCATCATCAACGAGCCGACCGCGGCCGCGCTGGCCTACGGCCTGGACAAGGCCAAGGGTGACCACACCATCATCGTCTACGACCTGGGCGGCGGTACCTTCGACGTTTCCGTGATCGAGATCGCGGAAGTCGACGGCGAGCACCAGTTCGAAGTACTGGCCACCAACGGTGACACCTTCCTCGGTGGTGAAGACTTCGACCTGCGCCTGATCGACTACCTCGTCGAGGAATTCAAGAAAGAATCCGGCATGGACCTCAAGGGCGACCCGCTGGCCATGCAGCGCCTGAAGGAAGCTGCCGAGAAGGCCAAGATCGAGCTGTCCTCGACCCAGCAGACCGACGTCAACCTGCCGTACGTCACCGCTGACGCCTCCGGCCCGAAACACCTGAACGTCAAGGTTTCCCGCGCCAAGCTGGAATCCCTGGTGGAAGACCTGGTCACCCGCACCATCGAGCCGTGCCGCGTTGCGCTGAAAGACGCAGGCCTGGACGTGTCGAAGATCGACGAAGTGATCCTGGTCGGCGGCCAGACCCGCATGCCGCTGGTGCAGAAGACCGTTGCCGAGTTCTTCGGCAAGGAAGCGCGCAAGGACGTCAACCCGGACGAAGCCGTTGCCATGGGTGCTGCGATTCAGGGCGCCGTGCTGGCCGGCGACGTGAAGGACGTGCTGCTGCTCGACGTCACCCCGCTGACCCTGGGTATCGAAACCCTCGGTGGCGTGATGACCGCGCTGATCGACAAGAACACCACCATCCCGACCAAGAAGTCGCAGGTGTTCTCCACTGCCGATGACAACCAGGGCGCCGTGACCATCCATGTTCTGCAGGGCGAGCGCAAGCAGGCCGGGCAGAACAAGTCGCTGGGCAAGTTCGACCTGGCCGACATCCCGCCGGCTCCGCGCGGCGTGCCGCAGATCGAAGTGACCTTCGATATCGACGCCAACGGCATCCTGCATGTCGGCGCGAAGGACAAGGCCACCGGCAAGCAGCAGTCCATCGTGATCAAGGCTTCCTCCGGTCTGTCCGAGGACGAGATCCAGCAGATGGTCCGCGACGCCGAGGCGAATGCCGAGGAAGACCGCAAGTTCGAGGAACTGGCCGCTGCCCGCAACCAGGGTGACGCGCTGGTCCATGCGACTCGCAAGATGGTCACCGAGGCCGGCGACAAGGCCACTGCCGAGGAGAAGGCTGCCATCGAGAAGGCTCTCGGCGAGCTGGAAGTTGCCGTGAAGGGCGACGACAAGGCCGAGATCGAAGCGAAGATGAATGCGCTGTCCCAGGCATCCACCCCGCTGGCGCAGAAGATGTACGCCGAACAGCCGCAGCCGGGCGCTGCCGCTCAGGGCGAGGCCGCTGACGACAAGGCTGGCGACGATGTCGTCGACGCCGAGTTCGAAGAGGTCAAGGAGAACAAGTAAGCCGCGTGCTTGCTTCCGCTCCGGCGCACCGACCAGCGTGTCGGTGCGCATGAAACGTCACGCGGGGGCTTGCTCCCGCGTTGGCGTGTCTGGGGGAACGGTTTTCAGAGTGCAGGAAAGTTATGGCCAAACGTGATTTTTACGAGGTACTGGGTGTCGAGCGCGGCGCCAGCGAAGCGGACCTGAAAAAGGCCTATCGCCGGCTCGCCATGAAGTTCCACCCGGACCGCAATCCCGGCGACAAGGAGGCCGAGGATAAATTCAAGGAGGCCAACGAGGCGTACGAGGTCCTGTCCGACGCCAGCAAGCGCGCGGCTTACGATCAGTACGGCCATGCCGGTGTCGACCCGCAGATGGGTGGCGGCGGTGCGGGCTTTGGTGGGGCGAGCTTCTCGGACATCTTCGGTGATGTCTTCAGCGACTTCTTCGGTGGCGCTGGCGGCCGCGGTGGTTCCCGTGGCGGCCCGGCCCGTGGCGCCGACTTGCGCTATACCCTCGATCTGGACCTGGAAGACGCGGTTCGCGGCACTACCGTGACCATCCGCGTTCCGACCCTGGTCGGCTGCAAGACTTGTAGCGGCAGCGGCGCCAAGCCCGGCACCACGCCGGTCACCTGTACCACTTGCGGTGGTATCGGCCAGGTGCGCATGCAGCAGGGCTTCTTCTCGGTGCAGCAGACCTGCCCGCGCTGCCATGGCAGCGGCAAGATGATCACCGACCCTTGTGGCTCCTGCCACGGCCAGGGTCGTGTGGAAGAGCACAAGACCCTGTCGGTGAAAGTCCCGGCTGGTGTCGATACCGGTGATCGCATCCGCCTGACCGGCGAAGGCGAGGCCGGCGCCCATGGTGGTCCGGCGGGCGACCTGTACGTGGTGGTGAACGTGCGCGAGCACGACATCTTCCAGCGCGACGGCAAGCACCTGTACTGTGAAGTACCGATCAGCTTTGCCGATGCTGCCCTGGGTGGCGAGCTGGAAGTGCCGACCCTGGATGGTCGCGTGAAGCTGAAGATTCCCGAAGGCACCCAGACCGGCAAGCTGTTCCGTCTGCGCGGCAAGGGCGTTGCCCCGGTGCGCGGCGGCGGTGCCGGCGACCTGATGTGTCGCGTGGTGGTGGAGACGCCGGTGCAGCTGGACAAGCGTCAGCGCGAGCTGCTCGAAGAGTTCCGTGGCACCCTGCAGGGCAACTCTTCCAACTCGCCCAAGGCCAGTGGCTGGTTCGAGGGCATGAAGCGCTTCTTCGACGATCTATGATGCAGGGCCCCGGCGGTGCGAATCGCCCGGGGCCTTTTTAGCTTGGAGCTGTTTTATATGCGACGTATAGCCGTAATGGGCGCCGCCGGGCGCATGGGCAAGACCCTGATCGAGGCCGTGCAGCAGACCGGCGGCAGCGCTGGCCTGACTGCGGCGGTGGACCGCCCGGACAGCACCCTGGTGGGCGCCGACGCGGGCGAACTGGCCGGCTTGGGCCGTATCGGTGTGCCGTTGTCGGGCGATCTTGCCAAGGTGGTCGACGAGTTCGATGTGCTGATCGACTTCACCCACCCGACCGTGACCCTGAAGAACCTGGAAGTCTGCCGCAAGGCCGGCAAGGCCATGGTCATCGGCACCACGGGCTTCTCCGCGGCGGAGAAGGAACTGCTCAACGAAGCGGCGAAAGACATCCCGATCGTCTTCGCAGCCAACTACAGCGTCGGCGTGAACCTCTGCCTGAAGCTGCTCGACACCGCCGCTCGCGTGCTGGGTGACGATGTCGATATCGAGATTCTCGAAGCGCATCATCGCCACAAGGTCGACGCACCGTCCGGCACTGCGCTGCGCATGGGTGAAGTGGTCGCCAACGCGCTGGGTCGTGATCTGGAGAAAGTGGCTGTCTATGGTCGTGAAGGCCAGACCGGTGCACGTCCGCGCGAGACCATCGGCTTTGCCACTGTGCGTGCCGGCGATGTGGTGGGCGACCACACCGTGCTGTTCGCCGCGGACGGCGAGCGCGTGGAGATTACCCACAAGGCCTCGAGCCGCATGACCTTCGCGCGTGGCGCTGTGCGTGCTGCGCAATGGCTGGAAGGGCAGGCCAATGGCCTGTACGACATGCAGGACGTACTCGGCCTTCGCTGAGCGGCATGGCCGTACGTCGTGCAAAAGGTGGACCATGATGTCGCATTTCTGTAAACTACAGCTTTAGTGTGTCCACTAAAAGTAGCGCAGCATGATCACATAAAAAGCGGGATGACTTCTTCTGATGTCATCCCGCTTTTTTACAATCTGCGCACGCCCAGCCAGGCTTGAACTACGGGAGGTCTTCTTGACTAAGCCAGCCATACTTGCACTTGCCGACGGCAGCGTTTTTCGCGGTGAAGCCATCGGCGCCGACGGCCAGACCGTCGGAGAGGTGGTGTTCAACACCGCCATGACCGGCTACCAGGAAATCCTTACCGATCCTTCCTACGCCCAACAGATCGTTACCCTGACCTACCCGCACATCGGCAACACCGGCACTACGCCCGAAGATGCCGAGTCGAACAAGGTCTGGGCCGCCGGCCTGATCATTCGCGACCTGCCGCTGCTCTCCAGCAGCTGGCGCGACAAGCAGTCCCTGCCGGATTACCTGAAAGAGAACGGCACCGTTGCCATCGCCGGCATCGACACCCGCCGCCTGACCCGCATCCTGCGCGAGAAGGGTTCGCAGAACGGCTGCATCCTGGTCGGCGACGACGCCACCGAGGAAAAAGCTCTCGAACTGGCACGCGGCTTCCCGGGCCTGAAGGGCATGGACCTGGCGAAAGTCGTGTCCTCCACCGAGAAGTACGAGTGGCGCTCCAGCGTCTGGAACCTGGAAACCGACAGCCACCCGGAAATCGCCGCCGCCGACCTGCCGTACCACGTGGTCGCCTATGACTTCGGCGTGAAGCTGAACATCCTGCGCATGCTGGTCGCCCGTGGCTGCCGCCTGACCGTGGTGCCGGCGCAGACTCCGGCGAGCGAAGTGCTGGCCCTGAATCCGGACGGCATCTTCCTCTCCAACGGCCCCGGTGACCCCGCTCCGTGCGACTACGCCATCCAGGCCATCCGCGAGTTCCTCGACACCGAGACGCCGATCTTCGGCATCTGCCTGGGTCACCAGCTGCTGGCCCTGGCCTCCGGCGCCCAGACCGTGAAGATGGGCCATGGTCACCATGGCGCCAACCACCCGGTGCAGGACCTGGATTCGGGCGTGGTGATGATCACCAGCCAGAACCACGGTTTCGCCGTGGATGAAGCGAGCATGCCGTCCAATCTGCGTGCCACCCACAAGTCGCTGTTCGATGGCACCCTGCAGGGCGTCGAGCGCACCGACAAGGTGGCCTTCAGCTTCCAGGGTCACCCGGAAGCCAGCCCCGGTCCGCACGATGTAGCACCGCTGTTCGACCGCTTCATCGCGGCGATGGCCGAGCGCCGCTGAGACTGAGCTCGAAGAGGGAAAGAAGATGATGCCGACCCTGGGAATCACCGACCTCTGGACCTACGTCCTGGGTACGTTGTTCATCGTCCTGCTGCCGGGGCCGAACTCGCTGTTCGTCCTCGCCACCGCCGCCCAGCGCGGCGTGGCCTCGGGTTACCGGGCGGCGAGCGCGGTGTTCCTGGGCGATGCGATCCTGATGTTCCTGTCGGCGCTGGGTATCGCCTCGGTCCTCAAGGCCGAGCCGATGCTGTTCCTGGGCCTGAAGTATGTCGGCGCCGCCTACCTGTTCTATCTGGGTATCGGCATGCTCCGCGGAGGCTGGCAGAAGCTGCGCCAGCCGCTGGATGCGGCCGCCGCGCCGGCCGGGGAAGTGGACGTCAACCAGCCGTTCCGCAAGGCGCTGCTGCTGAGCCTGTCCAACCCCAAGGCGATCCTCTTCTTCATCTCCTTCTTCATCCAGTTCGTCGACCCGGGTTACGCCTATCCCGGCCTGTCGTTCCTGGTACTGGGCACGATCCTCGAGATCATCAGCGCCCTGTACCTCAGCTTCCTGATTTTCTCCGGTGTGCGTCTGGCGGCCTGGTTCCGTCGGCGGCAACGGCTGGCTGCCGGCGCCTCGAGTGGCGTCGGCGCCCTGTTCGTCGGCTTTGGCGTGAAGCTGGCCAGCGCAACCCTTTCCTGAAATTTGCAACGAGAGTCCCATGCCCAAGCGTACAGACATCAAGAGCATCCTGATCCTCGGCGCCGGCCCGATCGTCATCGGCCAGGCCTGCGAGTTCGACTACTCCGGCGCACAGGCCTGCAAGGCCCTGAAGGAAGAAGGCTTCCGTGTCATCCTGGTGAACTCCAACCCGGCCACCATCATGACCGACCCGGCCATGGCCGACGCCACCTACATCGAGCCGATCAAGTGGCAGACCGTCGCCAAGATCATCGAGAAGGAGCGCCCTGACGCGCTGCTGCCGACCATGGGCGGCCAGACCGCTCTGAACTGCGCCCTGGACCTGGAGCGCCACGGCGTGCTCGAGCAGTTCGGCGTTGAAATGATCGGCGCCAACGCCGACACCATCGACAAGGCCGAAGACCGTTCGCGCTTCGACAAGGCCATGCGCGACATCGGCCTGGCCTGCCCGCGCTCGGGTATCGCCCACACCATGGAAGAAGCCTACGGCGTGCTGGAGAAGGTCAACTTCCCGTGCATCATCCGTCCGTCCTTCACCATGGGCGGCACCGGCGGCGGCATCGCCTACAACCGCGAAGAATTCGAAGAGATCTGCACCCGTGGTCTGGACCTGTCGCCGACCAATGAGCTGCTGATCGACGAATCGCTGATCGGCTGGAAGGAATACGAGATGGAGGTTGTCCGCGACAAGAAGGACAACTGCATCATCGTCTGCGCCATCGAGAACTTCGACCCGATGGGCGTGCACACCGGTGACTCCATCACCGTCGCGCCGGCACAGACCCTGACCGACAAGGAATACCAGATCATGCGCAACGCCTCGTTGGCGGTGCTGCGTGAGATCGGCGTGGAAACCGGCGGCTCCAACGTGCAGTTCGGCATCTGCCCGAACACCGGCCGCATGGTCGTGATCGAGATGAACCCGCGCGTTTCGCGTTCCTCGGCGCTGGCTTCCAAGGCCACCGGCTTCCCGATCGCCAAGATCGCCGCCAAGCTGGCTGTCGGCTACACCCTCGACGAGCTGCAGAACGACATCACCGGCGGCCGCACCCCAGCGTCCTTCGAGCCGGCGATCGACTACGTCGTCACCAAGATCCCGCGTTTCGCCTTCGAGAAATTCCCGAAAGCCGACGCCCGCCTGACCACCCAGATGAAATCCGTGGGCGAAGTCATGGCCATCGGCCGCACGTTCCAGGAGTCCGTGCAGAAAGCCCTGCGCGGCCTGGAAGTCGGCGCCACCGGTTTCGATCCCAAGCTCGACCTGAGCAACCCGGAAGCCGAAAGCATCCTCAAGCGCGAGCTGACCGTGCCCAATGCCGACCGCATCTGGTACGTCGCCGACGCCTTCCGCGCCGGCAAGAGCATCGCCGAAGTCTTCGACCTGACCCGCATCGACGAGTGGTTCCTGGTGCAGATCGAAGACCTGATCAAGGACGAGGAGCGTGTGAAGACCCTGGGTCTGTCCGCCATCGACCGCGACCTGATGCTCAAGCTCAAGCGCAAGGGCTTCTCCGATGCGCGCCTGGCCACCTTGCTGGGTGTGACCGAGAAGAACCTGCGCAACCATCGCCACAAGCTCAAGGTGCTGCCGGTCTACAAGCGCGTGGACACCTGCGCCGCTGAATTCGCCACCGACACTGCTTACATGTACTCGACCTACGAGGAAGAGTGCGAAGCCAATCCGTCGACTCGCGACAAGATCATGATCCTGGGCGGCGGTCCGAACCGTATCGGCCAGGGCATCGAGTTCGACTACTGCTGCGTACACGCTGCGCTGGCCATGCGTGAAGACGGTTACGAGACCATCATGGTCAACTGCAACCCGGAAACCGTTTCCACCGACTACGACACGTCCGATCGCCTGTACTTCGAGCCGGTGACCCTGGAGGACGTGCTGGAAATCGTCCGCGTCGAGCAGCCCAAGGGCGTCATCGTGCAGTACGGCGGCCAGACCCCGCTGAAACTCTGTCGCGCCCTGGAAGAAGCCGGCGTGCCGATCATCGGCACCAGCCCGGACGCCATCGACCGTGCCGAAGACCGCGAGCGCTTCCAGCAGATGGTCCAGCGCCTGAATCTGCGCCAGCCGGCCAACGCCACCGCGCGCAGCGAAGACCAGGCCCTGGAGCTGTCCAAGAACATCGGCTACCCGATGGTGGTGCGCCCGTCCTACGTGCTGGGCGGCCGCGCGATGGAAATCGTCTACCAGGAAGAAGAGCTCAAGCGCTACATGCGTGAGGCCGTGAAGGTTTCCAATGACAGTCCGGTGCTGCTGGATCGCTTCCTGAACTGCGCCATCGAAGTCGACATCGATGCGGTGTGCGACGGCGAGACCGTGGTGATCGGCGCGATCATGCAGCACATCGAGCAGGCTGGCGTGCACTCCGGGGACTCCGCGTGCTCGCTGCCGCCGTACTCGCTGCCGCAGCACATCCAGGACGAGATCCGCGAGCAGGTCAAGAAAATGGCCCTGGAGCTCGGCGTGGTCGGCCTGATGAACGTGCAGATGGCCGTTCAGGGTGAAGACATCTACGTGATCGAGGTGAACCCGCGCGCTTCCCGTACCGTGCCGTTCGTCTCCAAGTGCATCGGCGAGTCGCTGGCGAAAGTTGCGGCCCGCGTCATGGCTGGCAAGTCCCTGGCCGAAGTCGGCTTCACCCAGGAGGTGATCCCGCCGTACTATAGCGTCAAGGAAGCGGTGTTCCCGTTCGCCAAGTTCCCCGGCGTCGACCCGATCCTCGGCCCGGAGATGAAGTCCACTGGCGAGGTGATGGGTGTCGGTGACAGCTTCGGTGAGGCATTCGCCAAGGCCCAGCTGGGCGCCAGCGAAATCCTGCCGAACGCCGGTTGCGCCTTCATCAGCGTCCGCGAGGACGACAAGCCTCAAGCCGTTCAGGTCGCTCGTGATCTGGTGGCACTGGGCTTCGAAGTGGTTGCCACTGCTGGCACTGCCAAGGTGATCGAAGCTGCCGGCCTGCCGGTACGCCGCGTGAACAAGGTGACCGAGGGCCGCCCTCATGTGGTCGACATGATCAAGAATGACGAAGTCACCCTGATCATCAATACCACCGAAGGTCGTCAGTCCATCGCTGACTCTTACTCCATCCGTCGTAACGCCCTGCAGCACAAGATCTACTGCACCACCACCATCGCGGCGGGTCAGGCGATCTGTGAGGCGCTCAAGTTCGGTCCCGAGAAGACCGTTCGCCGTCTGCAGGATCTCCATGCAGGAATCAACGCATGAGCAAATTTCCAATGACCGTCCAGGGCGCTCGCGCCCTGGAAGAAGAACTGAAATACCTGAAGACCGTTCTGCGCCCGCAGATCACCCAGGCCATCGCCGAAGCGCGTGAGCTGGGTGACCTCAAGGAAAACGCCGAATACCACGCCGCCCGTGAGCAGCAGGGCATGTCCGAGGCTCGCATCCGCGACATCGAGGCCAAGCTGTCCAACGCGCAGATCATCGACGTGACCACCATTCCGCACAGCGGCAAGGTGATCTTCGGTACTACCGTGGATATCGCCAACGTCGAAACCGACGAGACGGTGACCTACCAGATCGTCGGTGACGACGAGGCGGACATCAAGAACAGCAAGATCTCCGTCAACTCGCCGATCGCCCGTGCGCTGATCGGCAAGACCGAAGGCGATGCTGTTCTGGTGAAGACTCCGGGCGGCGATGTCGAGTACGAGATCGTTGAAGTCCGCCACGCCTGATCGGCAATCCCTGAGCGCAGGCGCCATCAGTTGGCTGCTGGCCCAGACATTCTGGGTTGGCGGCCTTTGGCTGCTTCAGTTCGTGGTGCTGCCGGCGTTGGACAAGATCGGCCTCGCGCCGCTGCTGGTGGAGTCCGTCGCTGACGCGCTGAAGCCGCTGCTGCTGGGGTTTGCAGGTTTCTGTGCTGTGCTGCAGGGGCTGTTGCTCTGGCAGGCGCGCGGCGCCGTCGCCTTCCTGCGGGAGGTGCGCGGACAGTTGTTGCTGGCGGTGCTTGGCATGACGCTGACTTTCTTCGTCGTGCGCCAATTCGTGCCGGATGCCCAGCGCTGGTTCTGGTTCAACTATCTGGTGGTGGCGCTATTCGGCCTGCTGCTGGTGCTGCAACCGGTGCCGGGACGGGACGAGCGGGCCTGACGCAGCGGAGCCTTGCCGGCTCCGCGTTGCCGGTCTTGACTGTCAGAGGCCGCTGAAGCGGCTGATGTTCGACAGGTTCTTGTTCGGCTTCGGATTGCGGCGATAGATCAGTGCCATCTTGCCGATGGTCTGAACCAGTTCGCAGCTGCCGTTCTGGCAAAGTTCGTCGATCAGCGCGCGACGGTCGTCGCGTTCGGTGATGCGGAACTGCACCTTGATCAGTTCATGATCGTTGAGCGCGCGCTCAAGCTCGGCCATCACACCTTCCGAAAGACCGTTTTCAGCAACGGTCAATACGGGTTTCAGGTGATGCCCGATAGATTTGAACTGCTTTTTCTGCTCCTGAGAGAGCGCCATAATCTGACCCCTGGTAAAAAAGGCGGATATTCTACCCGAGTTTCGGTACTACCGGGATGCCGCTCAGACGAGGTAATACGTGGCCCGTTCCAAGACTAGCCATCGCTGGCTGAAAGAACATTTCGACGATCCGTACGTGAAGATGGCACAGCGTGACGGTTATCGCTCGCGTGCCAGCTACAAGCTGCTGGAAATTCAGGAGAAGGATCGCATCCTGCGCCCCGGCATGACCGTGGTCGACCTCGGCGCGGCGCCAGGTGGCTGGTCGCAGGTCACCAGTCGGGTGATCGGTGACAAGGGTACGCTGATCGCCTCGGACATCCTGCCGATGGACAGCATCCCGGATGTCACCTTCATCCAGGGTGACTTCACCGAGGACGGAGTCTTCGCCCAGTTGCTCGAGGCCATCGGAGAAAATCCGGTAGACCTTGTGATTTCCGATATGGCCCCCAATATGAGTGGACTGCCCGCCGTGGACATGCCCCGTGCAATGTTCCTCTGCGAGCTGGCCCTGGACCTGTGCACCCGTGTGCTGCGTCCGGGGGGCGATTTCCTGATCAAGATTTTCCAGGGTGAGGGTTTCGACGCTTACCACAAGCAGGTTCGCGAGAACTTCGAGAAGGTGCAGATGCGCAAGCCGCTGTCGTCCCGCGACCGTTCGCGGGAGCAGTATCTGCTCGCACGAGGCTTTCGCGGCGCCTAGACTGGAATGATTGCGCAGGCTTCTGGTCTATGCCTTGCAGGTTTTGCTTGTACCGGTGAAAGCCGGGGTTCATAAAGGGTTACAGACGGCGCCTGCCTGGCGGCGGGCGTTGTGTAGTAATTTTGGCCGGAAGGAGTCTGGCCGTCGTGAGAAGCGGTTTCCAGGGCGGAGCCGGCTTCAGAGGGTAGTCAATTGAACGACATGGCAAAGAACCTGATTCTGTGGCTGATCATCGCGGCGGTACTCGTCACCGTGATGAACAACTTCTCCAGCCCGAGCGAGCCGCAGACGCTCAACTATTCGGACTTCATCCAGCAGGTGAAGGACGGCAAGGTCGAGCGCGTGACCGTGGACGGCGCGGTCATCACTGGCAAGCGCCAGGACGGTGACACCTTCAAGACCATCCGCCCGGCCATTGCGGACAATGGTTTGATCGGCGACCTGGTCAACAACAACGTCGTTGTTGAAGGCAAGCAGCCCGAGCAGCAGAGCATCTGGACCCAGCTCCTGGTGGCCAGCTTCCCGATCCTGGTGATCATCGCCGTCTTCATGTTCTTCATGCGCCAGATGCAGGGCGGCGGCGGTGGCCGCGGCGGCCCGATGAGCTTCGGCAAGAGCAAGGCGCGCCTGCTATCGGAAGACCAGGTGAAGACCACCTTCGCCGACGTCGCCGGTTGCGACGAGGCCAAGGAAGAAGTCAGCGAGCTGGTGGAGTTCCTCCGCGATCCGGGCAAATTCCAGCGCCTGGGCGGTCGTATCCCGCGCGGCGTGCTGATGGTCGGCCCGCCCGGCACCGGTAAGACCCTGCTCGCCAAGGCCATCGCCGGCGAAGCCAAGGTGCCGTTCTTCACCATTTCCGGTTCGGACTTCGTGGAAATGTTCGTCGGCGTGGGCGCCTCGCGCGTTCGCGACATGTTCGACCAGGCCAAGAAGCACGCACCCTGCATCATCTTCATCGACGAGATCGACGCCGTCGGTCGCCATCGTGGCGCCGGTCTGGGTGGCGGTCACGACGAGCGCGAACAGACCCTCAACCAGTTGCTGGTGGAGATGGACGGCTTCGAGATGAATGACGGCATCATCGTCATCGCCGCGACCAACCGTCCGGACGTGCTCGATCCCGCGCTGCTGCGTCCGGGCCGCTTCGACCGCCAGGTGGTGGTTGGCCTGCCGGATATCCGTGGCCGTGAGCAGATTCTCAAAGTGCACATGCGCAAGGTCCCGCTGGGCGACAACGTCGAGCCGGGCGTGATCGCGCGCGGTACGCCGGGCTTCTCCGGTGCCGACCTGGCCAACCTGGTCAACGAGGCCTCGCTGTTCGCTGCTCGTTCCAACAAGCGCATCGTCGATATGCGCGAGTTCGAACTGGCCAAGGACAAGATCATGATGGGCGCCGAGCGCAAGACCATGGTCATGTCCGAGAAGGAGAAGAAGAACACCGCGTTCCACGAGGCCGGTCACGCTATCGTTGGCCGCCTGGTTCCGGAACACGATCCGGTCTACAAGGTTTCCATCATTCCGCGCGGCCGCGCCTTGGGCGTGACCATGTTCCTGCCGGAAGAGGATCGTTACAGCCTCTCCAAGCGCGCTCTGGAAAGCCAGATCTGCTCGCTGTTCGGTGGCCGTATCGCCGAAGAGATGACCCTGGGCTTCGAAGGTGTCACCACTGGTGCCTCCAACGACATCATGCGGGCCACCCAACTGGCGCGAAACATGGTGACCAAGTGGGGCCTGTCGGAAAAGCTCGGTCCGCTGATGTACGCGGAAGAAGAGGGCGAGGTCTTCCTTGGTCGTAGCGCCGGCGGCCAGCACTCCAATATCTCGGGTGAGACTGCCAAGCTGATCGACCAGGAAGTGCGCCGCATCATCGACGACTGCTACGGCACCGCCAAGCGCCTGCTGGAAGAGAGTCGCGACAAGCTCGACATGATGGCTGACGCGCTGATGAAGTACGAAACCATCGATGCCGATCAGATCGACGACATCATGGCTGGCCGCACGCCGCGCGAGCCGCGTGACTGGCAGGGTGGCAACTCCGGCTCTTCCGGCAACGCTGCTGCGCCCCGCGACGAGGGTCGCCAGGAAAACCCCATTGGCGGGCCCGCCGGCGAACACTGAGAGCACTGAATGAGTTCGTTGTACCACCCGACCCGGTTGCCTTGCGGCAACCGGGTTCTTGATTTAAGCCGCCCGCACGTCATGGGCATCCTCAATGTCACTCCCGATTCCTTCTCCGACGGTGGGCGCTTCAGTCGGCACGATGCTGCGTTGCGCCATGCGGCGGAGATGGTCGCGGCCGGAGCCACGCTGATCGATATCGGCGGCGAGTCGACCCGTCCCGGCGCCCGCGTGGTTTCGCCCACCGAGGAGCTGGAGCGTGTCGCGCCGGTGGTCGAGGCCATTGCCCGCGAGCTGGATGTAGTGATCTCGGTGGATACCTCCACCCCGGCGGTTATGCGTGAAACCGCTCGTCTCGGGGCTGGGCTGATCAACGACGTGCGCTCCCTGCAGCGTGATGGGGCCCTGGATGCCGCTGTCGACACGGGGCTTCCGGTTTGCCTGATGCATATGCGCGGCGAGCCGGGGAACATGCAGGACGATCCGCGTTATCCGGATATCCTCCAGGAGGTCCGTGACTTCCTCCAGGAGCGCATCGCCGTCTGCGAAGCCGTGGGCATTGCCCGGGAGCGGATCGTCATCGATCCTGGCTTCGGTTTTGCCAAGACTCAGCGTCACAACCTGAATCTGTTCCGGCAGATGGAGGGCCTGATGTCGATGGGCTGTCCATTGCTGGTCGGTGTCTCGCGCAAGAGCATGGTCGGGCGCGCGCTCGGCCGTGACGTAGGTGAGCGTCTTTACGGCAGCCTGGCCCTTGCGGCGCTGGCGGTCGCCAAGGGAGCCAGCATTATCCGTGTCCATGATGTTGCCGAGACGGTGGATGTGGTTCGAATGATTCACGCAGTGGAAAGTGCAACAGAAGAGGGGATGCCCGCATGAGCAGGAAGTATTTTGGTACCGATGGAATTCGCGGACGCGTAGGCACTCCGCCGATCACGCCAGACTTTGTGCTCAAGCTGGGTTGGGCCGTAGGCATGGCCTTCCGTCAGCAGGGCAAGTGTCGCGTGCTGGTGGGCAAGGACACGCGGATTTCCGGCTACATGTTCGAGTCCGCGCTGGAGGCTGGCTTGTCCGCCGCCGGTGCCGACGTGATGCTGCTCGGCCCCATGCCGACCCCGGGTATCGCCTATCTGACTCGTACCTTCCACGCCGAGGCGGGTATCGTCATCAGTGCCTCGCACAATCCGCATGACGACAATGGCATCAAGTTCTTCTCCGGCCAGGGCACCAAGCTGCCGGACGAGGTGGAGCTGATCATCGAGGAGCTTCTCGATGCGCCGATGACGGTCGTCGAGTCCTCCCGCCTGGGCAAGGTCTCGCGGATCAACGATGCCGCCGGCCGCTACATCGAGTTCTGCAAGAGCAGCGTGCCATCGAACACCAGTTTTGCCGGTCTGCGTATCGCGCTCGATTGCGCCCATGGTGCGACCTACAAGATCGCTCCCAATGTATTCCGGGAGCTGGGTGCTGAAGTGTTCGTCATCGGTGCGGAGCCCAACGGCCTGAACATCAATGACAAGTGCGGCTCCACCCACATGGGGGCGCTGCAGGAGGCCGTGCTGGCCCACCACGCGGATATCGGTATCGCCTTCGACGGCGACGGCGACCGGGTGATGTTGGTCGATCACACCGGTACCATCGTCGATGGCGACGAGATCCTCTACCTCATTGCGCGGGACATGCTCGATCGCGGCAAGCTGCACGGTGGCGTGGTAGGGACTCTGATGAGCAACCTGGGCCTGGAGTTGGCTCTGCAGGATCTGCACATTCCCTTTGCCCGCGCCAAGGTAGGGGACCGCTACGTGATGTCCGAGTTGCAGTCGCGCAACTGGCAACTGGGTGGAGAGAATTCCGGTCATGTGGTCTGCTGCCAGCACACCACGACCGGCGATGCGATCATCGCCGCGCTGCAGGTGCTGATGGCGCTGAAAACCCGAGGTCAGAACCTGGCTGAGGCGCGCATGGGTATTCGCAAGTGCCCGCAAGTGCTGATCAACGTACGCTTTGCTGGTGGCGGGGTGGACCCGTTGGAGCATCCGGCGGTGAAGGAAGCCTGCGCCAAGGTGACCGAAGAGATGGCCGGCCGTGGTCGCGTGCTGCTGCGCAAATCCGGCACCGAGCCATTGGTGCGGGTGATGGTCGAGGGCGACGAGGAGGCACGCGTGCGCGCCTATGCCGAGCAGCTGGCAAAAGTGGTTACAGAGGTATGTGCTTGATTTCTCTTGTCAGTTCCAAAAGCGTCGAGTAATATCTGCGCCCACTTTGCTCAGCGAGGTACAGCATGCGTCGACCCTTGGTGGCCGGTAATTGGAAAATGCACGGTACCCGCTCCAGCGTAACGGAGCTGATCAAAGGCCTGCGTCAACTGGCTCTTCCCACGGGTGTCGATGTGGCGGTGTTTCCGCCTTGTCTGTACATCAATCAGGTCGTTCAAGGTCTAGATGGAAAGGCGGTTGCCGTCGGTGCGCAGAATTGCGCGGTTGAGCCGATGCAGGGCGCCCTTACGGGCGAGATCGCAGCCAGCCAGCTGGCGGACGCGAGCTGTTCCCTGGTGCTGGTTGGTCACTCCGAGCGTCGCCTGATCCTGGGTGAAAGCGACGGTGCGATCAGTCGCAAGTTTGCGGCGGTGCAATCGTGTGGCCTGGTTCCAATCCTGTGCGTGGGTGAGACCCGCGAGCAGCGTGAGGCGGGCAAGACTCTTGAGGTTGTCGGGCGCCAGTTGGGCTCGGTGATCGAAGATCTCGGTGTCGGGGCTTTCTCCCGCGCCGTTGTGGCTTACGAGCCGGTGTGGGCGATTGGGACGGGGCTGACCGCTTCTCCCGAGCAGGCCCAGGAAGTACATGCGGCGATTCGTGCGCAGATCTCGGCGGAAAACGCAGAGGTGGCTCGCGGCCTTCGTCTCCTGTACGGCGGCAGTGTCAAGGCTGCCAACGCTGTCGAGCTTTTCGGCATGCCGGATATCGATGGGGGGCTCATTGGTGGAGCTTCCCTGAATGCAGATGAGTTCGGTGCGATCTGTCGCGCCGCAGGAAACTGAAGATGCTGGAAACAGTTGTAATCGTGATTCACCTGCTGATGGCGCTGGGTCTGGTTGTGCTGGTCCTGCTTCAGCAAGGCAAGGGTGCCGACGCCGGTGCGTCGTTCGGTGCTGGCGCTTCGGGTACTGTGTTTGGTAGTCAGGGTTCTGCTACCTTCCTGAGTCGTTTCACTGCTGTGCTGGCTGCAGTTTTTTTTATTACCAGCTTGGGTTTAGCGTATTTTGCTAAAGAAAAAGCTGATATGATTCGTCACGCTGGGCTTCCTGATCCGGCAGTGATGGAGCAGAAGCAGGAACAAGCTCCGGCAGCGAGTGACGTGCCGGGCGCGCAAGGGCAGCCTCAAGCCCCTGCAGGCGGTAACGGCGACGTTCCGGCGGCTCCTGAACAGAAGTAAGCAGGCAAGAGTTTTTGCCGAGGTGGTGGAATTGGTAGACACGCTACCTTGAGGTGGTAGTGGCCATAGGCTGTAGGGGTTCGAGTCCCCTCCTCGGTACCATATACGAAAGGGCCCGCAGTGCGGGCCTTGTCGTTTCGGAGTTTCGGTTGACCTTCAAGGGACTCAACCGTATAATTTCGCACCAGCTTTGACGCGGGATGGAGCAGTCTGGTAGCTCGTCGGGCTCATAACCCGAAGGTCGTTGGTTCAAATCCAGCTCCCGCAACCAGTTTGGCAGAGCCCCTTTTCAGGGGCTTTTTGCTAGCTGGACAGTCCGCGCCGCCAGATCAGGGCGGTCCTTAAGGGATGGGCGTTTCGCCCATTTTTTGTTTCTACAGCATACGCGAGGCGATCAGGTGTCGAGCAAGCTAGAACAGTTGCAGGCCTTGTTGGCCCCTGTAGTAGAAGCGCTCGGCTATGAGTGCTGGGGCCTGGAGTACATTTCCCAAGGTCGTCATTCCCTGCTCCGGGTCTATATCGATCGTGCCGAAGGCATCCTGGTCGATGACTGCGAAATCGTCAGTCGTCAGATCAGTGGCATCCTCGACGTGGAAGACCCGATCAGTGGCGAGTACACCCTGGAGGTGTCGTCGCCCGGCATGGATCGGCCGCTCTTCACGCTCGAACAGTTCGCCCGTTACGTCGGCGAGCAGGTGAAGATCAAGCTGCGCACGCCCTTCGAACGGCGGCGTAATTTCCAGGGCATTCTCCGTGGTGTGGAGGAGCAGGATGTGGTGGTCCTGGTGGACGACCATGAATACCTGCTGCCGGTCGACTCGATCGACAAGGCCAACATCATTCCCCGATTTGAGTGAGCCGCCAGAGCGCGGATTCCAATGGATTGAAAGGCGAGGCGTACGATGAGCAAAGAAGTACTGCTGGTTGTTGAGTCGGTATCCAACGAGAAGGGTGTACCGCCTGGCGTGATTTTCGAAGCGCTGGAGCTGGCTCTGGCAACCGCGACCAAAAAGCGTTTCGAGGACGAGGTTGATCTGCGCGTGGAAATCAACCGCGCCAACGGCAACTACGAAACCTTCCGTCGCTGGACCATCGTCGAAGACGAGGATTACTCCAATCCGGCGTCTGAGCTGACCGTCGAAGACGTGCAGGAAGAGCACCCCGGCATGAAGGCCGGTGAAGTCATCGAAGAGAAGATCGAGTCCATCGAGTTCGGCCGTATCGCTGCACAGACTGCCAAGCAGGTCATCGTGCAGAAGGTTCGCGAAGCCGAGCGCGCTCAAGTGGTCGACGCCTACCGCGAGAAGGTCAACGAGATCATCTCCGGCACCGTCAAGAAGGTCACCCGCGACAACGTGATCGTCGACCTGGGCAACAACGCCGAAGCGTTGCTGGCCCGCGACCAGATCATCCCGCGTGAAACCTTCCGCGTCGGCACCCGCGTGCGTGCCCTGCTGAAGGAAATCCGCAGCGAGAACCGCGGCCCTCAGCTGATCCTGTCGCGTACCGCGCCGGAAATGCTGATCGAGCTGTTCCGCATCGAAGTACCGGAAATCGCCGAGCAATTGATCGACGTGATGGCCGCCGCCCGTGACCCGGGTTCGCGCGCCAAGATCGCCGTTCGCTCCAAGGACAAGCGTATCGACCCGCAGGGCGCCTGCATCGGTATGCGTGGCTCCCGCGTCCAGGCCGTCTCCGGCGAACTGGGTGGCGAGCGTGTGGATATCGTCCTTTGGGATGACAACCCCGCGCAGTTCGTGATCAATGCCATGGCCCCGGCCGAAGTGGCGGCGATTATCGTCGACGAAGATACCCACACCATGGATATCGCCGTTGCCGAAGACAACCTGGCCCAGGCCATTGGCCGTAGTGGCCAGAACGTACGTCTGGCCAGCCAGCTCACCGGCTGGACCCTGAACGTGATGACCGAGGCCGATATCCAGGCCAAACAGCAGGCTGAAACTGGCGACATCCTGCAGCGCTTTGTCGACGAGCTGGATGTCGACGAAGAGCTCGCCCAGGTACTGGTGGAGGAAGGCTTCACCACCCTGGAAGAAATCGCCTACGTACCGATGGAAGAGATGCTCAGCATCGACGGCTTCGACGAAGACATCGTCAACGAGCTGCGCTCGCGCGCCAAGGATCGCCTGCTGACCAAAGCCATCGCCACTGAAGAAAAACTTGCCGACGCACAACCTGCCGAAGACCTGCTCAGCCTCGATGGCATGACCAAAGAGCTGGCCGTAGACCTGGCGCTGCGCGGTGTAACCACCCGTGAAGATCTTGCCGAGCAATCGATTGACGATCTGCTCGACATCGACGGCATGGACGAAGAGCGTGCTGGCAAGTTGATCATGGCCGCCCGGGCCCATTGGTTCGAGTAAGCATTCGCGGCCTGAGGAGAGAAGTGCATGACGCAAGTCACGGTGAAAGAACTGGCCAAGACGGTCGATACGCCGGTGGAGCGCCTGCTGCTGCAGATGCGCGAAGCGGGTCTGCCCCATAACAATGCCGAGCAGGTGGTGACCGACAGCGAGAAGCAAGCGCTGCTGGCCCACCTGAAAGGCAGCCACGGTGATCGCGCGGATGAGCCGCGCAAGATCACCCTGCAACGCAAGACCACTTCGACCATTCGGGTCGCTGGCAGCAAGACCGTCAGCGTCGAGGTTCGAAAGAAGAAAACCTACGTCAAGCGTGATCCCGAAGAGCTTGAGGCCGAGCGCCAGCGCGAGCTGGAAGAGCAGCGTGCCGCTGAAGAGGCTGTGCGTCTGAAGGCCGAGGAAGAGGCTCGTCAGCGCGTCGCCGAGGAAGAGGCCCGCCGCCAGGCGGATGCCGCTCGCCAGGCTCCTGCCTCTACGCCTGCCGCTGCTGCGGTTGCTGCCGACGCCCCGCGCGCCGCTGCTCCTGCTCCGGCTGCGCCGGGCGCTGCTGCTCCTGCTGCGGATGACCGCAAGAAGGAAGAGCCGCGTCGTGTGCCCAAGCGTGACGAGGAAGACGAGCGCCGCGATCGCAAGCATGCCCAGCATCGCCCGTCGATCAAGGAAAAGGAAAAGACCACCGCGCCGCGCGTCGTGCGCAGTGGTGGTGACGACGACGACAGCTTTGGCCGTCGCGGCGGTGGCCGTGGCAAGGGCAAGCTGAAGAAGCGTAACCAGCACGGGTTCCAGAGCCCGACAGGACCGATTGTGCGTGAAGTGAATATCGGCGAGACCATCACCGTGGGCGATCTCGCTGCCCAGATGTCGGTGAAGGGAGCCGAGGTCGTCAAGTTCATGTTCAAGATGGGCACCCCGGTGACCATCAACCAGGTACTCGACCAGGAAACCGCCCAGCTGATCGCCGAAGAACTCGGCCACAAGGTCAAGCTGGTCAGCGAGAACGCCCTGGAAGAGCAGCTGGCCGAATCCCTGAAATTCGAAGGTGAGGCTGTATCCCGCGCGCCGGTCGTGACCGTCATGGGCCACGTCGACCACGGCAAGACCTCGCTGCTCGACTACATCCGTCGTGCGAAGGTTGCAGCGGGCGAAGCCGGCGGCATCACTCAGCACATCGGCGCCTACCACGTGGAAACCGATCGCGGCATGGTCACCTTCCTCGACACCCCAGGCCACGCCGCGTTCACCGCGATGCGTGCCCGTGGTGCCCAGGCGACCGACATCGTCATCCTCGTGGTGGCAGCGGACGACGGCGTGATGCCGCAGACCCAGGAAGCCGTGCAGCACGCGAAAGCGGCTGGCGTGCCGATCGTGGTTGCGGTGAACAAGATCGACAAGCCCGACGCCAACCCGGACAACATCAAGAACGGCCTGGCCGCTCTGGATGTGATCCCGGAAGAGTGGGGCGGCGATGCTCCGTACGTTCACGTTTCCGCGAAGCTGGGTACCGGCGTCGACGAGCTGCTCGAAGCCGTACTGCTGCAGGCTGAAGTACTCGAACTCAAAGCCACTCCGTCGGCCCCGGGCCGTGGCGTGGTGGTCGAGTCCCGTCTGGACAAGGGCCGTGGCCCGGTAGCCACCGTGCTGGTTCAGGACGGCACCCTGCGTCAGGGCGACATGGTGTTGGTCGGCGTCAACTACGGCCGCGTCCGTGCGATGCTCGACGAGAACGGCAAGCCGATCAAGGAAGCCGGTCCGTCGATTCCGGTCGAGATCCTCGGCCTGGACGGCACCCCGGATGCCGGTGACGAGATGACCGTGGTCGCCGACGAGAAGAAGGCCCGCGAAGTCGCTTTGTTCCGTCAGGGTAAGTTCCGCGAAGTGAAACTGGCTCGTGCCCACGCCGGCAAGCTGGAAAACATCTTCGAGAACATGGGCCAGGAAGAGAAGAAGACCCTCAACATCGTCCTCAAGTCCGATGTCCGTGGTTCGCTGGAAGCCCTGCAGGGCTCGCTCAGTGGTCTGGGCAACGACGAGGTGCAGGTTCGCGTGGTCGGTGGCGGCGTCGGTGGTATCACCGAGTCCGATGCCAACCTGGCGCTGGCCTCCAACGCGGTGCTGTTCGGCTTCAACGTCCGTGCTGATGCTGGTGCGCGCAAGATCGTCGAGTCCGAAGGCCTCGACATGCGTTACTACAACGTGATCTACGACATCATCGAAGACGTCAAGAAAGCCCTGACCGGCATGCTCGGCAGCGATGTTCGCGAGAACATCCTGGGTATCGCCGAAGTGCGTGACGTGTTCCGTTCGCCGAAGTTCGGCGCGGTCGCCGGCTGCATGGTCACCGAGGGTCTGGTGCACCGCAACCGTCCGATCCGTGTACTGCGTGACGACGTGGTCATCTTCGAAGGCGAGCTGGAATCCCTGCGTCGCTTCAAGGATGACGTCGCTGAAGTTCGTGCCGGCATGGAATGCGGTATTGGCGTGAAGAGCTACAACGACGTCCGCGTCGGCGACAAGATCGAAGTGTTCGAGAAGGTCGAAGTCGCTCGTACTCTGTAAGGGTATTCGAGCGTGAACGCAGCGCCCGGGCCAGCTTAACAGCTGCCCCGGGCGTTTGCCGCTTATACGGATTCGCCTTCAACCGTATGACGTCGTTGGGAAGCCTTGCCGTGCTGGAGCACTGTCTTCGTCTTCCCGCCTAGTCATCCGGTCGAATTCAAACCCGTAATTGATGCTGGAGCCTCACGGCTCGGGTAAGCAGGTTAGGAAAATGGCCAAAGAGTACAGCCGTACCCAGCGTATCGGCGACCAGATGCAGCGCGAACTGGCGTTGCTGATCCAGCGTGAAATCAAGGACCCCCGTCTGGGCCTGGTGACCATCACCGGCGTCGACGTGGCGCGTGACCTGTCCCATGCCAAGGTGTACGTCACCGTGATGGGCCAGGACGACAACGCCGAGGTGGTGAAGCAGAACACCAGCATCCTCAACGATGCGGCAGGTTTCCTGCGTATGCAGCTGGGCAAGGCGATGAAGCTGCGCACCGTGCCGCAACTGCACTTCAGCTATGACGCCAGTATCCGCCGTGGTGCCGAACTGTCGGCGCTGATCGAGCGCGCAGTGGCAGCCGATCGCCGTCATGGCGGCGATTCCGAGGAGTGACGCGTGGCCCAGGTGAAACGCATTCGCCGTGCGGTCAACGGTGTGCTGATTCTCGACAAGCCGCGCGGCATGAGTTCCAACCAGGCCCTGCAGAAGGTGCGCTGGCTGCTCAATGCCGAGAAGGCCGGTCATACCGGCAGCCTCGACCCGCTGGCCACTGGTGTCCTGCCGCTGTGCTTCGGCGAGGCGACCAAGTTCTCCCAGTACCTGCTCGATGCCGACAAGGCCTACGAGACCGTCGCCCAACTGGGCGTTACCACCACCACCGGCGATGCCGAGGGTGAGGTCCTTGAGCAGCGCGAGGTGACCATTGGTCGGGACGCCATCGAAGCCATGCTGCCGCGTTTCCGTGGCGACATAGAGCAGGTGCCGCCGATGTACTCGGCCCTGAAGAAGGACGGCCAGCCGTTGTACAAGCTGGCTCGTGCAGGAGAGGTAGTGGAGCGCGAGGCGCGTTCTGTTACTATTGCGCGCCTGGATTTGCTCGCCTTCGAGTCGCCCTGTGCGACGCTGGCCGTTTCCTGCAGCAAGGGCACCTACATTCGCACCCTGGTCGAAGATCTCGGCCGCGAACTCGGGTGTGGTGCACATGTTGCCGCCTTGCGCCGGACCCAGGCCGGACCTTTCCAGCTGAACCAGTCGGTGACGCTGGAGGAGCTCGAGAAAGTCCATGCCGAGGGTGGCAATGAAGCCCTCGACCGTTTCCTGCTGCCAGTGGATGCTGGCCTGGAACACTGGCCGCTGTTGCAGCTCTCCGAGCACAGCGCCTATTACTGGCTGCATGGCCAGCCAGTACGCGCTCCCGAGATGCCAAAGTTCGGTATGCTGCGGGTGCAGGATCATGAAGGTCGCTTCATCGGAATCGGTGAAGTGGTCGAAGACGGGCGCCTGGCGCCGCGTCGACTGATTCGGTCGTAAGGCCGAAACCGAGGGTGGCTGTCAGCAGGCACGGTCACTCCTCTCATTATGAACACAGGGAGAAGTCCCTGGCCTGTTACCTCAGAGGAAGCCCCATCATGGCACTGAGCGTCCAAGAAAAAGCCCAGATCGTTAACGAGTACAAGCAAGCTGAAGGCGACACCGGTTCCCCGGAAGTGCAGGTTGCACTGCTGTCCGCCAACATCAACAAGCTGCAGGACCACTTCAAGGCCAACGGCAAAGACCACCACTCCCGTCGTGGCCTGATCCGTATGGTTAACCAGCGTCGTAAGCTGCTGGACTACCTGAAGGGCAAGGATACCTCTCGTTACAGCGCCCTGATCGGTCGCCTGGGCCTGCGTCGCTAAGACGGCAAGCCTGAAGTGGGAAGCTGGGAGTCCGGGGTCGATGAGTGGTGTATACCGCTCATCGGCTCTGGCTCCCGGCTTTCTCGCTTTTATAGGGAATGAATTCGGGTCCGACTCCCGGCATTTCCACAATTTCCCCCAAGGCAACTAAAGCGAAGGTAGAGAAACCGTGAACCCGGTAATCAAGAAATTCCAGTTCGGTCAATCGACCGTAACCCTCGAGACTGGCCGCATTGCCCGCCAGGCCACCGGTGCTGTCCTGGTCACCATGGACGACGTCACCGTGCTCTGCACCGTCGTCGGCGCCAAGCAGGCCGACCCGAGCAAGAGCTTCTTCCCGCTCTCCGTGCACTACCAGGAGAAGACCTACGCAGCCGGCCGCATCCCCGGTGGCTTCTTCAAGCGTGAAGGCCGTCCTTCCGAGAAGGAAACCCTGACCTCGCGCCTGATCGACCGCCCGATCCGCCCGCTGTTCCCGGAAGGCTTCATGAACGAAGTGCAGGTCGTCTGCACCGTCGTTTCCACCAACAAGAAGTCCGATCCGGACATCGCTGCCATGATCGGCACCTCCGCTGCCCTGGCGATCTCCGGCATTCCGTTCGCCGGCCCGATCGGCGCAGCCCGTGTTGGCTTCCACCCGGAAATCGGCTACATCCTCAACCCGACCTACGAGCAGCAGCAGAGCTCCAGCCTCGACATGGTCGTGGCCGGTACCTCCGACGCCGTGCTGATGGTTGAATCCGAAGCCGACGAGCTGACCGAAGACCAGATGCTCGGCGCTGTGCTCTACGCACACGAAGAGTTCCAGTCGGTCATCCGCGCCGTTGCCGAACTGGCTACCGAAGCCGGCAAGCCGACCTGGAACTGGTCCGCTCCGGTCGAAAACACCGCCCTGGTCAACACCATCAAGGCCGAGTTCGGTGCTGCCATCTCCGAAGCCTACACCGTCACCATCAAGCAGGACCGTTACGCGGCCCTGGGCGCCCTGCGCGACGAGATCGTTGCCAAGTTCGCCGGTGAAGGCGAAGGCCAGTTCCCGGCCGCTGAGGTCAAAGAGGTGTTCGGTCTGCTCGAATACCGCACCGTTCGCGAAAACATCGTCAACGGCAAGCCGCGTATCGATGGCCGCGACACCCGCACCGTTCGCCCGCTGCGTATTGAAGTCGGCGTACTGGGCAAGACCCACGGCTCGGCGCTTTTCACCCGTGGCGAAACCCAGGCTCTGGTCGTTGCCACCCTCGGCACCGCCCGTGACGCCCAGCTGCTCGATACCCTCGAAGGCGAGCGCAAAGACCCCTTCATGCTGCACTACAACTTCCCGCCGTTCTCGGTGGGCGAGTGTGGCCGCATGGGCAGCGCGGGCCGTCGTGAAATCGGCCACGGCCGTCTGGCACGTCGCAGCGTCGCTGCCATGCTGCCGACCCAGGACGAGTTCCCCTACACCATTCGCGTGGTTTCCGAGATCACCGAGTCCAACGGTTCCAGTTCCATGGCTTCGGTCTGCGGTGCTTCCCTGGCGCTGATGGACGCCGGTGTTCCGGTCAAGGCGCCGGTTGCCGGTATCGCCATGGGCCTGGTGAAGGAAGGTGACAAGTTCGCCATCCTGACCGACATCCTGGGTGACGAAGACCACCTGGGCGACATGGACTTCAAGGTTGCCGGTACCGACAAGGGCGTGACCGCCCTGCAGATGGACATCAAGATCAACGGCATCACCGAAGAGATCATGGAGATCGCCCTGGGCCAGGCTCTGGAAGCTCGCCTGAATATCCTCGGCCAGATGAACCAGATCATTGCCGCTCCGCGTGCAGAGCTGTCGGAAAACGCTCCGACCATGATCCAGATGAAGATCGACACCGACAAGATCCGCGACGTCATCGGCAAGGGCGGCGCCACCATTCGCAGCATCTGCGAAGAGACCAAGGCTTCGATCGACATCGAAGACGACGGCAGCGTGAAGATCTACGGCGAAACCAAGGAAGCTGCCGAGGCCGCCAAGCAGCGCGTCCTGGGCATCACCGCGGAAGCCGAGATCGGCAAGATCTACGTCGGCAAGGTCGAGCGCATCGTGGACTTCGGTGCCTTCGTCAACATCCTGCCGGGCAAGGACGGTCTGGTGCACATCTCGCAGATCAGCGACAAGCGCATCGACAAGGTCACCGACGTTCTGCAGGAAGGCCAGGAAGTCAAAGTCCTGGTTCTGGACGTGGACAACCGCGGCCGCATCAAGCTGTCCATCAAGGACGTAGCCGCTGCTGAAGCCTCTGGCGTATAAGCAAACGGTGAAATGAAAGAGGGCCCCTTGCGGGCCCTCTTTTTTTGCCTTGAGAATGCGCTATTCGCCGATCTCGCTCCAAGGATGCCCCGAGATGGACAAGCGTTACTGTCACTACCACAGTGCCCAGCCCGCGACCTGGCATTGCCAGCCTTGTGAACGCCATTACGGCGACTGCTGCATTCCGCTCAATGCCGACGCGCCGGAGTATGCGCCGTCGTGTCCGTTGTGCCGGGGCCATCTGCGCTACCTTGGCGCGGCGAATACCGCACAGCCTTTCTGGGAGCGCTTGCCTAAGTTCTTTGCCTACGGCTTCCAAGCCGGGCCGTTGGCCTTCTGTGCCTTGCTGGCACTGGCCTGCGTGTTCATGCCACCGATGTTCGTGCTGTGGATCGCCCTGTTCAGTGTGGCGACCAAATACCTGCATAGCGTGATCGAAACGGCAAGTTTTGGCGGCCAGGAAGCTCCAGGCCTGCTCGAAGCCTTCAGCGCCGACAGCCTGCGGACATTCTTCCAGCAACTGGCGGTATTCCTGATCGCCCTGGTGCTGCTGTGGCTGGCTGCCGACTTCCATAGCGAAGCGATCTACTGGGCTGCGAACATCGGCATCATGCTGGTACTGCCGGCGAGCATCATCCGGCTGTCCCTGGACAAGAGCCTGGGGGCCGCGCTCAGCCCCAGCGAAGTGGGGCAGGTGATCGCGGCCATGGGCTGGCGCTACCTGATCCTCTGCGTGTTCCTGTTCATCCTCTGGCAGTCGCCCACTTATGTTGCCTGGCTCCTCTCCAATGGGCTGCCGCGGGTGGTGATGGTCCCGGTGGTGGCAGGCCTGACGGGTTATTTCGCCGTGGTGATGTGCGCCATGATGGGCTATGCCGTGTTCCAGTATCAGGGCGAGCTGGGCTACGTCTCCGCCGGGGAGGACGCCCCGGCCGGCTTCGCCGCGCCGGAATGGCACCGCCGCAAGGCACTGGCCGAGGCGGAGGTACGAGTCAAGGAGGGGCAGGCCGGCGCGGCGCTGGAGATCCTCGTCGCGGCGCTTCGCGAAGGGCGCCAGGACCTCAAGCTGAACGAGCGCTATCACCAGTTGCTGTTCGCCCTGAACGAGCGTGCGGAATGCCTGAACCACCTGCCGCATTACCTGGGCCTGGCCAGCCGGCTCAACCCGCAGCTGGCTGCCAGCGCCTTCCTCAATGCCCGGCAACTGCAGGCGGACTACCTGCCCGAGGACCCGAGCGTCTGCGAACGCATTGCCGAGGTGCTGATCGAGCGCCACAAGGCCCGCGAGGGGCTGAGCCTGCTGCGCAACCTGCACAAGCGCTACCCGGAGTACCCCGGTATTCCCCGCGCCTACCTGATGGCGGCACGGGCGTTTTCGGAGGAGCTGGGGCAGGTCGAACCCGCCCAGCAGTTGCTGGCTTTCATTCGCCAGCGTTATCCGGCGTTCGAGCAGATGGGCGAGGTGGTGCAGCTTGAGGCCGTGCTGGCGAAGTTGGGCAGGAGCTCAGGCACCTGATCGTGCAACCTGCATGGAGCGCAGCGGCAGACTTTGCAAACTGCAAGCGGCCACTGTTTGGTCTTTGTCTATAAGTTATTGATTAATAAGGTTTTTACTGGAATGGAAAAGCTGGCACAGGGCTTGCGATAGTCCTAGTGCAACTGCAGCCAGGAACGGGCCGCAGTTTTCCAATAATTCAGGAGAAACCGCCATGAAACGTTTCAACAAACTGGCCCTTGCCGCTGCCACCGCAACCGCTCTGAGCTTCTCGTTCGCCAACTCGGTGTTCGCCCAGCCGACGACTCTGGCCGCCAATGACACCGTCCAGAAAACTGAAGAGGCGGTTTCCGACACCTGGATCACCAGCAAGGTGAAATCCAGCCTGATCGCCAACAAGGACATCAGCGGTACCAACATCAAGGTCGAAACCAACAAAGGTGTGGTTTCCCTGTCCGGTAACGTGAAAACCGACGCCGAGAAGGAACTGGCCGTACAGACCGCCAAAGGCATCAAAGGCGTGACCGCTGTATCCGCCGATGGACTGAAGTCGGTCGAGTAAGGCCAGGCCCTTTTCCCACCGATCGCTAGAGGAGGATCGCCATGAACACTGACGTCATCAAAGGCAAGTGGAAGCAGCTGTCCGGCACGCTCAAGGAGAAGTGGGGCAAGCTCACTGACGACGACCTGCAGGCGGCGGACGGACACGCCGAGTACCTGGTAGGCAAACTGCAGGAGCGCTACGGCTGGACCCGCGAAAAAGCGGAAGAGGAAGTCCGCGACTTCAGCCGCCGTCTGTAGCGCCCACACCCAGGGATGACCCAAGCCTCGCCGGCACGCCGGCGGGGCTTTTTCATGGGTGGGATCAGGGTGCCAGGTGTTGCTGGTAGATCGTCAGTTGGCGCGTCGGATCTGCTTCCGGGTAGTGCTGGCGGAGGAAACGCGACAGCTCGCGGACCGCCTGCAGGTCTCCCTTCTGGCCGACCTGCTTGGCCAGTTGCAGGGTCAGGCCCGGCAGCAGTTCGGGCCGTTGTGCGGAGCGCGTCAGGCGGCGCCAGCTGCTCAGTGCTTGCACGGACTCGTTGCGTTGCAGCAGCTTGCGCAGCAGGTGCAATTGAATGGTGGGATGGGCGAGCAGCCCGGTATCGCTGGCGGCACTTTCTTCAGCCAGCCTGCGCAGCAGCGCGTCGGCTGACGGCGAGGGCGGTAGGGCAAACAACTGCTTGAGGGTTTCGCTCATCAAGCCCCGGTCCTGCCTTCCCTTGGCTACGCCGTACAGGCGTTCGACCAGCAACGGTTGGTCCGGAAACTGCCGCAGCAGCTCCGCACCCCGTGCCGCGGCCTGGTCGAGGGCAAAGCGGCCGATCTGCTCATCCAGCGACGCCAGGGCGCGCTTGAAAGGAGCCTCGGGGTCTTCTTTCGCCAGGTACGCCTCGTCGACCGGCATCCGCCCCAGTCTGCGTGGCAGCCAGACGGCGAGGAAGCCGGAGACCAGCCCACCGATGTGCGCGTAGTAGTTCACATGATCGGCGGCACGCACCAGCCCGAACAGTTCCTTGCCCAGCCACAGCGGCAGGATCCACAGCGCTGGTGCCTTCAGGTAGCCCATCAGCGGCCCGAGCCAGTAGAAGAACTGGATGCGCCGCAGGCCATAGACGCCGATGTACATGCCCATCAGGCCGGAGATGGCGCCGGAGGCGCCGATGCCCGGCACCCAGGACGGATCCAGCGCCCACCACAGCAGGCCCGAGCAGAGGCCACTGAACAGGTAGAGGCCCAGGTACAGGGCGCGCCCCAGGGCGGCTTCCAGAGCGAAGCCGAAGATGAACAGGAACACCATGTTGCCGGCCAGGTGCCAGAAGCTGCCATGAAGGAACATCGAGCCGAACAGACCCTGGACGGTGAACCGCTCGGGGATGAAGCCGAAGCGCAGACTGCTGGTCTGGTCGCGGGCGGCTTCGGCTTTCAGGCGCGCGGCCTGCCAGGCGCTGTCCTGTTGGAAGGCAGGTAATTCACGCAGCTCGTGGCCGAACTCCAGGTCCGAGAGAACGAGCCAGGCCAGCTGCTGACGCGGCAGGGCCTCCAGGGCGCGCTGCTGGTCGGCTTCCAGGCGGTCGCGGCGCTCCAGCGAGGCGCTGAACAAGGGGCGCTCATGACCGAGCAGGTCCTGGTCGAGATAGACGCGCACGGCCTCTTCGCGCCGGGCGCTGTCGCCCCCCTGGTAGCCGAAGTAGATCAGGACGTTGATGACGATGAGCAGCAGCGTGATGACCGGAGGCTTCTTCCAGTCCAGCGGATGCTCGGCGGGGACGATGACCATGGCGACCGGTCCTTGGCGCAAGTGGCGTGAGTGGCGGCGAGACTAGCACCTCGCCAGCACGGCTGTCAGTTGCCGCTGCGCTTGCTCTGGATGTCGCTCAGCCGGTTACCCTCGAAGCGGACGAAATACAACATGCCGCTCCAGGGGCCGTAGATCCATTCTTCCACGGCCACTTCCATGGATTCGCCGTAGCGAGGGCCAGGCACCTGCTTGTAGCCCAGGAAGGAACGGCTGACCGGCTCGCCGCAGCGGCTGAGCACGTCGCTGGTGACATCGCCGGTGCTGATGAGTTTGCTATTGCAGCGCAAGCTGGCGGCCTGAGCGTCCAGGGCAATGACGCTGAGCGGTAACACAAGTGCGGCCAGGCGCAGAACGAAGGGGGTCTTCAATTGCGTTTGAACTCGATGCTTTTGAGTTTGTTGGCCTCGAAAGTGAGGATATAGCTGGTGCCGTTGCGCGGACCGTATACCCACTCCTCGACCCGGTATTCGCGATGGTCGTAGCCGCTGAGGGTGTAGCCGACTTCATCGCGGTGATCCGGTGCGCCGCACTTCTGTTCGACTTCCCAGGCGCGGTCGCCGGCGTTGATCAGGGAGCTACCGCAGCGCATGCTTTCCGCCTGGGCGCCCGCCGCGCAAAGCAGCAGGGCGCAGGACATCCAGGTCAGGGCTTTCATCGAACGACTCCTTACTCGCTATCGAGGTGAAGCTGGGTGGCCACGTTGCCACCATTCTCCGCTTCGCCGAAGCTGACGTCGATGAGGTAGATGCGGTCGTCGCCCAGGCCGCCCTTGCTGACCAGATAGTCCTTGATCTGGGTCGCGCGCTCCTGACCGAGCTTGCGCAGCAGCAACTGGCTGTCGCTCCAGGAGTCGAGCACGGCCTGGCGCATCTTCGCCGAACGCTCGTCCTTGCTCAGATCCTGCCATTCCGCTGGCGGCTGTTTCTTCAGACGCGCGCGGTAGACACCTTCAAGCAGGATCGGCTGCAGGTCCTCGGGGACTTCCAGCTGGCTGGCATCACTGGGCACCTTGTCGCCGCGACGCTGCAACATGCTGTAGTAGTTCTTCTGGTATTCCTGGTTCAGGCGCTTGCCGGCCAGCAATGGGCCGTCGCTGGCTGCTGCGGCGACGCCTTCGACTTCCAGCTTCAGCGCAGGGCGCTGTTTGAGGGCGCCGACCAGTTTGTCGAGGTTGCCCTGGGCGGCGGAATCCAGTTCGCTGGAGCCGGGCGCGAAGGTCACGCTGCCCAGGTCCTCGTCGCCGCCGCCGGCGAGCCCGGCAATGAATTTGAAGGGCGCCTGCACCGCGCGTACCACCAGGTTGCGCAGGGTCTGCCAGACGATGGGCATGACGCTGAACTGAGGGTTGTTCAGGTCGCCTTCCACCGGCAACTGGATATCGATGTTGCCGTTGGCGTCCTTGAGCAGAGCGATTGCCAGTTTCACCGGCAGGTCCACGGCGTCGGGGCTGTCGACCTTCTCGCCCAGTTGCAGGTGCTCCACCAGCACCTTGTTGTCGGCCTTGAGCTTGCCCTGGGTGATCTGGTAGTGCAGGTCCAGGTTCAGCCGGCCCTTGCGGATGCGGTAGCCGGCGAACTTGCCGGAGTAGGGCGTCAGGGTGGTCAGCTCGACGCGCTTGAAGCTGGTGGCGATGTCCAGCTTCTCCAGCGGCGAGAAGGGGTTGAGGCTGCCCTTGATGGTGACCGGCGCGTACTTGTCGACCTTGCCCTTCACGTCTACCGAGGCGGGGGTCGGATTGCGGTTGTCGATGGTGCCGATCTCGCCGCCCAGTTGCTGGATGGCGGTGGCGAAGTCCGGGCGCAGGGTCAGGTCGGCGAAGTTGGCCGAACCATTATTGATCTTCACCCCGCCGATGCGGATGCCCAGCGGCTTGCTGTTGCCACTGCCGCCTTTGTTCGCGGAGGACGCTGCGGATTCCGGTTGCGCGATGATCAGCTCGCTGACGTTGGTGCTGCGGTCCTCGTTGATGATGAAGCGCGCGTAGGGCTCTTCCAGTGACACCGTCTGGATCACCAGGCTGTCGCCATGCTTGTAGGCCAGGCCGTCGAGGGTCAGCTTGGTCCATTTGACGAAGTCGCGGCTCTTGATGGTGTCCAGGGTGTGCAACTGGGTGACCTGGGCGCTGCCGTTGACACTGAAAGCCAGCGGCTCTGTGCCCTTGAGGTCGACATCGAGGTCACTGGACAGCAGGCCGCTGCGCAGTTCCAGGCGGATGAACGGATCGATGTAGGCCTGGGCAACGCGCAGGTCGATGTCGCGTGTGGAGACCTTGAGCTTCGCGCTGACCGGGTTGGGGATGACCTGGCCGCTGGCCTCGATCTGGCCGCGGGGGCCGAGGCCGGTCTTGAGCTTGAGTTGCAGGGGGGAGGTCAGGCCGCTGTCGAGGTTCTGCAGGTCAAGGTCCAGCGGGCCGACTTCGAGATTCACCGGCTTGCTCGGTGCACGATCGGCCAGGTGGGCCTTGTAGCCGCGCAATTGGGTGTCGCGCAGGACCACGTGCCAGGTCTTCTTCGGTTCAGCCGGTGCGTCGGGCCGGGCATCTGCGGGCCGGGACTCGGTAGCGGCCACGGCTGCTGGCGGAGCCTTGGTGGCATCGGTGGGCTTGCCCTGTGCTTTGTCCGCAGCCGCGGGGGGGGCCACGGCCGTCTGTTGTTCCTTGGTGGCCTGCGTGGGGGGCGTTTGCAACTGGCCGGCGACAGTCTCGCCGGACGCCGCCTTGGCTTCGCTGGCGGGCTTCTGCTCGGGAGCGGCCTGTGCCTGCGGAGTCGGTTCCTCGGGGCGCTTGTAGGGTTTGAAGTCGGCGAAGAGCTTCTGCCAGTCCAGCTGCCCGTCCTTCTCCCGCGCAGCCCAGGCTTCCAGGCCCTGGCTGCGGATCTGGCCAACGATCACTTCCTGCTTGGCGAGGTCCAGCGTGGTTTCGGCGACATCCAGGGTGGCGAGCTTGGCCAGCGGCTTGCCATCCGGCGATGCCAGGTCGAGGTCGCGCAACTTGATGGCCGCCTTGTCCAGCATCAGCTGGGTGTCTTTCGACAGGTCCAGGTGGTAGTCGGAGGCGACGCTGAGGATGCCGTTGTTCAGGTTGAGCGGAGCGTTGTCACGCACATAGGGCCACCAGGCCTTCAGCGGCACGCCGTCCAGAGTGAAGCTGCCCTTGGAGGTGAAGGGCACGATGCTCAGGTCGCCTTTCCAGTCCAGCTTGCCGCCGTGCGGGCCGGTGGCGACCAGGGTCATTTCGGCGCCGTCGTCGGGCAGCGTGCTGAGGTTGTGCAGCTCGAACCCCAGGGGGTCGAAGACAAACTCCACCGGCTCGCTCGGGCGGCG
The DNA here is from genome assembly GCF_012971725.1 of Pseudomonas multiresinivorans. NCBI lineage: Bacteria > Pseudomonadati > Pseudomonadota > Gammaproteobacteria > Pseudomonadales > Pseudomonadaceae > Pseudomonas > Pseudomonas multiresinivorans. The sequence goes on from NZ_CP048833.1 coordinate 1,625,666, forward strand.
GTCGAGGAAGTGCAGGCTGCCCTCGGCCAGGCGAATGCGGTCGATGCGCAGCGGGAAGGGATCGCTCGGTTCCGCCGGCGGAGGAGTCGGTTCGCTGGGGGGCAGCTTGAACAGCTTGGTGAGATTCAGCGTGCCGTTCTCGGCGAACAGCAACTCGGTGTGCGGTGCATCCAGTTCGACATCCGCCAGGTGCAACTGGCGCTTCCACAGGCTATCGAGTTCGAGGTTGGCGTAGAGGCGGCGGAAACGTACCTGTTCCTGCCCCTCATCGCCCAGGTGCAATCCCCAGAGGGTGAGCTCCAGGCTGAAGGGATTGAATTCGATGCGCTCCAGGCGCGCCGGGCCGGTCGAGTATTGAGCCAGTTGTTGGTTGGCTACACGCAGGCCGATGCCGGGAAGAATGAGAAAACCCAGCAGGCAGTAGAGGGAGACCAGCAACAAGACCGCGCCGATGGCGCGTTTCAATCCTTTGGGCATGGCGAGAGTCGTTTCCGTCGTGACGTGCAGAACCAGTATGGCACGGCTGGGATGGTTCGATTCGAAAGTCGCCTTCGGACGCGGTTTTCAGTGATGTCTGTCAGTCGTTCAAGCGATTGGTGCGGGCGAACTCAACGAGATCCACGAGGCTTTCAAGGTTCAGCTTCTCGAGAATACGCGTCTTGTAGGTGCTGACGGTCTTCTGGCTGAGGAAGAGTTCCTCGGCGATGTCCTTGTTGCTCATGCCTCTCACCAGGCTGCGCAGTACCACCAGTTCGCGCGGCGTCAGGCTGGCCACCGGGTCGGCGTTCTTGTCGATGCTCAGAGACTTTTCCGGGAAGCAGCGATAGCCCGAGACCAGCATGCGAGCGGCGTTGAGAATGGCGCTGGTGTCCTTGTTCTTGCTGACGAATCCATGCGCACCCGCGGCTTCGACCTTGCTCGAATACAGACGTTCATCCTGCGAGCTCAAGACCAGCAGGCGGATGTTCTCGTCGAAGATGTGGATACGCGCCAGCAGGTCGAGGCCATCCATCCCTGGCAGGTTGAGGTCCAGTATCACGAGGTCCGGACGTTCCTTGCGGACTGCGTCCAGGCCTCCATGGCCATCGGCCGCCTCGCGTGCTACTTCGAACTGCGGATCCTGTTCGAGCAGCGAACGGATCGCCAAGCGCATCGCGGGGTGATCCTCGATCAGCACCACACGTTTCTTCATGGTTGACTCCCTGAGTCCAAATGATTGCGCGCATTGATCTTGAAGATAGACCAGTTGTTCAAGCACCTACGGAATATTCCTATGCGTAGGACCGAAAGCATGCGGAAAATCAACTTGGGAGGGCATGGGCCTGCAAGCGTGCGTGGAGACTTGCTGTGCAGACGGAATTCTGCTCAGCAAGCCCCGATAGATCAGCGCTGCAGCGCCAGCGCCACGCCTTGGCCGCCGCCGATACAGAGCGTCGCGAGGCCCTTTTTCGCGTCGCGGCGGAGCATCTCGTGCAGCAGGGTGACCAGTACGCGGCAGCCTGATGCGCCGATTGGGTGGCCGAGGGCGATGGCGCCGCCGTTGACGTTCACCTTCGAGGCATCCCAGCCCAGTTCCTTGCCCACCGACAATGCCTGGGCGGCGAACGCCTCGTTGGCCTCGATCAGGTCCAGGTCGGCCAACTGCCAGCCGGCTTTCTCCAGGCAGCGGCGGGTAGCCGAGACCGGGCCGATGCCCATGATGGCCGGGTCGACACCGGCGTTGGCGTAAGCAGCAATGCGGGCCAGGACCGGCAGGCCCAGTTCTGCAGCCTTGGCCGCACTCATCAGCAACACGGCGGCCGCACCGTCATTGAGGGTTGAAGCATTGCCGGCGGTGACGCTGCCGTCCTTCCTGAACGCTGGTTTGAGCTTGGCCAGGGATTCTGCGGTAGTGCCGGCGCGGGGCTGCTCGTCGGTGTCGAAGCGCAGTGCTTCGCCCTTGCGCTGGGGGATCTCGATGGCGGTGATTTCGGCCTTGAAGCGGCCCGCTTCGATGGCGTCGGCGGCCTTGCGTTGCGATTCGGCGGCGAAGGCGTCCTGGGCCTCCCGGCTGATGCCGTACTTCTCCACCAGGTTTTCGGCGGTGATGCCCATGTGGTAGTCGTTGAAGGCATCCCACAGGCCGTCCTGAATCATGCTGTCGACCAGTTTGGCGTGGCCCATGCGCAGGCCGGTGCGGGCGCCAGGCATGACGTAGGGGGCGAGGCTCATGCTTTCCTGGCCGCCGGCGATGACGACATCGGCGTCACCACAGCGGATGGCCTGGGCAGCCAGGTGCAGGGCCTTGAGCCCGGAGCCGCAGACCTTGTTCACCGTCATCGCAGGCACCGTGTTGGGCAGGCCTGCGGCAATGGAAGCCTGGCGCGCCGGGTTCTGGCCGGCACCGGCGGTCAGTGTCTGGCCGAGGATGACTTCATCCACCCGGGCCGGATCCAGGCCGGTCTGTTGCAGCAGGCTGCGAATCACCGCGGCGCCCAGTTCATGGGCCGGCAATGTGGCGAGCGAACCCTGGAAGCTGCCGATGGCGGTACGGGTGGCAGCGACGATGACGACTTCTTGCATGACGCGAATCCTCTGGCTGGCGCGGCAACGGCCGCAGCGAAGGAGCATGGTTGCACGCTCGCCGCCGGCTCACCACCCTCCGAACCGAGTGGTCACGTTTCAGCGCAGAGGGGGCAGCCCCATGCGTCGGCGCGCGCGGTGCAGCGAACCGTTGCGTACCGCCCAGCGCAACAGCGGCACGCTGCGCTTCACGCTGGAACGGATCAGCTGGCGCTGCAGGCTGCCGAGGCTCAGACCGAGCTGGTCAGTTGCCCACTCTGGGAGCAGGTCGATGCCGGCGCGCATCATCAGCATGCCGAAGGGCTTGGCGAGGAAGCTGGGGGCGGGGGCGTTGAAGAGCACGCTGACCACTTCTCGGGTGCGTTCGTCGTAGCGAAGCTGTGGGCGCATGCGTTGCAGGTAGGCAGCAACCTCCACCCGCGAGCGCGGGACATTGCGTGCACCGAGGCGCTCGGCGATCAGGGCTATCTCGTCGTAGTAGCGGTCCTGTTCTTCGCCGGAAAGATTCGGGTTCAGGTAGCGCAGGTGCGACGCGAGGAAGCAGCTGACTTCGGCGACGTGCACCCAGGTGAGCAGGTCCGGGTCGCTGGCCGCATAGGGTGTGCCGTCGGGAAGGGTGCCGTGGACGCCATCGTGGATGCGGCGCACGCGCTCGATCAGCTTCTCGGCGTCACCGCGCGAACCATAGGTGGTGGCGGAGATGAACTGCCCGGTGCGGCGCAGGCGGCCGAGCATGTCGGCGCGGAAGTTGGAGTGGTCCCAGACGCCACCGAGTGCGGCCGGATGGAGCATCTGCAGGAGCAGGGCGCTGATGCCGCCAATGAGCATCGAACTGAAATCACCATGGACTTTCCAGCTGATGGATTCCGGCCCGAACAGGCCGGGGTCGCCCTTGGGCGACTCGAAGTCGACCCCGCCCAGGGCGAGGCCGGTCAGGCTGAGTACCTGGCTTTCGATATGACGGCGAACGGTTTCCATTGCGGCGGACAGGCCTCAGGGCAAGGACGACAGGTCTGTTGCATAAACCTAGCATCTTTGCGCCCTCGGCCTGTAGCGCAGGTCAACGGTTGAGGCGGTTGTCGATCAGCCCCTGGACCACGCTGGGGTCGGCCAGGGTCGAGGTGTCGCCGAGGTTTTCCAGTTCGTTGCAGGCGATCTTGCGCAGGATGCGCCGCATGATCTTGCCCGAGCGCGTCTTGGGCAGGCCCGGCGCCCACTGCAGCATTTCCGGCTTGGCGAAGCTGCCGATCTCCTTGCTCACCAGGGCCAGCAGTTCCTGCTTGAGTGCGTCGCTGGGCTCGATGCCGTTCATGGTGGTGACGAAGGCGTAGATGCCCTGGCCCTTGAGGTCGTGCGGATAGCCGACGACAGCAGCCTCGGCGACCGAGTCATGCAGCACCAGCGCGCTCTCCACCTCGGCGGTGCCGATGCGATGGCCGGAGACGTTGATCACGTCGTCCACGCGGCCGGTGATCCAGTAGTAGCCATCCTCGTCGCGGCGGGCGCCGTCGCCGGTGAAGTAGTAGCCGGGGTAGGGCTTGAAGTAGGTATCGATCATCCGCTGGTGATCACCGTAGACACTGCGGATCTGGCTGGGCCAGCTGGCTTTCACGGCGAGTACGCCGGAGCCGGGACCATCGATTTCCTTGCCCTGCTCATCCAGCAGCACCGGTTGCACGCCGAAGAAGGGGCGGGTCGCCGAGCCGGGCTTGAGGTCGGTGGCGCCGGGCAGCGGAGTGATCAGGATGCTGCCGGTTTCGGTCTGCCACCAGGTGTCGACGATGGGGCAGCGCTTCTCGCCTACCACGTTGTAGTACCACTCCCAGGCTTCCGGGTTGATCGGCTCGCCCACTGAACCGAGCAGGCGCAGGCTGCTGCGATCGGTCTTCTGCACCGGAGCCTCGCCCTCGCGCATCAGCGCGCGGATGGCGGTGGGTGCGGTGTAGAAGATATTCACCTGGTGCTTGTCGATCACCTGCCAGAAGCGCGAGGCGTCCGGATAGTTCGGCACGCCTTCGAACATCAGTGTGGTGGCGCCATTGGCCAGCGGGCCGTAGACGATGTAGCTGTGCCCGGTGACCCAGCCCACGTCCGCGGTGCACCAGTAGATGTCGCCGTCGTGGTAGTCGAACACGTACTTGTGGGTCATCGCCGCGCCCAGCAGGTAGCCGCCGGTGGTGTGCAGCACGCCCTTGGGTTTGCCGGTCGAGCCGGAGGTGTAGAGGATGAACAGCGGGTCCTCTGCATCCATCGGCTCCGGTGCGCAGTCCTCGCTGGCCTCGCGCAGGGCCTCGTGGTACCAGAGGTCGCGGCCTTCGACCCACGGGATCTCGCCCTGGGTGCGCTCGACCACGACCACGGTGGACACGTTCGGGCAGTCCGCCAGGGCTTTTTCCACGTTTTTCTTCAGCGGGATGTACTTGCCGCCGCGCACGCCTTCGTCGGCGGTGATCACGGCGCGGCAATCGGCATCGTTGATGCGGTCACGCAGGGCGTCCGGGGAGAAACCGCCGAACACCACCGAGTGGATCGCGCCGATCCGCGCGCAGGCCAGCATGGCGTAGGCGGCTTCGGGGATCATCGGCATGTAGATGCAGACCCGGTCGCCTTTCCCGACACCGCGGCTCTTGAGCACATTGGCCAGGCGGCAGACATGGCTGTGCAGCTTGCGGTAGGTGATGTTGGCGGATTCGGTCGGGTTGTCGCCTTCCCAGATGATGGCGACCTGCTCGGCGCGCTGTTCGAGATGGCGGTCGATGCAGTTGTAGGTGACGTTGAGCTGGCCGCCCTTGAACCAGGTGGCCTGGCCCTTCGCCAGATCGCCGTGGTGCACCGAGTGCCAGGGCTTGAACCAGTCGAGGAAGGCCTTGGCCTGCTCGCCCCAGAAGGCTTCCGGGTCGTTTACCGACTGCTGGTAAAGGCGCTGGTAGGCGTCATTGTCGAGGTAGGCACGCTTGCGTACGGCCTCCGGCACGGGGTGAAGGCTGATCTCGTACATGGGGAATCCTTGTTGTTGTTGAGCCGAGATGCCCTCAAGGGTGCATGCAAGGCCTGGCGGGTTCAAGGGTTGTCCATGTTGTTTCGACGCGCCAGGGCGGGGGAACGTTCCGGCGGCGGATGTCCCTTGCGCTTGCAGGCGGGGTGGCGGCGTGGTGTGGCGTTGGCCGGCGAGGCGGCAGGAGCGGGAGCGGTGCTGTGTTGCCCGTCGATTGCCGGGCAGGAGGGAAGCTGGACGCGCAGGGGCGCATCCAGCTGTTTTCGTCAGCCGCGGTGACGGCCGCGGAAGAAGTCGATCAGGCCCTGGGTGGAGCCGTCCTCGGCGGCGCTTTCCTCGCTGCCGACCAGGCGGCCGTAGACCGCCTTGCCCAGCTCCTTGCCCAGTTCCACGCCCCACTGGTCGAAGGCGTTGATGCCCCAGAGGATGCTTTGCACGTAGACCTTGTGCTCGTACATCGCGATCAGCGCGCCCAGGCGGCGGGCGCTGATGCGCTCCAGCACCAGGGTGTTGCTCGGGCGGTTGCCCGGGATCACCTTGTGCGGCGCCAGGCGCTGCACTTCGGCCTCGTCCACGCCCTTGGCGCGCAGTTCGGCCTCGGCTTCGGCGCGGCTTTTGCCGACCATCAGAGCCTGGCTCTGTGACAGGCAGTTGGCGTACAGCCACTGGTGGTGGTCGGCCACCGGGTTGTAGCTGGACACCGGGACAATGAAGTCGGCCGGGATCAGGTGGGTGCCCTGGTGCAGCAACTGGTGGTAAGCGTGCTGGCCGTTGCAGCCCACGCCGCCCCAGATCACCGGGCCGGTGCCGGCGGACACCGGGGTGCCGTCCTGGCGCACGCTCTTGCCGTTGGACTCCATGTCCAGCTGCTGCAGGTGGTCGGTGATATTCCGCAGGTAGTAGTCGTAGGGCAGGATCGCATGGCTGCGCGCGCCCCAGAAGTCGCCATACCAGACGCCGAGCAGGCCTAGCAGCACCGGGATGTTCTTCTCGAACGGCGCGGTGAGGAAGTGCTGGTCCATGCTGTAGGCGCCGGACAGCAGCTCCTTGAAGTTGTTGATGCCCACCGACATGGCGATTGGCAGGCCGATGGCCGACCACAGCGAGTAACGGCCACCGACCCAGTCCCACATCGGGAAGACGTTTTCCGGGCGAATGCCGAAGGCGGAAGCGGCTTCCTTGTTGCTGGAAACGGCGATGAAGTGGCGGTACAGCTCCGCCTCGCTGCCTCCCTGGGCCAGGTACCAGGCGCGGGCAGCCTGGGCGTTCTTCAGTGTTTCCAGGGTGCCGAAGGACTTCGACGAGACGATGAACAGCGTGGTCTCGGCGTTGAGCTTGGCGGTCATCTCGCGGAATTCGCTGCCGTCGATGTTCGCCAGGTAGTGGCAACGCACGCCTTTCTGGGCGAAGGGTAGCAGCGCTTCGGAGACCAGCTGCGGGCCCAGGAAGGAGCCACCGATGCCGATGTTCACCACGTCAGTGATCGGCCTCTCGGTGTAGCCGCGCCACAGGCCGTTGTGCACGGCGGCGACCAGTTCGGTCATCTGGTGCAGCACGCGGTGCACCTCGGGCATCACATCGTTGCCGTCTACCAGCACCTTGTCGCCGATAGGACGGCGCAGCGCGGTGTGCAGCACCGGGCGGCGCTCGGAGGCATTGATCACCTCTCCGCGGAACATGGACTGGATGGCCTCGCCCAGCTTGGCTTCCTCGGCGAGCTTCACCAGCAGGTCGAGAGTGTCCTGGCGGATCAGGTTCTTCGAGAAGTCGAGGAACAGGCCGCAGGCGCTGAGGGAGAAGCGCTTGAAGCGCTCCGGGTCCTCGGCGAACGCCTCGCGCATGGTGAAGTTCTGCAGATCCTGGCGATGTGCGGCCAACGCCTGCCAGCTCGCCAGTTTGGTGGCATCCAGCGGGGTGAGGTGGTGTTCCATGACGTACCTTCGGGTGAGACGTGCGTGTTTGAGCTTGAGGCTTTCGAACGGAAAAGATGCCCGGTGGTTCCAGGCATCGCTTCTTCGGATCAGGCGAGCTGGACCGGGATCGCGTTGCTGGTATGGCTCAGCTCGTTACCGGGAGCCATGTACAGCATGCGCGGCTTGTAGTCTTCCAGCTCGGCATCGCTGAACTGAGCGTACGCGCAGATGATCACCCGGTCACCCACCTTGGCCTTGTGAGCGGCGGCGCCGTTGACGGAAATCATCCTCGAACCTTCTTCGCCACGGATGGCGTAGGTGGTGAAGCGTTCGCCGTTGTCGACGTTGTAGATCTGGATCTGTTCGTACTCGCGGATTCCGGCGAGATCGAGCCATTCGCCGTCGATGGCGCAGGAGCCTTCATAGTCGAGCACGGCGTGGGTGACTTCGGCGCGGTGCAGTTTGGCTTTGAGCATGATGCTCTGCATGACGTGGCTCCTGTTTTTCTTCTGGTCGAGGAGAGCGGGGCGAGTATGCCCGAGCACCCGAAGTCGCTCAAGGCCGCGGTTGGCGCGGCTTCGAGGCGAAAATTCGGGTGTCGGGCGGGGAATCAGTCGATGTGGAAGGCGAGGTTGTCGATCAGCCGGGTGGTGCCGAGGAAGGCGGCGACCAGGATCACCAGCTGATGGTCTTGCGCGCTGGCCGGGTGCAGGCCGGCGGGCTCACGGGCCTCCAGGTAATCGATGCGCAGGCCGGCGTCCTCGATCTGCCGGCGACCTTCGGCCAGCAGGGCGGGGAAGTCACGCTCGCCCTGGCGAATGCGCTCGGCGAGTTGCTTCAGAGTGCGCTGCAGCACCGGCGCGACGGCGCGTTGCTCTTCGGTCAGGTAACCGTTGCGGGAGGACAGCGCCAGACCATCCTCCGCACGCACGGTCGGCTCGCCGAAGATCTGGATCGGCAGGTTCAGGTCACGCACCAGCTTGCGGATTACCGCCAACTGCTGGAAGTCCTTCTCGCCGAACAGCGCCATGTCGGGCTGGACCATGTTGAACAGCTTGCAGACCACAGTGGCGACGCCGTCGAAGTGGCCCGGTCGGCTGCCGCCGCACAGGCCTTCGGATACGCCGGTCACATGCAAGCGGGTCTGGCCGTCCATGCCGTCCGGGTACATCTCCTCGACGGTGGGGGCGAACAGCAGATGGCAGCCGGCGCTGAGCAGCTTCTCCTGGTCGGCGGCGAGGGTGCGCGGGTACTTGTCCAGGTCTTCGCTGGGGCCGAACTGCAGCGGGTTGACGAAGATGCTGGCGACCACGAAATCGGCGCGCTGGCTGGCCTTGGTCACCAGCGCGGCGTGGCCGGCGTGCAGGTTGCCCATGGTAGGCACCAGCGCGATGCGCTTGCCTTCGCTACGGGCGCGCGCCACAGCGGCACGCAGCTCGCGGACTGTCTTGACTGTGTTCATCAGGCGAAACCGTGCTCCGGGCCAGGGAAGGTACCGTCCTTCACGGCCTTCACATAGGCAGCGAAAGCGGACTGGATATCGGGCTGGCCTTCGAGGAAGTTCTTCACGAACTTCGGCGAACGACCGGACAACGACAGGCCGAGCATGTCATGCATCACCAGCACCTGGCCGTCGGTGCCGGCGCCAGCGCCGATACCGATGACCGGGATCTTCACGGCTTCGGTGATTTCCTTCGCCAGGGCGGACGGCACGCACTCCAGCAGCAATACAGCAGCGCCGGCCTGCTCCAGGGCAATGGCGTCGGCGCGCAACTGGCGCGCCTGGTTTTCCTGGCGGCCCTGGACCTTGAAGCCGCCGAACAGGTTGACGGCCTGCGGGGTGAGGCCCAGGTGTGCGCAAACGGGGATGCCCATCTGGGCCAGGCGAACGATCGGCTCGGCGAGCCAGGAGCCGCCTTCGAGCTTGACCATATGGGCGCCGGCCTGCATCACCTTGACCGAGTCGCGCAGCAACTGGTCCAGGGAAGTGCCGGATTCGAACGGCAGGTCGGTGACGATCAGTGCGCCCTTGTTACCGCGTTTGACTGCGGCGGTGTGGTAGGCCATGTCTTCGACGGTCACCGGCAGCGTACTGTCGTGACCTTGCAGCACCATACCCAGGGAGTCACCGATCAGCAGCATTTCGGCACCGGCCAGGCTGGCGGTGTGGGCGAAAGTGGCATCGTAGGAGGTCAGCATCGCGATCTTTTCGCCGCTTTGCTTGAGACCTTGCAGGGTGGTCAGGGTGACATCAGGCATGAAAGTGTCCTCGGTTCTGCGCCGGGCAGGGGCAAACGGGGCCCTATAGTCCGGATCGAAAAAGGCGAAGTCAATTGCAGGTGTTACCGGACTGTTACGGCGTTACTGTCAGTGCGCCCCACGCCTGGGGCGCAGCATGCCTCAGGACAGGCGCTCGAGGCCGCAGAACGGACAGGCGGCGAGCAGCTCGGGCAGGGTACGACCGTCGGGGAAACGCAGTTGCGGGGCCAGGTCTGCCAGCGGGTAGAGCACGAAGGCGCGGGCGTGCATGTGGTAGTGCGGGACGGTGAGGCGCGGCTCGTCGATCACCCGGTCACCGAACAGCAGGATATCGAGATCGAGGGTGCGTGGTCCCCAGCGCTCGTCCTTGCGTACGCGCCCTTGTTCCAGCTCGATGGTCTGCAGCGCATCCAGCAGGGCGAGTGGGTCCAGGTCGGTATCCAGCGCGGCCACGGCATTGACGTAGCGTGGCTGGTCCGGCGGGCCCAGCGGATCGCTGGCGTACAGCGGGGAAACCACCGCTACCTTGCTGGCGGGAATCTGCGCCATGGCCTTCAGTGCGGCTTCCAGCTGCTGGCGCGGCTCGGCGAGATTGCTGCCGAGCCCGATGTACACGCGCTCGCTCATTCGCTGCTGGTGCCTTCGGTGCGTGGGCCGCGGCGGCGGCGGTTGTTGCCGCCACGCCGGCGCTTGCGCGGAGCTGCGCCGGCTTCTTCCTGCTGGCTGGCCAGGTTGCGGATCATGCCGCGACGCTCGCCATCGCTGGCTTCCTGGTAGTCGGTCCACCAGTCGCCGAGACCTCCGGTTTCCTCGCCGGCGCTCTCGCGCAGCAGGAGGAAGTCGTAGCCGGCGCGGAAACGCGGGTTCTCCAGCAGCAGATCGGCCTTCTTGCCCTGACGACGCGGCAGGCGCTCCTGCATGTCCCAGATCTCGCGGATCGGGATGGTGAAACGCTTGGGCACCGCGGTGCGGCGGCACTGTTCGAGGATCAGTTCGTGGGCGGCTTCCTGCATCGCCGGGATCGGCGGCATGCCGCGGTCCTGGAGTTTCAGCACGCGGGCAGGCAGGGCCGGCCAGAGCAGCGCGGCAAACAGGAAGGCCGGGGTGACCGGCTTGCCCAGGCGAATGCGCTCGTCGGTGTTGGCCAGGGCCTGGCGCATCAGCTTGCCGGCGTATTCCGGGTCATCCTTCAGCGCCTTGGCGCTCGCCGGAAACAGCGGAGCGAACAGGTCGTATTCGTTGAGCAATTCGAAGGTGCGCTCGGCCTTGCCGCTGAGGAGCAGTTTGAGCACCTCGTCGAACAGGCGCGCGGACGGAATCTCGTTGAGCAGCGGGGCGAGACGGCGGATCGGCGCAGCGCTGTGCTTCTCGATCTCGAAGTCCAGTTTGGCGGCGAACCGCACCGCGCGCAGCATGCGCACAGGGTCTTCAAGGTAACGCTGCTCCGGGTCGCCGATCAGGCGGATCAGGCGGTTGCGGATATCGCGCACGCCATGGGCGTAATCGAGGATGCGCTCGCCGGTAACGTCGAAGTACAGGGCGTTGATGGTGAAGTCGCGGCGCTGAGCATCGTCTTCCAGGGTGCCGTAGACGTTGTCACGCAGGATGCGGCCGGCTTCGTTGCGGGAAGCATGGGCGTTATCGGTGTCGTCGTCTTCGGTGACCGGATGGTTGGCGCGGAAGGTGGCGACCTCGATGATCTCGCGTCCGAAGTGGACATGGACCAGCTTGAAGCGGCGACCAATCACCCGCGCGTTGCGGAATTCGGCGCGCACCTGCTCGGGGGTGGCGCTGGTGGCCACGTCGAAGTCCTTGGGCGGGATGCCCAGCAGCGGGTCACGTACACCGCCGCCGACGATGTACGCCTGGTAGCCGGCCTTGGTCAGGCGCTCTACGACGTTCACCGCGTTCCTGCTGAACTGTTCCCGCCGCAGCGAGTGCTGATGATTGCCAACGACTTCCGGAGTAGTGCGGACAGCGCGCGGACGGCGCAGTGGGGATCGGATGGACTGGATCAGCTTTTTCAGCATGTGTGCACTATCGGGAATAGGTGTATGGATGGCATACGCAGGTCTCGGCAAGCCGCCTGATTACGGCGTTTCCTGGAGGATAGCGGGTGTCTGCCGCTGCCTTGAAACAAATGGCAGCAAATCGAATGCCGTCTGCGCCGCGGCGATTCTAGCATTGTGGGATGGGATGATGAAGAAAACTGGGGAAAGGGACTTGCGGGGAGAAGGGGAGAGGGTGTAGCAAAAGCTACTGGGGGAGCCGAGGCTCCCCCCCAAATAGGTGCGTGCTTTGTTTTTATTATGATTACCGGGCTTGTTGTTTTTGTTTGTAGACCCGACCCTCGAAGCTACCTGCTTCGGGGAACCTTCCACACTTGGAAGGTGTTCAATAGCAAACGGATTGCTTTGGTCGCTGAGTGAGCAATGATCTTGCGATCCAACCAGTTTTGCGTGCTGTCTCAAGACAGTTTTATTCTTCTTGACTGGTTGCGGGATTGATCCCGACGGCTACCCTTCTCCAAAAGAATCAGTTAGCTGCGCCTCCGCGATTTTGTTTTTGTTGTGCTGGAGTCGTTTCGTCTTGTTCTTATTTTGAGTGGTCGTGCTTGTTATTGTTGTTGTACCAATAACAAAGCAGATGCCGTGCCAACTTTTGCGAATCCTTATTTTTCAAGGGTTTGCGAGGATTCACCTCCGAATGGCAGGCACAAAAAAGCCGGGTTTTCGTTACCGATGAACCCGGCTTTGTTACGGAGCATGTCTCCGGTAACAGTGTGGTGACCTGTTACGAGTCCGCCGCGGCACCCGATTTGCGGCGTGGGATACCCAGGCGCTGGCGTCGTTCCCACAGGCACTTGCGGCTGATGCCCAGCTTGCGGGCCAGCTCGGTCTCGGTCATGTGGTCCTGGTGTTCGAGGACGAAGTGCTGGAAGTAGTCCTCCAGCGACAGATCCTCGGTGGGCTCGTGGGCGCTGGCGCTGCCGTTGGTTGGGCGCAGGTCGCCGTCATCGCCGAAGTCGTCTTCCAGGTCATCCAGTTCTATGTCGATGCCCAGAAGGTCGGCGGGGATTTCCTGCCCTTCGCTGAGGATCACCGCACGCTCGATGGCGTTCTCCAGCTCGCGCACGTTGCCCGGCCAGGGGTAGTGACGGATGGCCTGCTCGGCCTCATGGGAGAAGCTCAGCGCCGGGCGCCCCATCCGGGAGCACTGGCGCGCCAGGAAGGAGCGCGCGATTTCCATCACGTCCGGGCCGCGTTCACGCAGCGGTGGCAATTTCAGCGAGATGACGTGGAGACGGTAATAGAGGTCTTCGCGGAACTGGCCGGTCTTGGCCAGCATCTTCAGGTCACGGTGGGTGGCGGCGATCAGGCGCACATCGACCTTCTGCGACTGCACCGAGCCGACGCGGCGGATTTCACCTTCCTGCAATACGCGCAGCAGGCGTGCCTGGGCTTCCAGCGGCAGTTCGCCGATCTCGTCGAGGAACAGGGTGCCTCCATCGGCAGCCTCCACCAGGCCCGCGCGACCCGCGCTGGCGCCGGTGAATGCGCCCTTTTCGTGGCCGAACAGTTCGGATTCGATCAGGGTTTCCGGGATCGCGGCGCAGTTCACCGAGATCAGCGGCGCCTTGGTGCGCTTGGACAGGTTGTGCAGCGCACGGGCAACCAGCTCCTTGCCGGTACCGGACTCGCCCTGGATCAGCACATTGGAATCAGTCGGCGCGACCTTGCGGATCTTGGTGTAGAGCTCCTGCATGGGCGGGCAGGAGCCGATGATGCCGATATCGCCATCCGCGGCGGCGGTGTTACCGCTGCTGCGCTCGGCGGCCTTGGCGTTACCGCGGGCTTCGGCGGGGGCGTTACGGTTCTCCTGGCGATCCTTGAGGATACGTGCCACGGCCTGGAGCATCTCGTCGTGGTCGAACGGCTTGGCGATGTAGTCCACCGCGCCCATCTTCATCGAGTCCACCGCCGAGCGCAGGCTGGCGTAGCTGGTCATGATCAGCACCGGGGTGCCCTGGGCCAGCTTGATCAGTTCGGTACCCGGTGCGCCGGGCAGGCGCAGGTCGCTGACGATCATGTCGAACGACGGAATGCTGTAGCGCTCCTGTGCCTCCTGCACCGAGCCTGCCTCGCTGACCTGGTACTGGTTCCGCTCGAGCAACCGTCGCAGGGCGGAACGGATGATGGTTTCGTCTTCGACGATGAGGATATGTGCCATGTATTCAGCTCTCTCGACGTGCTCGTTTACTGCTCGGCCGTCGGGCCAGGATGCCGCGGCAAGGTGACGCTGATGCGGGTGCCGCATTCGCGTTCCGGGTCTGCCGGGCTGTCTATGGTGATTTGCCCATAATGCTCTTCCACGATCGAATAGACCAGCGCGAGGCCCAGGCCGGTCCCTTTGCCTGGGTCCTTGGTGGTGAAGAACGGCTCGAAGAGGCGGTCGATGATCGATTTGGGTATTCCGCTGCCTTCGTCCTCGACGATCAGGTCGATGGTCTGCTCGGACGCTTCGCTGCGCACTCGGATCGCTCCGTTGGGCGGGGAGGCGTCGCGGGCGTTGGACAGCAGGTTGATCAGTACCTGCGCCAGGCGCTGGGAGTCGCCTTCCACCCAGTGTTCCGAATCGCAGAGGTTGAAGAACTGCACGTCGACGCTGCGCTTGTTCAACGAGAGCAGGCCGATGGCTTCCTGGGCGACGTCCGCCAGGCATACCGGCTCGGCCGCGACCTGCTTGCCGCCGGCGTGGGCGAAGCTCATCAGTGATTGCACGATGCGCGAGACGCGCTTGGTCTGCTCGAGGATCTGCCCGCTGATCTCGGTCAGTTCGCTATCGCCTTCGCGCTCTTCCCGCAGATTCTGCGCCAGGCAGGCGATACCGGTGATGGGGTTGCCGATCTCGTGGGCGACGCCGGCGGCCAGGCGACCGATGGAAGCCAGGCGTTCGGAGTGGATCAGTTTGTCTTCCAGGGACTGGGTTTCGGTGAGGTCTTCCACCAGCAGTACCAGGCCGCTGTTACCGGGCGCGAGAGGTTCCTCGATCGCCGCCTTGTGCAGGTTCAGCCAGCGGGTCTGGCCCTCGATGGACAGGCGCTGCTTGTGCAGGTGCTCGTCCGGTGCATCGATGAAGCCTTCCAGCAGCCCGCGCCACGGGTCGGGCAGGGCAGCCAGGCGGGAGCCGACCACGCGTTGCGCGCTGACGCCGGTGAGGTCCTCGATGGCGCGGTTCCACATGAGGATTTCCTGGTCCTTGGCCAGCGAGCAGACGCCCATCGGCAGGTCCTGCAGGGTCTGGCGGTGGTAGCGGCGCAGGGTATCCAGCTCGGCGGCAAGGCCGGTGAGCCGGGAGTGGTAGTCCTCCAGGCGGCTTTCGATGAAGTGGATGTCTTCGGTGACGTAGCTTTCGCTGGCGGCCTTGTAGGGCAGGAAGGTTTCCACCATGTCCTGCGCCACGCTCGGGCCCATCAGGCCGGACAGGTTCGCCTCGATCCGGTCGCGCAGACGTCGCATGGCGTAGGGCCGGCGCTCGTCGAAGGGCAGGTGCAGGTCACGCAGGGCTTGTTCCACTTCACGTTGTGCGGTTTTCGCGCCCAGCGGCTTGGCCAATTGGCTGGCGAACTCCTGCGGGGAGTGGGCGAGCAGTTCGCGGCGCTGCGGGCGGCGGACGTTATCCACGGCGCAGGCTTCGGCGGCGCCTTTTTCTTCGTCGCTGGCCTCGGTGAACAGCGACACCAGGGTGAACACCAGCACGTTGGCGGCCAGCGAGGCGAGTGCGGCGAGGTGCCAGGTGGTGTCGTCCAGCACGTAGAGCGAGTTGAACAGCGGCAGATAGATGCTCTGCATGTTCGCCACCAGCGGGACGAGCATGGTCGCGCCCCACACCAGCATTCCCGCTACCAGACCGGCAATGAAGCCGCGGCGATTGGCGGTGGGCCAGTAGAGCACCGCCAGTGCGCCCGGCAGGAATTGCAGGGTGGCGACGAAGGAAACGATGCCCAGGTTCGACAGGTCCTGCTCGGCGCCCAGTAGCAGGTAGAAGGCATAGCCGGCCATGATGATCGCGGCGATCAGTGCGCGGCGTGTCCATTTCAGCCAGCGGTAGATGTTGCCCTCGGCCGGCGGCTGGTAGAGCGGCAGCACCAGGTGGTTGAGCACCATGCCCGAGAGCGCCAGGGTCATCACGATGATCAGGCCGCTGGCGGCGGAGATGCCACCGATGAAGGCGGTCAGCGCCAGCGCCGGGCTGTCCACCGAGATGCCCAGGCCGAGGGTGAAGTATTCCGGGTTGGTCGAGGCGCCCAGGTGCAGGCCTGCCCAGAGGATCGGTGGCACCGCCAGGCTCATCGGCAGCAGGAACAGTGGCAGGCCCCAGCTGGCGCTGAGCAGTGAGCGCGGGTTGAGGTTTTCGGTGAAGGTCATGTGGAACATGTGCGGCATGACGATGGCGGCGGCGAAGAACACCAGCAGCAGCGTGCGCCACGGCCCTTCGGCTAGCGGCGTGTGCAGAGTGCTCAGGGCTTCCTGGTTCTGCAGCAGCCAGACTTCCAGGCCGTCTGGGCCACCGAAGACGCCATACAGGGCGAACAGACCGATGGAGCAGAGTGCCACCAGCTTCACCAGCGACTCGAAGGCGATCGCCATCACCAGCCCTTCGTGGCGCTCGCGGGTGGCGATATGGCGCGCGCCGAAGAGAATGGCGAACAGCGTGATCAGCGCGCAGAACGCCAGCGCCGCGCGGTTGGGCTCCGACTCGCGGGTGAGGATGCTGATGGAGTCGGTGACCGCCTGGATCTGCAGCGCCAGCATTGGCAGCACGGCGATCAGCATGAACAGCGTGGTCAGCGCTCCGGCCCAGGTGCTTCGGAAGCGGAAGGCGAACAGGTCGGCCAGCGAGGACAGCTGGTACGCCCGCGTGATGCGCAGGATCGGATAGAGCAGCACCGGGGCGAGCAGGAAGGCACCGGAAACGCCCAGGTAGATCGCCAGGAAGCCGTAGCCGTACTGGTAGGCCAACCCGACCGTGCCATAGAAGGCCCACGCGCTGGCATACACGCCCAGCGACAGGGTGTAGATCAACGGGTGGCGCACCAGCCGGCGCGGGATGAAGCCGCGCTCGGTGATCCAGGCGACACCGAAAAGGACCATCAGGTAAGCGGCGCTGATCAGGATCAGCTGGGTGAGGCTAAAGCTCGTCAGCATCGCGCTGGCTCTGCAGGATGAAGGTGACGACGATCAGGATCAGCCACAGCAGATACGGGCGGTACCAGGCGCCGTGGGGATCGATCCACCAGTCCATGATGGCCGGTGAGAACAGGTAGATGCCCACGACCAGGAGCAACACCAGTCGGTAGATGTACATGTCGTCTCTCTCTTGGTTCGGCGGGCAGGCTACCTGTGCGCACAGTTGCCGGCAAGCCGGCCCGGCTCTTGCCGAAGGACTGGCAGTCCTTGTTGGAGCGAGCTTGCTCGCGAACCGCTTGATGCCGGCGCCGCCGGAAATCTTGTTCGCGAGCAAGCTCGCTCCTACAGAAAAGCTGTCGCCCGTGTGCCCTGTACGAGCAGTCTAGAGCTGCGCGTCTTCCAGCGTCAGGCTATGGGGGATGGCGTCGGCATTCCAGTGCGCGATGCCCCAGGCGAGGACTTCGCGCGGCGCGCTTTGCGCCAGCCCAGCGGGCGGGTTCTGACCCAGCGCCTTCAGCGCGCGCACCAGCAGCGGGGCAGCCTGTTCGGCCTCCAGCGGCGGCGAGCGGTAGGACTTGCCCAACTTGTGGCCATCGGGCTGGATGATCAGCGGGACGTGCAGGTAGCGCGGCGCGGCGATGCCCAGCAGTTCCTGCAGATAGAGCTGGCGCGGGGTGTTGTCCAGCAGGTCGGCGCCGCGGACGATATCGGTGACACCCTGCCAGGCATCGTCCAGCACCACCGCCAGTTGATAGGCGAACAGCCCGTCGCGGCGGCGGATGATGAAGTCACCCACTTCGCGGCCCAGGTGCTGGTGGAATTCGCCCTGCAGGCGGTCGGTGAAGCGATAGTCCAGTTCCGGCACGCGGATGCGGATGGCGACGTCGCCGTGCCAGTCATGTTGTGCGTCGCGGCAGGTGCCGGGATAGATGCCGTTGCTGCCTTCGAGCTGCTTGCGCGAGCAGGTGCAGGCGTAGGCCAGGCCGCTGCGCAGCCATTGTTCGACTTGCGCGGAGTAGGTTGCGTGGCGGGCGCTCTGGCGCTCCACCGGGCCGTCCCACTCGAAGCCGTAGCGTTCCAGGGTTTCCAGGATGGCCGCCTGGGCACCGGGCATTTCCCGTGGCGGGTCGAGGTCTTCCATGCGCACCAGCCACTTTCCACCCACCGAGCGCGCATCCAGGTAGGAAGCGACAGCGGCCACCAGCGAGCCGAAGTGCAGGTAGCCGCTGGGCGTGGGGGCGAAGCGTCCGATGTACTGGGTGGCGGGCATGGCGGCTCTTCAGATGGCAGCAGAAACGAAACGGGGCGCCGCAGCGCCCCGTTCGGGATCAACCAGGCTCAGGAGCCCAGCTGCTTTTCCTTGATTTCCGCCAGGGTCTTGCAGTCGATGCACAGGGTGGCGGTGGGGCGGGCTTCCAGACGGCGGATGCCGATCTCGACGCCGCAGGAATCGCACCAGCCGTAGTCGTTGTCTTCGATCAGTTGCAGGGTCTCGTCGATCTTCTTGATCAGCTTGCGCTCGCGGTCGCGGGCGCGCAGCTCGAGGCTGAACTCTTCTTCCTGGCTGGCCCGGTCGGCCGGGTCCGGGAAGTTCGCCGCTTCGTCCTGCATGTGGTGCACGGTGCGGTCCACTTCTTCCATCAGCTCAACTTTCCATTTGTTGAGGATGGAGGTGAAGTGCGCGCGCATGCGATCACTCATGTACTCCTCGCCCTTGGTTTCCTGGTAGGGCTCGAAGCCACGAATCAGTTGGCTGCTCTGTTGTTTTGCTTTGGTGGGCATGGATGACCGCCTCTCACTCTCGCTAATCCTCTCGCGGATGGTCCCTCTCCGGCACCGCCGGCCCCGCGCTCGCAGCGGGCGAACTTACCAGAACGATTACCGGGACGCTACTCCCGGTTGTCGAGCCTGACAGTGCCCGCACATACCTGACCGCCAGCTTGCCGACCCACTGGTCACGACCAGCGGGTTTCTCGGCAAACCTTTGCAGGATCGCTGGCGTTTGCCCGACGAAGCCTGCAAATTCCCAGGCGCCGCGCCATCTGTGCGCGGCCGCCCAGTATTTATCAGTGGCCTGTTAGAATCCCGGCTCTGTCGCAAAGTTCGGAATATTGCATGGCCACCACCTTCAGTGCGCGTAGCCGCGCCATCGAACCCTTCCACGTCATGGCGCTGCTGGCGCGGGCCAACGAGCTGCAGGCCGCGGGCCACGACGTCATCCACCTGGAAATCGGCGAGCCGGACTTCACTACCGCGGCGCCCATCGTCGAGGCCGGGCAGCAGGCCCTGGCAAATGGTCACACGCGCTATACCGCCGCACGTGGCCTGCCGGCGCTGCGCGAAGCCATCGCGGGCTTCTACGGCCAACGTTACGGTCTGTCGATCGACCCGCAACGCATTCTCGTCACGCCCGGCGGCTCCGGCGCCCTGTTGCTCGCCAGCAGCCTGCTGGTGGATCCGGGCAAGCACTGGTTGCTGGCCGATCCGGGTTACCCATGCAATCGCCACTTTCTGCGCCTGGTGGAAGGCGCCGCGCAACTGGTGCCGGTCGGCCCGGAGAGCCGTTACCAGCTCACCCCGGAGCTCGTCGAACGGCACTGGGATCAGGACAGTGTAGGCGCTCTGGCCGCATCGCCGGCGAATCCTACGGGCACCCTGTTGCACAAGGATGAACTCGCCGCGCTGTCGTCCACGCTCAAGGCGCGTGGCGGCCATCTGGTGGTGGACGAGATCTATCACGGCCTGACCTACGGCATCGACGCGTCCAGCGTCCTGGAGGTGGATGACGACGCCTTCGTCCTCAACAGTTTCTCCAAATATTTCGGCATGACCGGCTGGCGCCTGGGTTGGCTGGTGGCGCCGCCGGATGCAGTGGGGGAGCTCGAGAAGCTGGCGCAGAACCTTTACATCAGCGCGCCGAGCATGGCCCAGCACGCCGCGCTGGCCTGCTTCGAGCCGGCCACCCTGGCGATCCTCGAGGAGCGCCGCGAAGAGTTCCGCCGCCGCCGCGACTACCTGCTGCCGGCATTGCGCGAGCTGGGCTTTGGCATCGCCGTGGAACCGGAGGGTGCCTTCTACCTGTACGCGGACATCAGCGCTTTCGGCGGCGACGCCTTCGCCTTCTGCCAGCACTTCATCGAGACCGAGTACGTGGCCTTCACGCCCGGTG
This sequence comes from Pseudomonas multiresinivorans, assembly GCF_012971725.1. Lineage (NCBI taxonomy): Bacteria > Pseudomonadati > Pseudomonadota > Gammaproteobacteria > Pseudomonadales > Pseudomonadaceae > Pseudomonas > Pseudomonas multiresinivorans. The sequence goes on from NZ_CP048833.1 coordinate 1,645,754, forward strand.
TCGACTTCGGGCGTTACCAGGCGTCGCACCATGTGCGTTTCGCCTATACGCAGAGCGTCGAGCGCCTGCAGCAGGCGGTGGAACGCATTGCCCGCGGCCTCAAGACCTGGCGCCCCTGATGCGCTTCGAGCCGGCGCTGGAGGAGGCGCGTCTGATCAAACGCTACAAGCGCTTCCTGGCGGACATCGAGACCGCCAGCGGCGAGTTGCTGACCATCCACTGCCCGAACACCGGCTCGATGCTCAACTGCATGAGCGAAGGTTGCCGCGTCTGGTTCAGCCGTTCCGATGATCCCAAGCGCAAGCTGCCCGGCACCTGGGAACTGGTGGAGACGCCGCAGGGCCGCCTGGCTTGCGTTAACACCGGGCGGGCCAATCGGCTGGTGGAAGAGGCGTTGCTGGCCGGCACGGTAACCGAGTTGGCCGGTTTCGATGAACTGCGTCGGGAGGTTGCCTACGGGCAGGAAAACAGCCGCGCCGACTTCCGCCTGATGTACGCCGGCAAGCCGGTGTTCGTGGAGGTGAAGAGCGTGACCCTGGGCTTCGAAGACACCACCGTCGCCGCCTTCCCCGATGCCGTCACCCAGCGCGGCGCCAAGCACCTGCGCGAACTCGCGGCCTTGGCGCGCGACGGTATGCGCGCGGTGCTGCTATATGCGGTGAGCCTGTCGGAGATCGAAGCGGTGCGCCCGGCGAAGGAGATTGATCCGGCCTATGCGGCGGCGCTGGCTGAGGCGCGTACTGCGGGGGTGGAAGTGCTGGCGTATGGGGCGCGGATTGATACCCGGGAGATTTGCCTCGATCGGCGGCTGAAGGTGTTGCTCTAGCCGCTCGGCTGCTGCTCTGGCGTTGGGCTGTTCGCGAGCAAGCTCGCTCCTACAATAAAGCGCGATGCCAGCCTGTAGGTGCGAGCCCGCCCGGAACCGTTCCTATTCCTGAGCGTTCTCGTCCAGCCAGATACCCTGCTCGTCTTCCCGGCAGGGCAGCGCTTCCAACACTTCACCCAGACACGGGCCCTGGATGCACTCACCGGTCTCGATCAGGAACAGTGCGCCATGATGGCCGCATTGCAGCAGGCGGCCGCTGGCATCGAGAAAATTCTCGGCATCGTAGCCCAAGGGGATTTCCCGGTGCGGGCAGCGGTTGCGGTAGGCGTACACGCGGCCTTCGCGGCGTACGGCGAAGAGGTTCAGGCCGGCGGCCTTGAAGCCCCGGCTCTGGCCTTCGGCCAGGTCATGCGGGGCGCAGAGCAGGATCATTCGACACGGTCTCCATCAGGGCGGCCATTATCCGCGCGTGGATGGCAGGACCGGAAGAGGGTGCACTTCCGTGTGCTGAAGTCTGTGCTCGCCGGGAGCCCCGGCGAAATCGGCGCCGACCTTAAGCCTCTCTGCAATCTAATGCAAATAATTATCAAATAGATTTCCTAATTTTCCTGTGGCAAGGTTCGTCCATGCTGCCGCACCGCGGCAGGCCACCTTTCGAACGAGGAACTCTGCAATGACGACCCTGACTGCGCCGGCCTCCGAGCTGTACCGCGCCTGGCAAGCCCTGCGCGCCGAGAAACCGCGCCTGCGCGCCCGCGATGCAGCGCACCACCTGGCCGTGAGCGAAGCCGAGCTGACGGCCAGCCGCCTGGGGGTGGACGCCGTGCGCCTGCGCACCGACTGGGCCGAGCTGCTGCCGGCACTGGGCGAGCTGGGGCAGATCATGGCGCTGACCCGCAACGAGCATTGTGTGCACGAGCGCAAGGGGCCGTACCGCGACGTGACCGTTTCCGCCAATGGCCAGATGGGTCTGGTGGTTTCCCCGGACATCGACCTGCGCCTGTTCCTCGGCGGCTGGGCCAGCGCCTTCGCCGTCAGCGAGGAGACCGCCCACGGTACCCAGCGCAGCATTCAGGTCTTCGACCGCCAGGGCACCGCTGTGCACAAGGTCTTCCTCACCGAGCAGAGCGACCTCGCCGCCTGGGACCCGCTGGTGCGCAGCTTCACTGCTGCCGAGCAGCGCGCCGACCTGGAGCTGGTACCGCTCGAGCCCAAGGCGGCTGCTCTGGTCGACGGCGAAATCGACGTTGCCGCTTTGCGTGAGGGCTGGGCGGCCCTGAAGGACACCCACCATTTCTTTGCCTTGCTGAAGAAGCACAAGGTCCAGCGCACCCAGGCGCTGCGCCTGGCCGGCCGTGAGTGGGCCGAGCCCCTGGACAATGCCGAGCTGCCGCGCCTGCTGGAGGCGGCCGGTGCAAGCCAGTTGCCGATCATGATCTTCGTCGGCAACGCCCATTGCATTCAGATCCACACCGGCACCGTGGAAAACCTCAAGTGGATGGACGACTGGTTCAACGTCCTCGATCCGCTATTCAACCTGCATCTGAAGACGCCGGGTGTGGTCGAGTTGTGGCGCGTGCGCAAGCCGAGCAGCGATGGCGTCATCACCAGCTGGGAAGCCTTCGATGCCCATGGGGAGTTGGTGCTGCAGGTGTTCGGCGCACGCAAGCCAGGAGTTCCGGAGTTGCAGGGCTGGCGCGAACTTGCCGAATCCTTCCCGGCACTCTGAGGGCCGACACGATGAAGAAAGCTTCCATGACTGCCCGTCCGCTGCTGGCCGGGCTGCTCACCGGCCTCTGCCTGACTGCCACCAGCGCGCTGGCCGATACGCTGCCGCAGCGTTGGGTGAGCGCTGGTGGTTCGCTCAGCGAATGGGTTGTTGCCCTGGGGGGCGAGGCCAAGCTGGTCGGCGTCGATACCACCAGCCTGCATCCGGCTTCGCTGCAGGCGTTGCCGAAGATCGGCTACCAGCGACAGCTCGCCGCCGAAGGCATCCTGGCGCTGAAGCCGGATATTCTGCTGGGCAGTGAGGAAATGGGCCCACCGCCGGTCCTGCAACAGTTGCGCGCCGCTGGCGTGCGGATCGAAACACTGTCGGCCAAGGCTGACGAAAAGACCGTGCACGACACCATCCAGCGCCTGGGCGAACTGCTCGGCGCGGTGGACAAGGCGAAGCGGGTCGAGTCGGACTTCGATGCACGCCTTGCCGCGCAGGACGCCTGGGTGAAGAAGGCCCAGGCCGCACAGGCCGCTCCCGGTGTCGTGCTGCTGGTCGGGCATGCCGGCGGCAACCTGCTGGTGGCCGGGCAGGACACCTCCGGCGACTGGCTGATCCAGCATGCTGGCGGCCGCAACCTCGCGACCCATACCGGCTACAAGACGCTCTCCACCGAGGCCCTCACCGCGCTGAACCCGCAAGTGGTGGTGCTCAGCGACCGCGCGCTGGACGGCGACAAGGCACGCGCCGCATTGACCCGGCAGAACCCCGGCCTTGCCGCGACCAGCGCAGTGCGCGACGGTCGCGTGCTGGTGCTCGACCCGACCCTGCTGGTCGGTGGCCTTGGTCCGCGCATCCCCGACGGGCTGGCTAGCCTCGCCCAGGCCTTTTATCCTTCGGCGCAGGCCCTGAACACGGAAAGTCGTCCTTGACCCGGATCGTTACCGCTCGACCGTTGTTCCTGTTCCTCGGTTTTCTCCTGCTGCTGGTCGTCTGGCTCTCACTGGCCCTCGGGCCGGTGAGCCTGCCGCTGGGCGATACCCTGCGCGCGCTGGCGCACATGCTCGGGCTGCCGGTGTCCGTCGACGGGCTCGGCCAGGCTGAACTGATCGTCGGGCAGATTCGCCTGCCGCGCACCTTGCTGGGCATCGCCACCGGCGGCGTGCTGGCGCTGGCCGGTGTGGCGATGCAGGGCTTGTTCCGCAACCCGCTGGCCGATCCGGGCCTGATCGGAGTTTCCAGCGGTGCCGCGCTGGGCGCCGCCATCGCCATTGTCTTCGGCGCTTCCATCGGTGGGCTGCCAGAAGCCTTTGCTCCTTATTTGTTGTCCGCCTGCGCCTTTGTCGGTGGCCTGCTGGTGACGGCGCTGGTGTATCGGCTGGGTCGCCACAACGGCCAGACCAGTGTGGCAACCATGTTGCTGGCCGGCATCGCGCTGACGGCATTGGCCGGCGCGCTGATCGGGCTGTTCACCTACCTCGCCGACGACGCCACGCTGCGCACGCTGACCTTCTGGAACCTCGGCAGCCTTAATGGCGCGAGCTACCCACGTCTGTGGCCATTGCTGCTGATCACACTGCTGGTAGCCTGCTGGTTGCCGCGTCGGGTGAACGCCTTGAATGCGCTGTTGCTGGGCGAGTCCGAGGCGCGCCACCTGGGCTTCGACGTCGAGCGACTGAAGGTCGAGTTGATCCTCTGCACTGCCCTCGGTGTGGGCGCGGCGGTGGCGGCGGCCGGGATGATCGGCTTCATCGGCCTGGTCGTGCCGCACCTGCTGCGGCTGATCGTCGGCCCGGATCACCGCGTGCTGCTGCCGGCATCGATGTTCGGCGGTGCGATCCTTCTACTATTGGCCGACCTGATCGCTCGCCTGGCGCTGGCGCCGGCGGAGCTCCCGATCGGCATCGTCACCGCGCTGATCGGCGCGCCGTTCTTCCTCTACCTGCTGATCCGGGGACGCTCCTGATGCTGTGCGCAGACAAGCTGCTGGTGAAGCGCGGCTCCCAGGTCGTCCTGCAGGATGTGAGCGTGACGCTGCAGCCGGGCGAAGTGCTCGGCGTGCTCGGCCCCAACGGCGCGGGCAAGAGCACGCTGCTCGGCGCCCTGAATGGTGAATTGCCTCTTACCAGCGGAGCGGTGAGCCTTGATGGTCGCCCGCTGGAGTCGTGGCAGGGCCCCGAGCGCGCGCGGCGGCTGGCTGTTCTGCCGCAATCGTCTTCGCTGAACTTCGCCTTCTCCGTCGAGGCGGTGGTGGGTTTCGGCCGGCTGCCTCACGACACAGGCCGCCAGCGCGATGAAACGATCATCCGCGAAGCGATGCGCGCCGCAGATGCCTCGCACCTTGCCGGGCGCAGTTACCTGGCGCTGTCCGGTGGCGAGCGCCAGCGCGTGCACCTGGCCCGAGTGCTGGCGCAGCTCTGGCCGGGTGGAGAGGAGCAGATCCTGCTGCTGGACGAACCGACGTCCGCCCTCGACCCGTTGCATCAGCACACCACGCTGCAGGCTGTGCGAGAGTTCGCTGGGCGCGGCGCGGCAGTGCTGGTCATCCTGCACGACCTGAACCTTGCGGCGCGCTACTGTGACCGCCTGTTGCTGCTCCACGAGACGCGCGCACATCTGCTCGGCACGCCGCGTGAGGTGCTTCAGGCCGAACCCCTGCGCACGGTCTTCGGCCTCGACGTGCTGGTGCAGGAGCACCCGGAGCGCGGCCATCCGCTGATCATCGCGCGCTGATAGGAGTCGCCATGAAGAAGGTCCTGCTCGTCCCACTGCTGGCGTTGCTCGCTGCCTGCCAGGGCCAGGTGGCTGCGCCGCCGCTGCCAACCTGGCAAAGCCCGGAAGGGCGCGACAGCGCCGAACTGGGGGTGATCCGCGATCTGCGCAGCGGCGAGCAGCTTTCCACCGCGCAGCTGCTTGATCGACTTGCAGCGGCACCGCGGGTAATCGTTGGTGAGCAGCACGACAATCCGGATCACCATGCCCTTGAGCTCTGGCTGGTGCGCGCCCTGGCCGAGCGCCGCCCGAGTGGCAGCGTGCTGCTGGAAATGCTCGGTCCCGAGCAGCAGAACGCCGTCAGCGCCGCCCAGGCATCCGCCGCGAAGGGCGACATGCCGAGCGACCTGATCGCTGCGCTGCGCTGGCAGCCAGGCTGGGACTGGTCGCAATACGGCCCGCTGGTGACCTGGCTGGTGAAGCAGCCGGCGCCATTACTGGCGGCCAACCTGGATCGTGACGAGATCATGGAGATCTACCGGACCAAGCCGCAGCTGCAAGGCTCGGCGTCCACAGCGGCGTCAGTGCGCAATGCATTGCTGGAGGACATCCGTGATTCCCATTGTGGCCTGCTGCCCGAGAGCCAGTACCCGGCGATGCTGGCGGTGCAGCAACAGCGCGACCGGCGCATGGCCGAAAGCTTCAAGGCAGCGCCCGAGCCCTCCGTGCTGATCGCCGGCGGCTTTCATGCGCGGCGCGATCTGGGAGCGCCGCTGCACCTGAAGGACATCGACGCGGCGCAAGGGCTGCAGGTGGTGATGCTGGCGGAAGTCGGCAAGCCCGTGGAGCCCGGCCAGGCGGATTACCTGTGGTACACGCCGGCCCGGCCACCCACGGATTACTGCGCGCAGATGCGCGGCAGCCTATGAGTCACACGACGGAGCCGGAAGGCTCCGTTTTTCATAGGCTCGCTGTCAGACCGACGCGCAAGAAATCGCGGGCAAAAAAAGACCCGGCAAAGTGCCGGGTCTAAAACCGTGATTAGCCTGATGAGGAGATAATCTGAAGAGTCCGACTGCGTGGTCTCTCTAGCTTATCCAACTGGCCTCGCAGCCAGTGGTTGTAATAATAACCATTATCATTTGAGAGTCAACAGCTTTTCTGCAACTGATGCGAAGTTTTTTCTGCGGATTGGCGATGGGGCGGAAAGGTAAAAACCGGGGCAAAAAAAAGACCCGGCAAAGTGCCGGGTCGAAACCGTGATTAGCCTGATGAGGAGATAATCTGAAGAGTCCGACCGCGTGGTCTCTTGAGGTTATCGATCTGGCCTCGCGACCAGATGACTCAATAATAATCATTATCATTTGAGAGTCAACCTCTTTTCTGCAGATTTTTTCTCATCGCCGAATTACCTGCCGCTGCAACGAAAAAGCCCGGCGCAGGGCCGGGCTTTCTATAGGGGTAGAGGCTCAGTCCGGCTGGCGCTGCAAGCGCAACTGGGTGACTTCCTTGTTCAGCAGGTCGATGCGGCGCGCCATGCCCTCGATGAGGCTGTGGGCGATGCGCGGGTTGCTCTGCATCAGGCTGAGGAACTGGTCCTTGGGGATCACCATCACGGTGCACGGCTCGCTGGCGATGACCGACGCGCTGCGCTTCTCGCGGGTGAACACGGCCATGGCGCCGAAGATTTCGTCCTTCTGCACGTCACCGACCTTCTGCCCATCGACGAAGGCCTCGGCGTGGCCTTCGATGATGATGAACACGTGCTCGGCGTCATCACCCTGCTGGATCAGCTGCGCGCCGGCAGCGAAGTGCTGGAAGCCGGTGGCCGGGCGGATTTCCGGTTGCTTGAGGTGCGCCAGCGCGTCGGACAGCAGCGCGGTGTGGCCGATCAGGTAGTGCAGGAACTGCTCCTGGCGCTGCTCGTCGCTGTGGATATGGCGGAACACTTCGCTGCGCGAATAGGGGATCAGGCACAGTGGTTCTTCGCTGACGTAACGGCACGGTGGCAGCTCGATACCCTGGCGCAGGCCGACCAGGTCGCCTTCCTGCAGGTAGAACAGCGGGCGCTCATCCACCAGCGCATGGACCAGGCCATTCTCGATGAGGAACAGATGCTTGCCGGGCAACTCGCCTTCCAGGTCGTCGGATCGCTCCAGGCGGATGGCTTCGCCAGCGGGTTCCAGGCCGGCGAGCAATTGCGCCGGAATGCCCTGCAGGCGATTGATCAGTCGATCGGCGTAGGCAGGTTGTTCACCGAGTAGGTACATGGCCGTAATTCCTTGATATGGCGACGGTCGAGGGCGCACGAAGGGCCCTGAGACCATAAGCGGACAGGCACCTTGCGTAAACATTTTCCCACAGAGCTTGTGAGCTAGCTCTTGTTACGTGCGGGAAATGTCTCAAGCTCGCCGAGAAGGGCTGCCTTGTGCGCGGGCGGCAGGTCGTTCCAGTGCACATCCAGCAGGGCGCCCTCGATGGCGTAAAGGAGCACCTTGGAGGCACGGAAGCCCCGGGCGCGCACGGCCCGGTAAGCGCCGACCGCCCCCAGACGGCGCAGGTCGCCAGCGTTGTGGATGCCCACGGCGTGGAGCCACTGGGCAGAGGTCTTGCCGAGGTTCTTCAGGTGCAGCAGTTCGTCGTTCATCGTCGGTCCTTGCGATGGGCACGATGGGTGTCAGGTCTTGAAAAGGCCGAGAACTGCTCGTAGCGGCCGGACACACCCTGGAAAGTGTAGCGGTGGATGAGAAAAGCGTGGCGTTGTGACATCGCCCTGAAAGCGGGGCAGGGCGATGTGGCGCAGGCAGGGCGCGCCGTGCGGCGCTGCCCGCCGGCCGGAGTCACCGCGCGGCGGCGATTCCGGCCGACAAACGGTGGATCAGAGGCCCGGCAGGCGCTGGCGGATGCTGGCGACCAGGGCGTCGAGGCTGGCGGCGTCGGGGGTGTCGACGCGCTTGCTGTGTTGCTGCTCCTCGGCGCTGAGGGCGTCGCGGCTGGCCTGCTGGGCCTGGATCACTTCCAGGGTCGCGTCGGAGGGGTCATTGCCTTCGGCCTGGCGCTGGCCGAGCCAGCCGGTGATCACGGCTTCCGGCGCGTGGCAGTCGAGGATCAGGAAGGGCACCCCGGTTTCCTCGGCAATTTCCCAGGCAGCGGCGCGTTGCTCTCGCTTGAGGAAAGTCGCATCCAGCACGACCGGGTAGCCGGCACGCAGGATATCCACGGCCAGTTCGTTGAGGCGCTGGTAGGTCGCAGCGGTGGCGTCGCCAGCATAGATGCCGCCCTTCAACTGGCCTTGCTGGTCGGCCTGCTGTTCGCCGAACAGGCGCTTGCGCTCCACGTCCGAACGCAGGCGAATGGCGCCCAGTGCTTCTACCAGCCGCAACGCGACCTGGCTCTTGCCGACGGCGGAAACGCCGACAGTTACCGCCAGGAAGCGCGAGGGAATGGCGCTGTAGCTCTCCGCCAGGTTGGCGTAGTTGCGGTACTGGCGCAGCGTCGCCGCCTTCTGCACGGCGTCGGTCTGGTGTGCCAGGCTGAACAGCGCGATCTTGGCGCGGACCAAGGCACGGTAGGCCTTGTAGAAGTTCAGCACGGCCAGCGACTGATAGTCCCCGGTGTATTCCAGGTACTGGCTGACGAAGCGCCGCGACAGGCACTTCAGGCCACGGTCTTCCAGGTCCATGGCAAGGAAGGCGTAGTCGGCGGTGACATCGGTGAAGCGGAACGGCTCGTTGAACTCGATGCAGTCGAACAGCACTACCTTGCCGTCGATGATCGCGGCGTTACCCAGGTGGATGTCGCCGTGGCATTCACGGATGAAGCCATTGGCCTTGCGCTGCTCGAACACGCCGTGCAGGCGCTCGAAGCTGGACTCCGCCCAGGCTTCCAGGGCATCCAGTTGCAGCAGGTCGGCCTTGTCCGAGAGCAGCGGGCGGATCTGTTCGAAGTTCTGCCGCACCGGTGCCATGCAGGCATCCGGCGTGCCCAGTGGATGCTCGGTGGGGACGACCGGGGTGCGCAGGTGGAAGTCGGCGATCTGGTGGGCCAGGCCGTCGATATGCTGGGCGCTCAGTTCGCCGCGGGCCTGCACTTCGCTGAGCAACTGGCTCTGCGGGAATTCGCGGCACTGGATCATGTATTCGATGGCCGGGCCGTCGCCGCCGATCTGCGGGGCGGATTCGCTGCCGGTAATCGCGATGACATCGAGGTACAGGCCCTCGGTCAGGCGCTGGTTCAGGCGCAGTTCTTCCTCGCAGAAGTGCTTGCGCTTGGCGAGGTCGGTGAAGTCGAGGAAGCCGAAGTTCACCGGCTTCTTGATCTTGTAGACATGGGAGCCAGTGAGCAGCACCCAGGAAATGTGGGTTTCGATGACCCGGAAACCGTCGACCGGATGGGGGAAGAGGGCGGGGTTCTGCAGGGCTGCGAGTAGGGTCTGGCTCACTTGATGTCCTTTCCGGTCGAATTTTCTAAAGGCAGGCATTATGGCGGCTGGGTCGGCAGGTGCAAACTCTGCAGCCGGCCGGCAACCAAATGGCCATCGCGGGGTCATAGCTCGGCCACTGCCACTCTCGTTGGATGCGCGGCAGTTCGCATCAAGCCCGGACGCCCGCTGGAGCGGCGTCTGTCTCCTGTGGACAAAGTACGTATAATGCGCCGCCATGACGCGTCCCCGATCTTCCAAACCTCGTAAAAAAAGCGGCAAATCGTCGCCTGCCATGCGCAAGTGGCTGGGCTGGGCTCTCAAGCTCGGCCTGGTTGGTGTCGTGGTGTTGGCCGGTTTTGCCGTGTACCTCGATGCGGTTGTCCAGGAGAAATTCTCCGGCAAGCGCTGGACCATTCCCGCCAAGGTCTATGCCCGGCCGCTGGAGCTGTTCGTCGGCCTGAAACTGGGCAAGGACGACTTCCTGCGCGAGCTGGATGCGCTGGGCTATCGCCGCGAGACCTCGGTCGCCGGTCCTGGCGCCGTGTCGGTGTCCGGCAACGCCGTCGACCTCAATACCCGTGGCTTCCAGTTCTATGAAGGCGCCGAGCCTGCACAGCGCATTCGCGTGCGCTTCTCCGGCGACTACGTGGCTGGCCTGAGTCGCTCCAATGGTGGCGATCTCGCTGTCGCGCGCATGGAGCCGCTGCTGATCGGTGGCCTGTACCCGGCGCATAACGAAGACCGCATCCTGATCAAACTGGACCAGGTGCCGCCGTACCTGATCGATACCCTGGTGGCCGTGGAAGATCGCGACTTCTGGACCCACCACGGGGTCTCGATCAAGTCCATCGCCCGGGCCGTCTGGGTCAACGCCAGCGCCGGCCAGTTGCGCCAGGGCGGCAGTACGCTGACCCAGCAGTTGGTGAAGAACTTCTTCCTGACCAACGAGCGCAGCCTGTCGCGCAAGCTCACCGAAGCCATGATGGCGGTGCTGCTGGAGCTGCATTACGACAAGCGCGAAATCCTCGAGGGCTACCTCAACGAGGTGTTCCTCGGCCAGGACGGGCAGCGCTCGGTGAACGGCTTCGGCCTCGCCAGCCAGTACTTCTTCAGCCAGCCGCTGTCCGAGCTGAAGCTGCCCCAGGTGGCTTTGCTCGTCGGCATGGTGAAAGGGCCTTCCTATTACAACCCGCGTCGGAATCCGGAGCGTGCGCTGGAGCGCCGCAACGTGGTGCTCGACGTGCTCGCCGAACAGGGTGTGATCACCGCTCAGGAAGCGGCTGCCGCCAAGCAGGCGCCGCTGGGTGTGACCACTCAGGGCAGCATGGCCAACAGCTCCTATCCGGCCTTCCTCGACCTAGTCAAACGCCAGCTGCGCGAGGATTACCGCGACGAGGACCTGACCGAAGAAGGCCTGCGGATCTTCACCAGCTTCGACCCCATCCTGCAGATGAAGGCCGAGTCCGCCGTCAGCGAAACCTTCAAGCGCCTGGAAGGCCGCAAGGGCGTCGCCGAGACCGAAACCGCGATGGTCGTGACCAATCCGGAAACCGGCGAGATCCAGGCGCTGCTCGGCAGCCGTGACCCGCGCTTCGCCGGCTTCAACCGTGCGGTGGATGCCGTGCGGCCGATCGGTTCGCTGGTCAAGCCGGCGGTCTACCTGACCGCGCTTGAGAAGCCGAGCCAGTACACCCTGACCAGTTACATCCAGGACCAGCCGTTCCAGGTGAAGGGCAAGGATGGCCAGGTGTGGACGCCGAAGAACTATGAAGGAACTGCCAACGGCACCATCTTCCTCTACCAGGGGCTGGCCCGTTCGCTGAACCTGTCCACTGCCAGGCTGGGTCTCGACCTGGGTGTGCCGAACGTTCTGAAGACGCTGGAGCGCCTGGGCGTTTCGCCGAACTGGCCGGCCTATCCGTCGATGCTGCTGGGCGCGGGCGCGCTGAGCCCCATGCAAGTGGCGACCATGTACCAGACCATTGCCAGTGGCGGCTTCAACACCCCGTTGCGCAGCATCCGCAGTGTGCTGGCGGCAGACGGGCAGCCGCTCAAGCGTTATCCGTTCCAGGTCCAGCAACGCTTCGATCCGGGCGCCATCTACCTGCTGCAGAGCGCCATGCAACGCGTGATGCGCGAAGGCACCGGGCGCTCGGTCTACAACCAGTTGCCGGCGTCCCTGACGCTGGCGGGCAAGACCGGCACCACCAACGATTCCCGCGACAGCTGGTTCTCCGGTTTCGGTCAGGACCTGCTGGCAGTGGTGTGGATCGGCCGCGACGACAACGGCAAGACGCCGCTCACCGGTGCTACTGGTGCGCTGCAGATCTGGACCAGCTTCATGCGCAAGGCCAATCCGGCGCCGCTGGACATGCCGATGCCGGATAATGTCGTGCAGGCCTGGGTCGATCCGCATACCGGGCAGGGCACTGACGCCAACTGCCCGGGTGCTGTGCAGATGCCTTATATTCGTGGAAGCGAGCCTGCGCTGGGCGCAGGTTGCGGAAACCAGACGCCGGCCGGCGAAGTCATGGACTGGGTGCGCGGCTGGTTGAACTGATGCAAGAGGATTGGAAGTGAGAAAAGCTTGGTTTGCAGCGTCGGCGACTCTGGCGCTTCTGTCCGGTTGTGCGTCCCCGCAGCAGGGTGCGATTCCCGTGCAGGACTCCGGTACCTCCGTCTCCAACTCGGAGCGCGTCGGCCGCGCCGGTGGCAACGCCCAGGCGCCGGTGCGTGCCGGTGCCGGCCAGAGCATCCCGCAAGGTGACTCCGGCGTTACCGTGATGGTCCCGCAGGACGCCGGCATGGCGCCGATCCAGACCTTCCCGGCGCAGAGCGGCGCCGCGCCGATCAGCACCTCGCCGATGACCACGGCGCCGGGAGCAACGGGATCGAGCTACTCGCAGCAGCCAATCTCCACCAGTGGTGGCATCACCTCCAATGGTGGTTTCCAGTCGCAGACCTACCAGCAGTCGATCAATCAGGCTCAGCAGGTTGCGCCGATCACGCAGAACTACCAGGGGCCTTCCGGCATCCCATCGAGCAACTCCGGCCTCTCGGCGGACGAGCAGCTGGATGGGCCGGTGCTGGCGCTGCTCACCTCCGCCTCGCAGCAGCAGGGTGGTGGTGATCTCAACGGCGCTGCCGCCAGCCTGGAGCGCGCTCAGCGCATTGCTCCGCGCGAGCCGCAGGTGCTCTACAAGCTGGCCCAGGTCCGCCTGGCCCAGGGCGATGCCGCGCAAGCCGAACAGGTGGCGTTGCGTGGCCTGTCGCTGGCCAACGGTCGCCCGACCATGCAGGCCAGCCTGTGGGATCTGATCGCCAAGTGCCGTGACCAGCAGGGCAATGCCGCTGGCGCCGCCGAGGCACGGCAGAAAGCCAAGGTGACTCTGTAATGGACGGGCGCGTGCTGGCCGTCGCCGATCAGTTGCTGCTGATCGAGCGGGAGCTGCGTGCAGTCGGTCTGTGGGGAAGCGAAAGCCCGTCGACGGACAGGCTTTCCAGCGTCGAACCCTTCTGCGTGGATACGCTGGCGCTGGAAGAGTGGCTGCAGTGGATATTTCTGCCACGGATGAAGCAGATCATCGAGAGCGGCGCGGACCTGCCCAATGCCTCGGGGATCCGTGCCATTGCGGAAATGGCTTATGCCAATGAGGGCGCGCGGGTGGCTGGTCTGCTCGATGCGCTCGGCGCGTTCGACCAGCTGATCAGCCCGACGCCCTGAGCGGGCGTCAGTTGCAGTTCTCGCGGATGTTCTTCTCGCTGGCTGCGATGCGCGCCTGACGTTCTTCTTCGGTGATCCGGCGAACGTCGCCATTGCCATCATCCACTCGAACGCGCGGGTTGTTCTTGAGCTGCGCCAGGTTGGTACGCTCCAGTTCGCACTGTTTGATGCGCTCGGCTTCTTGTTGCGCCACTTCCTGGCGCACCTTCTCGTCCGCTGCCTTCTGCTTTTCGTCGTCGCTGGGCGCCAGTGTTGGTTTGGCAGCGGCGGGTGGCGGAAAGTTGCTGGCGGCCTTGGGCTGGGCGGAATTGGTGTTGAGGGCAGAGGCGTTCGCGCCCTCCGGCGGCTGTGCCCCGAAGTGGGTGATGCCCTGGGCATCTACCCATTTGTAGACCTGCGCGGCCATCACGGTCGGGGCCAGTGCGAGCAGCAGGCTGCCCATGAAAATCGTCCGTCGCATGCTTTGTCGATCCTTGGGGTGCGGAGTCTGTCGGTAACTATAACCAAATCGTGCGCTTATTCACTCTGAGAAAGTTCACATCCCTGCTTCATTCAAAGCCATATATGGCTTGACTTGGCCGCTTCGTTTCAGAAGAATCCAAGGTTCGCTGCAGTGGGCCGGCCGCAAGCTGGTTTTACTCGGCAGACAAGAGGTGCTACCCGCGCCGCAAAGTTTCACCCTGTTTCGCGTTACCTCGCGCTGGGTGGAGGCTCTCCGTAACACAAACAGGAGTGTCTCCAGGTTCTGCTCAATCGGCAGTCGACGTAGCCGGCGATTACATTCGCCCATGTCTGCCGGGCAGCCATCCAAGTCGGTCCCCCACGTTGGGGGTTTCCGTATATAGCGTTCTAGAGGTGACAACGTGGAACTTTTATCCGGCGCTGAAATGGTCGTCCGCTCCCTGCGTGACGAAGGCGTTAAGTACATCTACGGGTACCCGGGCGGTGCCCTCCTGCATATCTACGACGCTCTCTTCAAAGAGAACGAAGTAACCCACATCCTGGTTCGCCACGAGCAGGCCGCCACCCACATGGCCGACGGCTATGCGCGCGCCACCGGCAAGCCGGGCGTGGTGCTGGTGACCTCCGGTCCCGGCGCGACCAACGCCGTTACCGGCATCGCCACTGCCTACATGGACTCCATCCCGATGGTGGTGATCTCCGGCCAGGTGGCGAGCAACATGGTCGGCACCGACGCGTTCCAGGAAACCGACATGGTCGGTATCTCCCGTCCGATCGTGAAGCACAGCTTCATCATCAAGCACCCGTCGGAAATCCCCGAGGTCATCAAGAAGGCCTTCTATATCGCCCAGTCCGGCCGTCCCGGCCCGGTGGTGATCGATATTCCGAAGGACATGGGCGACCCGACCCAGAAGTTCGAATACAACTACCCGAAGAAGGTCAAGCTGCGCTCCTACAGCCCGGCGGTCCGTGGCCACTCCGGCCAGATCCGCAAGGCCGCCGAGATGATGCTCGCCGCCAAGCGCCCGATCATCTACGCCGGTGGCGGCGTGATCATGGGCAATGCCGCCGAGCCGCTGACCGAAGTCGCGCGCATGCTCAATGTGCCGGTCACCAATACCCTGATGGGCCTGGGTGGCTATCCGGGTACCGATCGCCAGTTCGTCGGCATGCTCGGCATGCACGGCAGCTACACCGCGAACCTCGCGATGCACCACGCTGACGTGATCTTTGCCGTCGGTGCGCGTTTCGACGACCGCGTGATCAACGGCGAGACCGCAGCCAAGTTCTGCCCGAACGCCAAGATCATCCACGTCGACATCGACCCGGCCTCGATTTCCAAGACCGTCAAGGCCGACATCCCGATCGTCGGCCCGGTGGACAGCGTCCTGACCGAAATGGTCGCGATCCTCAAGGAAATCGGCGAGACCCCGAACAAGGAAGCCCAGGCTGCCTGGTGGAAGCAGATCGAAGAATGGCGCGGCACCCGCGGCCTGTTCCCCTACAGCATGGGCGACGGCAGCATCATCAAGCCGCAGACCGTGATCGAAACCCTCTGCGAAGTCACCAACGGTGATGCCTTCGTCGCTTCCGACGTAGGTCAGCACCAGATGTTCGCGGCGCAGTACTACCGCTTCAACAAGCCCAATCGCTGGATCAACTCCGGTGGCCTGGGCACCATGGGCTTCGGCTTCCCGGCCGCCATGGGTGTGAAGCTGAACTTCCCCGATGCCGACGTTGCGTGCGTGACCGGTGAAGGCAGCATCCAGATGAACATCCAGGAGCTGTCCACCTGCCTGCAGTACGACCTGCCGGTGAAGATCGTCAACCTGAACAACGGTGCGCTGGGCATGGTCCGCCAATGGCAGGACATGCAGTACAACAGCCGCTACTCGCACTCCTACATGGAATCGCTGCCGGACTTCGTCAAGCTGGCTGAAGCGTATGGCCACGTCGGCATGCGCATCACCGACCTGAAGGATCTGAAACCGATGATGGAAGAGGCCTTCGCGATGAAGAATCGCCTGGTCTTCCTCGACATCCAGGTCGATACCAGCGAGCACGTCTACCCGATGCAGATCCGCGGTGGTGCGATGCGCGACATGTGGCTGAGCAAGACGGAGCGTACCTGATCATGCGACACATCATTTCCCTGCTGCTGGAAAACGAACCCGGCGCGCTGTCCCGCGTCGTCGGCCTGTTCTCCCAGCGCAACTACAACATCGAAAGCCTGACCGTCGCCCCGACCGAGGACCCGACGCTGTCGCGCCTGACCCTGACCACCGCCGGTCAGGATGAAGTCATCGAGCAGATCACCAAGAACCTCAACAAGCTCATCGAGGTGGTAAAACTGGTGAATCTCTCGGAGAGCGCGCACATCGAGCGCGAGCTGATGCTGGTGAAGGTGAAGGCCACCGGCGCCCAGCGCGCCGAGGTCAAGCGCACCACCGACATCTTCCGCGGACAGATCGTCGACGTCACCAGCAGCGTCTACACCGTGCAGCTGGCCGGCACCAGCGACAAGCTGGACAGCTTCATCCAGGCCATCGGCACCGCGTCGATCCTCGAAGTTGTCCGCAGCGGCGTCACCGGCATTGCCCGTGGCGACAAGACTCTCAGCATCTGATTTGAAATACGGCCCACGAGGCCAACTGACAGGGGATTACCCAAATGCGCGTTTTCTACGATAAAGACTGTGACCTCTCCATCGTTCAGGGCAAGAAAGTTGCCATCATCGGTTACGGTTCCCAGGGCCACGCCCATGCCTGCAACCTGAAAGACTCCGGCGTCGACGTCACCGTCGGCCTGCGTGCGGGTTCTTCTTCCGTTGCCAAGGCTCAGAACCACGGCCTGAAAGTCGCCGAAGTGGCCGAAGCCGTTGCCGCTGCCGACCTGGTCATGATCCTCACCCCGGACGAGTTCCAGGGCCGCCTGTACAAGGACGAGATCGAGCCGAACCTGAAAAAAGGCGCCACCCTGGCCTTCGCCCACGGCTTCTCCATCCACTACAACCAGGTCGTTCCGCGCGCTGACCTCGACGTGATCATGATCGCGCCGAAAGCCCCGGGCCACACCGTACGCTCCGAATTCGTGAAAGGCGGCGGCATCCCTGACCTGATCGCGATCTACCAGGACGCTTCGGGCAATGCCAAGAACGTCGCCCTGTCCTACGCCTGCGGCGTTGGCGGCGGCCGTACCGGCATCATCGAAACCACCTTCAAGGACGAGACCGAAACCGACCTGTTCGGCGAGCAGGCCGTTCTGTGCGGCGGTTGCGTCGAGCTGGTGAAAGCCGGTTTCGAAACCCTGGTCGAAGCCGGTTACGCTCCGGAAATGGCCTACTTCGAGTGCCTGCACGAACTGAAACTGATCGTTGACCTCATGTACGAAGGCGGCATCGCCAACATGAACTACTCGATCTCGAACAACGCCGAATACGGCGAGTACGTGACCGGTCCGGAAGTGATCAACGCCGAATCCCGTCAGGCCATGCGCAACGCTCTGAAGCGCATCCAGGACGGCGAATACGCCAAGATGTTCATCTCCGAAGGCGCCACCAACTACCCGTCGATGACCGCCAAGCGCCGCAACAACGCCGCTCACGGCATCGAAGTCATCGGCGAGCAACTGCGCTCCATGATGCCGTGGATCGCCGCCAACAAGATCGTCGACAAGGCCAAGAACTAAGGTCCTTTCGACAAACGAAGAAACGCGGCGCTTGCCGCGTTTTTTCGTTCTGGGGTGGTGATCTGGTATAAAGCGGGAGTGCCGGGCCTGTCCGCGCCGTAGCGTACCCCGGCGAATTTCAGCCTCAACGAGTTCTCAAGGAATCGTCCATGAGTGAAGGTCACGAGGAGCCCAACAAGGCTTCCGACACCGAAGAAAGTCTGCTGCCCATCGATGAACACATCGAAGAAGGCCATGACGCCGAAGGCCGCAAGGTTCGTCATCGCGGCATTTACCTGCTGCCCAACCTGTTCACCACCGCGGCACTGTTCACCGGCCTGTACGCCATCATCAATGCCATGAGCGGTGATTTCTCCAATGCCGCCATCGCAATCTTCGTTGCCATGGTTCTGGATGGTCTGGACGGTCGTGTAGCTCGCCTGACCAACACCCAGAGTGCCTTCGGCGCCGAGTACGACTCGCTGTCCGACATGGTGGCCTTCGGTGTCGCGCCGGCTTTGGTCGCCTTCGAATGGGCGCTGAGCAGCCTGGGCAAGGTCGGCTGGATGGTCGCCTTCATCTATGTGGCCGGTGCCGCGTTGCGCCTGGCCCGCTTCAATACCCAGGTGGGCAAGGCTGACAAGCGCTACTTCATCGGTCTGGCCAGTCCGGCTGCTGCGGCGCTGGTTGCCGGTACGGTGTGGGCATTCGCTGACTTCGACGTGCAGGGTGCCAAGGTTTCCCTGCTGGTTGCCCTGATGGTCGCTGCCGCCGGCATGCTGATGGTCAGCAACATCAAGTACTACAGCTTCAAGGATCTCGATCTGCGCGGCCGTGTGCCGTTCATGGCGATCCTGGTGGTGGTGCTGGCATTTGCTGTGGTCTTCACCGACCCGCCGCGTATCCTGCTCCTGCTGTTCCTTGCATACGCGGCCTCCGGCCCGGTGCAATACTTGTTGCAATTGCGCCGTCGCAAGCAGCCGCCTGCCGTGTAATTTCCAGCGGGCTCCGCAGTCTACTGGCGCATACAGCCAGTTGTTGCGGAGCCCGTCATGCTGATCAAGTCGTCCCGTCTTTCCGATTGTCACGAGTCGGAAGTCACGCCCGAATCCCTCTATCTGTCTCGTCGCCACTTTCTCGGTGGTGCGATGGCGGCTGCCGCTCTGTCCGGATTGCCGCGTCTGAGTTTTGCCGAGGGCGGTCGCTATGCCGACGTAGCCGAAGCGGCCGCTCCTTCCTGGCTCACGGAAAAGCTCGCCGCTACTCGCTGGGACGCTGTCACGGTAAAAGATGAAGCCATCACGCCGTTTAGGGATGCGACCACCTACAACAATTTCTACGAATTCGGCCCGGACAAGGGGGATCCCGCTGCCAATGCGGGCGCCCTGAAGACCGAGCCCTGGTCCGTGGTGATCGATGGGGAGGTGGGTAAACCCGGCCAGTACGCGCTCGAGGACTTCATCAAGCCTTATCAGTTGGAGGAGCGCATCTACCGATTGCGCTGTGTCGAGGCCTGGTCGATGGTCATTCCGTGGATCGGCTTTCCGATCTCCGAGCTGATCAAGCGGGTCGAGCCGACCAGCAAGGCGAAATACCTGCGCTTCGAAACCCTGGTGGATCGCAAGGATATGCCGGGTGTGCAATCCAACTTCGCCCTGATCGACTGGCCCTATGTGGAAGGGCTGCGTATGGATGAGGCGATGCATCCCTTGGCGATTCTGGCAGTTGGCATGTACGGCCGGGTACTTGCCAATCAGAACGGTGCGCCGCTGCGTCTGGTGGTGCCGTGGAAGTACGGCTTCAAGGGAGCCAAGTCCATTGTGCGGATCAGCTTCGTCGAGGAGCAGCCAAAGACTACCTGGCAGAGTCTGGCCTCGGACGAGTATGGCTTCTATGCCAACGTCAATCCGACGGTGGACCATCCGCGCTGGAGCCAGGCGCGCGAGCGTCGCCTGCCCAGTGGACTATTCAGCCCCAATGTTCGTCCTACCCTCATGTTCAACGGCTATGCCGATGAGGTCGCTTCGCTTTATGCAGGCATGGATCTGAGGAAGGACTACTGATGCGCTATCCGTTCTGGCGGGCCGGCGTGTTTCTGGCTGCGCTGCTTCCGCCGCTCTATTGGCTGTACCAAGCGTGGATCTTCGATCTCGGTCCGGACCCGGGCAAGGTATTGGTAGATCGGTTGGGGCAGGGCGGGCTGATCCTGCTGCTTATTACCCTGTCGATGACACCGCTGCAGAAGATCACTCGCTGGGGAGGTTGGGTGCAGGTCCGTCGCCAGCTGGGGTTATGGTGCTTCACTTATATAGTGCTGCACCTGGGCGCCTATGCTGTCTTCATCCTAGGGTTGGACTGGGGGCAGCTGGGAGTCGAATTGCGCAAGCGGCCTTACATCATCGTCGGATTCATTGCCTTCCTTGGACTCCTCTCCCTGGCACTGACCTCCAACCGCTACAGCATGCGCAGACTGGGGGCGGGCTGGAAGAAACTGCATCGCCTGATATACGTCATCCTCGGTTTTGGATTACTGCATATGCTGTGGGTCGTACGGTCCGATCTGGAGCGTTGGGCGATCTATGCGGCCATAGGCCTGCTCCTGCTGCTTTTGCGGGTGCCGTCTGTGGCTCGGCGGCTACCGTCGCTACGGGGCCGCCTGGCGGCTAACTGAAGAAAGTTTAAATTAGTCGTTGACGCTCGATTTAAACTCCCTATAATGCGCACCACTCCCGGCGGCGAAACGCTGAAAGAACTTAAAAATCAAGTACTTACAGAGATTCTAGTTGGGAGTGGTGGTCAGGCAGGTGATTCACTTGCCGCTCTTCATTAGCTGCTCCGGCGGCGAGCTGAAAAGAAGATCGCCGAGGTGCTTGACAGTGAGTTTGATCGCTGTAGAATACGCCTCCCGCTGATGAGAGGTTTGACTTCTCGGAAGCCCAAGCGATTGAGTAGAAAAGAAATTTTCGAAAAATAAAGCTTGACGAAAGATGAGGTTAGCGTAGAGTGCGCGCCTCGGTTGAGACGAAAGAATCAACCAACTGCTCTTTAACAAGTTGAATCAAGCAATTCGTGTGGGTGCTTGTGATGTAAGACTGATGATCGACTGATTATCAGCAGCGCAAGTAACACTCGTGAATTCGAGAGTTTTAGCTCTTTAAATAGAGCATGCGATTGCTGAGCCAAGTTTAGGGTTTTCTCAAAACCCAAGCAGTATTGAACTGAAGAGTTTGATCATGGCTCAGATTGAACGCTGGCGGCAGGCCTAACACATGCAAGTCGAGCGGATGATGGGAGCTTGCTCCTGGATTCAGCGGCGGACGGGTGAGTAATGCCTAGGAATCTGCCTGGTAGTGGGGGACAACGTTTCGAAAGGAACGCTAATACCGCATACGTCCTACGGGAGAAAGCAGGGGACCTTCGGGCCTTGCGCTATCAGATGAGCCTAGGTCGGATTAGCTAGTTGGTGGGGTAAAGGCCTACCAAGGCGACGATCCGTAACTGGTCTGAGAGGATGATCAGTCACACTGGAACTGAGACACGGTCCAGACTCCTACGGGAGGCAGCAGTGGGGAATATTGGACAATGGGCGAAAGCCTGATCCAGCCATGCCGCGTGTGTGAAGAAGGTCTTCGGATTGTAAAGCACTTTAAGTTGGGAGGAAGGGCAGTAAGTTAATACCTTGCTGTTTTGACGTTACCAACAGAATAAGCACCGGCTAACTTCGTGCCAGCAGCCGCGGTAATACGAAGGGTGCAAGCGTTAATCGGAATTACTGGGCGTAAAGCGCGCGTAGGTGGTTTGGTAAGATGGATGTGAAATCCCCGGGCTCAACCTGGGAACTGCATCCATAACTGCCTGACTAGAGTACGGTAGAGGGTGGTGGAATTTCCTGTGTAGCGGTGAAATGCGTAGATATAGGAAGGAACACCAGTGGCGAAGGCGACCACCTGGACTGATACTGACACTGAGGTGCGAAAGCGTGGGGAGCAAACAGGATTAGATACCCTGGTAGTCCACGCCGTAAACGATGTCGACTAGCCGTTGGGATCCTTGAGATCTTAGTGGCGCAGCTAACGCGATAAGTCGACCGCCTGGGGAGTACGGCCGCAAGGTTAAAACTCAAATGAATTGACGGGGGCCCGCACAAGCGGTGGAGCATGTGGTTTAATTCGAAGCAACGCGAAGAACCTTACCTGGCCTTGACATGTCCGGAATCTTGCAGAGATGCGAGAGTGCCTTCGGGAATCGGAACACAGGTGCTGCATGGCTGTCGTCAGCTCGTGTCGTGAGATGTTGGGTTAAGTCCCGTAACGAGCGCAACCCTTGTCCTTAGTTACCAGCACGTTATGGTGGGCACTCTAAGGAGACTGCCGGTGACAAACCGGAGGAAGGTGGGGATGACGTCAAGTCATCATGGCCCTTACGGCCAGGGCTACACACGTGCTACAATGGTCGGTACAGAGGGTTGCCAAGCCGCGAGGTGGAGCTAATCCCATAAAACCGATCGTAGTCCGGATCGCAGTCTGCAACTCGACTGCGTGAAGTCGGAATCGCTAGTAATCGTGAATCAGAATGTCACGGTGAATACGTTCCCGGGCCTTGTACACACCGCCCGTCACACCATGGGAGTGGGTTGCTCCAGAAGTAGCTAGTCTAACCGCAAGGGGGACGGTTACCACGGAGTGATTCATGACTGGGGTGAAGTCGTAACAAGGTAGCCGTAGGGGAACCTGCGGCTGGATCACCTCCTTAATCGAAGATCTCAGCTTCTTCATAAGCTCCCACACGAATTGCTTGATTCACTGGTTAGACGATTGGGTCTGTAGCTCAGTTGGTTAGAGCGCACCCCTGATAAGGGTGAGGTCGGCAGTTCGAATCTGCCCAGACCCACCAATTGTTGTGGTGTGCTGCGATCCGATGGGGCCATAGCTCAGCTGGGAGAGCGCCTGCTTTGCACGCAGGAGGTCAGGAGTTCGATCCTCCTTGGCTCCACCATTAAATCGTCGAAAGCTCAGACATGAATGTTCAAGTTGAACGAACATTGATGTCTGGTCTTTGTGCCAGAACCGTTCTTTAAAAATTTGGGTATGTGATAGAAGTAGACTGAATAATCTCTTTCACTGGTGATTATTCAAGTCAAGGTAAAATTTGCGAGTTCAAGCGCGAATTTTCGGCGAATGTCGTCTTCACGTTCGAGACAATAACCAGATTGCTTGGGGTTATATGGTCAAGTGAAGAAGCGCATACGGTGGATGCCTTGGCAGTCAGAGGCGATGAAAGACGTGGTAGCCTGCGATAAGCTTCGGGGAGTCGGCAAACAGACTTTGATCCGGAGATCTCTGAATGGGGAAACCCACCTGGCATAAGCTAGGTATCTTGTACTGAATACATAGGTGCAAGAGGCGAACCAGGGGAACTGAAACATCTAAGTACCCTGAGGAAAAGAAATCAACCGAGATTCCCTTAGTAGTGGCGAGCGAACGGGGATTAGCCCTTAAGCTTCTTTGAATCTAACAGAACGCTCTGGAAAGTGCGGCCATAGTGGGTGATAGCCCCGTATGTGAAAGGTTCTTTGAAGTGAAATCGAGTAGGACGGAGCACGAGAAACTTTGTCTGAATATGGGGGGACCATCCTCCAAGGCTAAATACTACTGACTGACCGATAGTGAACCAGTACCGTGAGGGAAAGGCGAAAAGAACCCCGGAGAGGGGAGTGAAATAGAACCTGAAACCGTATGCGTACAAGCAGTGGGAGCCTACTTTGTTAGGTGACTGCGTACCTTTTGTATAATGGGTCAGCGACTTATATTCAGTGGCGAGCTTAACCGTATAGGGAAGGCGTAGCGAAAGCGAGTCTTAATAGGGCGTTTTAGTCGCTGGGTATAGACCCGAAACCGGGCGATCTATCCATGAGCAGGTTGAAGGTTAGGTAACACTGACTGGAGGACCGAACCCACTCCCGTTGAAAAGGTAGGGGATGACTTGTGGATCGGAGTGAAAGGCTAATCAAGCTCGGAGATAGCTGGTTCTCCTCGAAAGCTATTTAGGTAGCGCCTCACGTATCACTCCAGGGGGTAGAGCACTGTTTCGGCTAGGGGGTCATCCCGACTTACCAAACCGATGCAAACTCCGAATACCTGGAAGTGTCAGCGTGGGAGACACACGGCGGGTGCTAACGTCCGTCGTGAAAAGGGAAACAACCCAGACCGTCAGCTAAGGTCCCAAAGTTATGGTTAAGTGGTAAACGATGTGGGAAGGCTTAGACAGCTAGGAGGTTGGCTTAGAAGCAGCCACCCTTTAAAGAAAGCGTAATAGCTCACTAGTCGAGTCGGCCTGCGCGGAAGATGTAACGGGGCTCAAACCATACACCGAAGCTACGGGTGCATCGCAAGATGCGCGGTAGAGGAGCGTTCTGTAAGCCTGTGAAGGTGAGTTGAGAAGCTTGCTGGAGGTATCAGAAGTGCGAATGCTGACATGAGTAACGACAATGGGAGTGAAAAACTCCCACGCCGAAAGACCAAGGGTTCCTGCGCAACGTTAATCGACGCAGGGTTAGTCGGTCCCTAAGGCGAGGCTGAAGAGCGTAGTCGATGGGAAACAGGTTAATATTCCTGTACTTCTAGTTACTGCGATGGAGGGACGGAGAAGGCTAGGCCAGCTTGGCGTTGGTT
Organism: Pseudomonas multiresinivorans; assembly: GCF_012971725.1. Classification (NCBI taxonomy): domain Bacteria; kingdom Pseudomonadati; phylum Pseudomonadota; class Gammaproteobacteria; order Pseudomonadales; family Pseudomonadaceae; genus Pseudomonas; species Pseudomonas multiresinivorans. The sequence goes on from NZ_CP048833.1 coordinate 1,669,955, forward strand.
GTCCAAGTTTAAGGTGGTAGGCAGAGATCTTAGGTAAATCCGGGGTCTTAATGCCGAGAGCTGATGACGAGTCATCTTTCAGATGATGAAGTGGTTGATGCCATGCTTCCAGGAAAAGCTTCTAAGCTTCAGGTAACTAGGAACCGTACCCCAAACCGACACAGGTGGTTGGGTAGAGAATACCAAGGCGCTTGAGAGAACTCGGGTGAAGGAACTAGGCAAAATGGCACCGTAACTTCGGGAGAAGGTGCGCCGGCGAGGGTGAAGCATTTACTGCGTAAGCCCATGCCGGTCGAAGATACCAGGCCGCTGCGACTGTTTATTAAAAACACAGCACTCTGCAAACACGAAAGTGGACGTATAGGGTGTGACGCCTGCCCGGTGCCGGAAGGTTAATTGATGGGGTTAGCGAAAGCGAAGCTCTTGATCGAAGCCCCGGTAAACGGCGGCCGTAACTATAACGGTCCTAAGGTAGCGAAATTCCTTGTCGGGTAAGTTCCGACCTGCACGAATGGCGTAACGATGGCGGCGCTGTCTCCACCCGAGACTCAGTGAAATTGAAATCGCTGTGAAGATGCAGTGTATCCGCGGCTAGACGGAAAGACCCCGTGAACCTTTACTGTAGCTTTGCACTGGACTTTGAGCCTGCTTGTGTAGGATAGGTGGGAGGCTTTGAAGCGTGGACGCCAGTCTGCGTGGAGCCATCCTTGAAATACCACCCTGGCATGCTTGAGGTTCTAACTCTGGTCCGTTATCCGGATCGAGGACAGTGTATGGTGGGCAGTTTGACTGGGGCGGTCTCCTCCTAAAGAGTAACGGAGGAGTACGAAGGTGCGCTCAGACCGGTCGGAAATCGGTCGTAGAGTATAAAGGCAAAAGCGCGCTTGACTGCGAGACAGACACGTCGAGCAGGTACGAAAGTAGGTCTTAGTGATCCGGTGGTTCTGTATGGAAGGGCCATCGCTCAACGGATAAAAGGTACTCCGGGGATAACAGGCTGATACCGCCCAAGAGTTCATATCGACGGCGGTGTTTGGCACCTCGATGTCGGCTCATCACATCCTGGGGCTGAAGCCGGTCCCAAGGGTATGGCTGTTCGCCATTTAAAGTGGTACGCGAGCTGGGTTTAGAACGTCGTGAGACAGTTCGGTCCCTATCTGCCGTGGACGTTTGAGATTTGAGAGGGGCTGCTCCTAGTACGAGAGGACCGGAGTGGACGAACCTCTGGTGTTCCGGTTGTCACGCCAGTGGCATTGCCGGGTAGCTATGTTCGGAATAGATAACCGCTGAAAGCATCTAAGCGGGAAACTAGCCTCAAGATGAGATCTCACTGGGAACTTGATTCCCCTGAAGGGCCGTCGAAGACTACGACGTTGATAGGTCGGGTGTGTAAGCGCTGTGAGGCGTTGAGCTAACCGATACTAATTGCCCGTGAGGCTTGACCATATAACACCCAAACAATTTGCGTGTTGTACGGTGAAGACGTAACGAACCGAAAGTTCGTGTGAACCGCAAATTACCTGTCACATACCCGAATCTGGATGAGCGTGTGCAACTGCCACGAGCGTCCATAAAGAATTGCTTGACGACCATAGAGCGTTGGAACCACCTGATCCCATCCCGAACTCAGTAGTGAAACGACGCATCGCCGATGGTAGTGTGGAGTTTCTCCATGTGAGAGTAGGTCATCGTCAAGCTCCTATCCCAAAGCCCCGGTCAGCTTCGCTGTCCGGGGCTTTGCCTATTAGTGTAAGCACATGATTTGTGCTTGCTGCTGACGAGGGTCGAGACTCTCAGAAGCCAGGCGATTGAGTAGAAAAGAAATTTTCGAAAAATAAAGCTTGACGAAAGATGAGGTTAGCGTAGAATGCGCGCCTCGGTTGAGACGAAAGAATCAACCAACTGCTCTTTAACAAGTTGAATCAAGCAATTCGTGTGGGTGCTTGTGATGTAAGACTGATGATCGACTGATTATCAGCAGCGCAAGTAACACTCGTGAATTCGAGAGTTTTAGCTCTTTAAATAGAGCATGCGATTGCTGAGCCAAGTTTAGGGTTTTCTCAAAACCCAAGCAGTATTGAACTGAAGAGTTTGATCATGGCTCAGATTGAACGCTGGCGGCAGGCCTAACACATGCAAGTCGAGCGGATGATGGGAGCTTGCTCCTGGATTCAGCGGCGGACGGGTGAGTAATGCCTAGGAATCTGCCTGGTAGTGGGGGACAACGTTTCGAAAGGAACGCTAATACCGCATACGTCCTACGGGAGAAAGCAGGGGACCTTCGGGCCTTGCGCTATCAGATGAGCCTAGGTCGGATTAGCTAGTTGGTGGGGTAAAGGCCTACCAAGGCGACGATCCGTAACTGGTCTGAGAGGATGATCAGTCACACTGGAACTGAGACACGGTCCAGACTCCTACGGGAGGCAGCAGTGGGGAATATTGGACAATGGGCGAAAGCCTGATCCAGCCATGCCGCGTGTGTGAAGAAGGTCTTCGGATTGTAAAGCACTTTAAGTTGGGAGGAAGGGCAGTAAGTTAATACCTTGCTGTTTTGACGTTACCAACAGAATAAGCACCGGCTAACTTCGTGCCAGCAGCCGCGGTAATACGAAGGGTGCAAGCGTTAATCGGAATTACTGGGCGTAAAGCGCGCGTAGGTGGTTTGGTAAGATGGATGTGAAATCCCCGGGCTCAACCTGGGAACTGCATCCATAACTGCCTGACTAGAGTACGGTAGAGGGTGGTGGAATTTCCTGTGTAGCGGTGAAATGCGTAGATATAGGAAGGAACACCAGTGGCGAAGGCGACCACCTGGACTGATACTGACACTGAGGTGCGAAAGCGTGGGGAGCAAACAGGATTAGATACCCTGGTAGTCCACGCCGTAAACGATGTCGACTAGCCGTTGGGATCCTTGAGATCTTAGTGGCGCAGCTAACGCGATAAGTCGACCGCCTGGGGAGTACGGCCGCAAGGTTAAAACTCAAATGAATTGACGGGGGCCCGCACAAGCGGTGGAGCATGTGGTTTAATTCGAAGCAACGCGAAGAACCTTACCTGGCCTTGACATGTCCGGAATCTTGCAGAGATGCGAGAGTGCCTTCGGGAATCGGAACACAGGTGCTGCATGGCTGTCGTCAGCTCGTGTCGTGAGATGTTGGGTTAAGTCCCGTAACGAGCGCAACCCTTGTCCTTAGTTACCAGCACGTTATGGTGGGCACTCTAAGGAGACTGCCGGTGACAAACCGGAGGAAGGTGGGGATGACGTCAAGTCATCATGGCCCTTACGGCCAGGGCTACACACGTGCTACAATGGTCGGTACAGAGGGTTGCCAAGCCGCGAGGTGGAGCTAATCCCATAAAACCGATCGTAGTCCGGATCGCAGTCTGCAACTCGACTGCGTGAAGTCGGAATCGCTAGTAATCGTGAATCAGAATGTCACGGTGAATACGTTCCCGGGCCTTGTACACACCGCCCGTCACACCATGGGAGTGGGTTGCTCCAGAAGTAGCTAGTCTAACCGCAAGGGGGACGGTTACCACGGAGTGATTCATGACTGGGGTGAAGTCGTAACAAGGTAGCCGTAGGGGAACCTGCGGCTGGATCACCTCCTTAATCGAAGATCTCAGCTTCTTCATAAGCTCCCACACGAATTGCTTGATTCACTGGTTAGACGATTGGGTCTGTAGCTCAGTTGGTTAGAGCGCACCCCTGATAAGGGTGAGGTCGGCAGTTCGAATCTGCCCAGACCCACCAATTGTTGTGGTGTGCTGCGATCCGATGGGGCCATAGCTCAGCTGGGAGAGCGCCTGCTTTGCACGCAGGAGGTCAGGAGTTCGATCCTCCTTGGCTCCACCATTAAATCGTCGAAAGCTCAGACATGAATGTTCAAGTTGAACGAACATTGATGTCTGGTCTTTGTGCCAGAACCGTTCTTTAAAAATTTGGGTATGTGATAGAAGTAGACTGAATAATCTCTTTCACTGGTGATTATTCAAGTCAAGGTAAAATTTGCGAGTTCAAGCGCGAATTTTCGGCGAATGTCGTCTTCACGTTCGAGACAATAACCAGATTGCTTGGGGTTATATGGTCAAGTGAAGAAGCGCATACGGTGGATGCCTTGGCAGTCAGAGGCGATGAAAGACGTGGTAGCCTGCGATAAGCTTCGGGGAGTCGGCAAACAGACTTTGATCCGGAGATCTCTGAATGGGGAAACCCACCTGGCATAAGCTAGGTATCTTGTACTGAATACATAGGTGCAAGAGGCGAACCAGGGGAACTGAAACATCTAAGTACCCTGAGGAAAAGAAATCAACCGAGATTCCCTTAGTAGTGGCGAGCGAACGGGGATTAGCCCTTAAGCTTCTTTGAATCTAACAGAACGCTCTGGAAAGTGCGGCCATAGTGGGTGATAGCCCCGTATGTGAAAGGTTCTTTGAAGTGAAATCGAGTAGGACGGAGCACGAGAAACTTTGTCTGAATATGGGGGGACCATCCTCCAAGGCTAAATACTACTGACTGACCGATAGTGAACCAGTACCGTGAGGGAAAGGCGAAAAGAACCCCGGAGAGGGGAGTGAAATAGAACCTGAAACCGTATGCGTACAAGCAGTGGGAGCCTACTTTGTTAGGTGACTGCGTACCTTTTGTATAATGGGTCAGCGACTTATATTCAGTGGCGAGCTTAACCGTATAGGGAAGGCGTAGCGAAAGCGAGTCTTAATAGGGCGTTTTAGTCGCTGGGTATAGACCCGAAACCGGGCGATCTATCCATGAGCAGGTTGAAGGTTAGGTAACACTGACTGGAGGACCGAACCCACTCCCGTTGAAAAGGTAGGGGATGACTTGTGGATCGGAGTGAAAGGCTAATCAAGCTCGGAGATAGCTGGTTCTCCTCGAAAGCTATTTAGGTAGCGCCTCACGTATCACTCCAGGGGGTAGAGCACTGTTTCGGCTAGGGGGTCATCCCGACTTACCAAACCGATGCAAACTCCGAATACCTGGAAGTGTCAGCGTGGGAGACACACGGCGGGTGCTAACGTCCGTCGTGAAAAGGGAAACAACCCAGACCGTCAGCTAAGGTCCCAAAGTTATGGTTAAGTGGTAAACGATGTGGGAAGGCTTAGACAGCTAGGAGGTTGGCTTAGAAGCAGCCACCCTTTAAAGAAAGCGTAATAGCTCACTAGTCGAGTCGGCCTGCGCGGAAGATGTAACGGGGCTCAAACCATACACCGAAGCTACGGGTGCATCGCAAGATGCGCGGTAGAGGAGCGTTCTGTAAGCCTGTGAAGGTGAGTTGAGAAGCTTGCTGGAGGTATCAGAAGTGCGAATGCTGACATGAGTAACGACAATGGGAGTGAAAAACTCCCACGCCGAAAGACCAAGGGTTCCTGCGCAACGTTAATCGACGCAGGGTTAGTCGGTCCCTAAGGCGAGGCTGAAGAGCGTAGTCGATGGGAAACAGGTTAATATTCCTGTACTTCTAGTTACTGCGATGGAGGGACGGAGAAGGCTAGGCCAGCTTGGCGTTGGTTGTCCAAGTTTAAGGTGGTAGGCAGAGATCTTAGGTAAATCCGGGGTCTTAATGCCGAGAGCTGATGACGAGTCATCTTTCAGATGATGAAGTGGTTGATGCCATGCTTCCAGGAAAAGCTTCTAAGCTTCAGGTAACTAGGAACCGTACCCCAAACCGACACAGGTGGTTGGGTAGAGAATACCAAGGCGCTTGAGAGAACTCGGGTGAAGGAACTAGGCAAAATGGCACCGTAACTTCGGGAGAAGGTGCGCCGGCGAGGGTGAAGCATTTACTGCGTAAGCCCATGCCGGTCGAAGATACCAGGCCGCTGCGACTGTTTATTAAAAACACAGCACTCTGCAAACACGAAAGTGGACGTATAGGGTGTGACGCCTGCCCGGTGCCGGAAGGTTAATTGATGGGGTTAGCGAAAGCGAAGCTCTTGATCGAAGCCCCGGTAAACGGCGGCCGTAACTATAACGGTCCTAAGGTAGCGAAATTCCTTGTCGGGTAAGTTCCGACCTGCACGAATGGCGTAACGATGGCGGCGCTGTCTCCACCCGAGACTCAGTGAAATTGAAATCGCTGTGAAGATGCAGTGTATCCGCGGCTAGACGGAAAGACCCCGTGAACCTTTACTGTAGCTTTGCACTGGACTTTGAGCCTGCTTGTGTAGGATAGGTGGGAGGCTTTGAAGCGTGGACGCCAGTCTGCGTGGAGCCATCCTTGAAATACCACCCTGGCATGCTTGAGGTTCTAACTCTGGTCCGTTATCCGGATCGAGGACAGTGTATGGTGGGCAGTTTGACTGGGGCGGTCTCCTCCTAAAGAGTAACGGAGGAGTACGAAGGTGCGCTCAGACCGGTCGGAAATCGGTCGTAGAGTATAAAGGCAAAAGCGCGCTTGACTGCGAGACAGACACGTCGAGCAGGTACGAAAGTAGGTCTTAGTGATCCGGTGGTTCTGTATGGAAGGGCCATCGCTCAACGGATAAAAGGTACTCCGGGGATAACAGGCTGATACCGCCCAAGAGTTCATATCGACGGCGGTGTTTGGCACCTCGATGTCGGCTCATCACATCCTGGGGCTGAAGCCGGTCCCAAGGGTATGGCTGTTCGCCATTTAAAGTGGTACGCGAGCTGGGTTTAGAACGTCGTGAGACAGTTCGGTCCCTATCTGCCGTGGACGTTTGAGATTTGAGAGGGGCTGCTCCTAGTACGAGAGGACCGGAGTGGACGAACCTCTGGTGTTCCGGTTGTCACGCCAGTGGCATTGCCGGGTAGCTATGTTCGGAATAGATAACCGCTGAAAGCATCTAAGCGGGAAATTAGCCTCAAGATGAGATCTCACTGGGAACTTGATTCCCCTGAAGGGCCGTCGAAGACTACGACGTTGATAGGTCGGGTGTGTAAGCGCTGTGAGGCGTTGAGCTAACCGATACTAATTGCCCGTGAGGCTTGACCATATAACACCCAAACAATTTGCGTGTTGTACGGTGAAGACGTAACGAACCGAAAGTTCGTGTGAACCGCAAATTACCTGTCACATACCCGAATCTGGATGAGCGTGTGCAACTGCCACGAGCGTCCATAAAGAATTGCTTGACGACCATAGAGCGTTGGAACCACCTGATCCCATCCCGAACTCAGTAGTGAAACGACGCATCGCCGATGGTAGTGTGGAGTTTCTCCATGTGAGAGTAGGTCATCGTCAAGCTCCTATCCCAAGACCCCTGGTCAGCTTCGCTGGCCGGGGGTTTTGCTTTTGCGCGCGAGAAAGTCTGGTTCATCTGGGCTGGGTCTGTCGCTCGGTTTCCAGAGTTTTCGAGATAATTTCCGGGCACCGAATCGAGGGTGGTGTCGTCTACAATAGCGACAAATTTTCCCTGAGTGCCTACATGCCCGATATCGAAGGACATGCGCTGCGGGATTTGCCTCTGGAGGAGCTGACGGCCTGCCACGAGTGCGACCTGCTGATGCGCCGCGAGCCCGTTCCGCTCGGGCATCGATCCGTATGCCCACGCTGCGGCTACGAGCTGGAAATCCATCGCCCCCACATGATCCGCCGCGCTTTGGCATTGGTGCTGACGGCGTTGCTGCTTTATATCCCGGCGAACTTCCTGCCGATCATGCACATCACCATTCTTGGCCAGACCAGCATGGATACGGTGTGGAGCGGCGTCATCGGGCTGTACGAGTCTGATATGCAGGGCGTTGCAGTGGTGGTCTTCCTCTGCAGCATGGTGATCCCGCTGGCCAAACTGTTGTGCCAGTTGTTCGTCCTGCTGACGATTCGCTTCAAGGTCTGGCGCGAACACGGAATGTTGTTGCTCCGCGGTTACCAGCACCTGCGCGAGTGGGGAATGCTGGAGGTCTACCTGATGGGGATTATCGTCGCCATCGTCAAACTGATCGACATGGCCGAGTTGCATGTCAGTGTCGGCCTCGCATGTTTCATCGGCCTGCTGTTCACTCAGGTATGGCTCGAGGTCACCATGTCTCACCACCAGGTCTGGGGCGAACTGTCCGGGGAGTTCGATGATGCGAGCCATTGATGCCGATATTCTGGTTTGTGGCGAATGCCATCAGCTCAATCGCCGCGAGGTGGACGACGAGACCCATTGCAGCCGCTGCGGCGCCGTGGTGCATGACCGCCGTCCAAACAGCCTCACGCGCACCTGGGCCTTGCTGATCACGGCGGCGGTGCTCTACATCCCCGCCAACCTGCTGCCGATCATGACGGTGAACTTCCTCGGCAACGGCATGCCGGCCACCATCATGGAAGGCGTGGTCGAGCTGATCAACGCGGACATGTTCCCGGTGGCGGCCGTGGTGTTCATCGCCAGTATTCTGGTACCCACGTTCAAGCTGGTGGGTATTGCCCTGCTGCTCTACTCGGTGCAGCGGCACCAGCCGATGTCTGCCAAGCAACGCATCATCATGTATCGCTTCATCGAGTGGATCGGCCGTTGGTCGATGCTCGACATCTTCGTCATCGCGATCCTGGTGACGCTGGTGAACTTCGGCAATCTGGCCAGCATCGAGGCGAACCTCGGTGCAGCCGCCTTTGCCTGCGTGGTGGTGCTCACCATGCTGGCGGCAGTGACTTTCGATCCCCGGCTGATCTGGGATAACACGGACGCGGAAAACGACGATGAGTGATCTCCCCAAACCCAAGATGCGCAAGACCACCAACTGGTCGGCAATCTGGATCCTGCCATTGATCGCGCTGGCGATCGGTGCCTGGCTGGCCTGGCGCGCATACGACCAGGCGGGGATCATGATCAACATCCAGTTCGAGAGCGGCGAGGGTATCCAGGCCAACAAGACCGAGGTGATCTTCAAGGGGATCGGCGTTGGCAAAGTGGTCGACCTTCACGTCAACCAGCCCACCCTTGGCGTCACCGCAACCGTGGAGATGCGCAAGGAGGCTGCCGAGTACCTCAGCAAGGGAACACGCTTCTGGCTGGTCAAGCCACGTGTCTCGATTGCCGGCGTCACCGGCCTGGAGACCCTGGTATCGGGCAACTACATCGCCATCGATCCGGTGAAGGGCGAACAGCAGAAGGACTTCACCGCGCTGAAGGAGCCGCCCCCACTGTCCGACTCCCTACCGGGCCTGCACCTGACCTTGAAGGCCGAGCGTCTCGGTTCGCTGGAGCAGGGCAGCCCAATCTACTACCGGCAGATCCAGGTTGGCCAGGTGAAGAGCTACCGCCTGGCGGAGGACCAGAAGACCATCGAGGTGAAGGTCCACATCGAGCCGGCCTACGCCAACCTGGTGCGCAAGCACACACGTTTCTGGAACGCCAGCGGCATCACCCTGTCCGGGAGCCTCAGCGGCCTTAAGCTGCGTACCGAGTCGCTGGCGAGCATCGCGGCCGGCGGTATCGCCTTCTCGACGCCTGACAACTATCCGGACAGCCCGCCCACCGACCCGACCAAGCCGTTCCGCCTGTATGAGGACTTTGACGCCGCTCAGGCCGGCCTCAGCGTCAAGGTGAAGGTCAGCGACGTCAGCGGCCTGACCCCGGGCAGTACGCCGGTGATGTACAACGGCGTGCAGGTCGGTACGGTGAAGAGCATCGACATGGACAAGGATTTCAATGGCGCCACCGCCACCTTGTCCATGGACCCGCGCACCGAGGATTTCCTCAACAGCAAGACCGAGTTCTGGATGGTCAAGCCGAGCATCTCGCTGGCGGGCATCACCGGACTGGAGGCGCTGGTTAAGGGCAACTACCTGAGTGTGCGATTCGCCAGTGGCGGCGATCCGACCCGTGATTTCGTCATCCGGCCGAAAGCGCCACCCCTGAACCTCGACGCGCCGGGCCTGCACCTGGTACTGACCACGGATCAACTGGGTTCGCTGGAGGTCGGCACACCGATCCTCTATCGCCAGATGAAAGTGGGCAGCGTGCAGAGTTACCAGCTCTCCCGCCGTGACCCCTCGCGGCTGATCATTGGTGTCCACATCGAGCCTGAGTACGCCAAGCTGGTGAACACCTCTTCGCGCTTCTGGAACATCAGTGGCGTCACCATCAGCGGCGGCCTGGACGGGATCAAGCTGAAGAGCGAATCGCTGCAGACGCTGATCGCTGGCGGCATCGCCTTCGATACCCCGGACCCGAAGGCAGCGCCGGTGACCAAGGTGCGCCGCTTTGCGCTGTATGACAGCGAGGACGATGCGCACCTCAAGGGCCAGATCATCGACCTGCGCGCCGATACGGCGGACGGTCTGAAGGAAGGCACCGTCCTGCGCTACAAGGGGCTGGAGGTTGGCCGCATCGAGCAGGTCGATCTGAGCAAGGACCTGCAGTCCGTGCAACTGAAGGCGCGCCTCACCCGTGGGGCGGATCGCATCGCCCGGCAGGGTACGCGTTTCTGGGTAGTGGGTCCGCAGGTAGGCCTTTCCGGCGTGTCCAACCTGAGCACCATCGTCAGCGGTCAGTACATCGAAGTGTTGCCGGCACCCAAGGCCGGCCAGGCGCAGACCAGCTTCAGCCTGCTGGGCGGCGAACCCAATCGCCTGCTGGATGCTGACGGCCTGCGCCTGACCCTGAGTGCGTCTCGACGGGGTTCGCTCAAGGCCGGGGTTCCGGTGACTTACCGCGAGGTGCAGGTCGGCAAGGTCACTTCCTTCGAGTTGGGCGAGACGGCAGACCGCGTGCTGGTCCACATCCTCATCGAGCCACGTTATGCGGCGCTGGTGCGGACGGGCAGTCGCTTCTGGAATACCAGTGGCGTCGGTGTCGACGCAGGTTTGTTCAAGGGGGTGAAGCTGCGTACGGAGTCGATGGAAACCATCCTCGCCGGCGGCGTGGCCTTCGCGACGCCGAACAACGACGAAATGGGCTCGCCGGCCAAACCCGGGCAGACCTTTGCGTTGTTCGACGAGTACGACGAGAAGTGGCTGGACTGGGCGCCGAAGATTCCGCTTGGTAAGGCGAACTGAGTTTCAGCCGTACAGGAAAAGGGCCGCATCAGCGGCCCTTTTCATTCCACAGGTTCGGTGGATGCGCGAGCAGCGTTTGTAGGAGGGGCGTGGTGCGCACCGGTACCCATCAGGATCGTCGCTGGAGGCCTGGGTATCGAATAGGTTTCGGCGTTATGCGGTTCGCGAGCAAGCTCGCTCCTGCAAGTGCAGGGCCGCCGCGCGGAGTCGGAAAGGAAAAAGCCCCGCATGGCGGGGCTTTTTCGTTAACGCTGCGAGAGCGTCACGCCGGTTCGGCGCTGGCTTCCACGTCGTTGTGCGCAGCCTTTTCAGTGTCGCGACGACGGATGTACTTCCAGTCCGCCTCGTCGATGTAGATGCCGTTCGGACCGCTGCCGCCTTCCAGGTCGATGGCCACCTGGGCCGAGACCTGTGGCTTCACGCTCGCCAGGATCGGCACGAAGCCCAGTTGCAGGCTGGTCTCCAGCAGTGCCGACTGGTTGCGTTCGTCGATGTCCGCCGCCTCGTCGAGGTAGTAGGGCAGACGAATGCGGCCGGCCTGCTCGCGGTCCATCAGGTGCAGCAACAGGTACATGTTGGTCAGCGCCTTGATGGTCATGGTGGTGCCGTTGGATGCCGCACCGTCGATATCGGTGTGCATGATCGGCTGGCCGCCCATCTTGGTGATCTCGAACGCCAGCTCGAACAGGTCCTTCAGGCCCAGCTGGTTGTTGTTCGCCGCCACCAGGCGCGACAGGTAGTCCTTGGCTTCCTCGTTCTTCGCATCCTGTTCGGCGCTCTGGGTCAGGTCGAAGACGGAGAGATTCTCGCCTTCCTCGTACTGGCCGGCGCTGTGGATGATCTGGTCGATGTGCTTGAGTGCGTCCTTGTTCGGCGCCAGCACGATGCGGAAGCTCTGCAGGTTCGACACCTGGCGCTTGTTGATCTCGCGGTTGAACAGCGCCAGCTGGTGTTCCAGGTTGTCGTAGTCGCTGCGAATGTTGCGCAGGGTCCGGGCGATGTCGGTCACGGCTGCACGGCGCGCTTTGGCCAGGGTCATGGCTTCGTCGGTGCGGTGTGCATAAGCGTTGATCAGCAGTTGCAGGCGACGCTCCGGATCGTCCTCGCTGTCGAACTTGGCCACGCCCTTGAGGCGAACCTGGGCGTACAGCGCCTCGATCTGACCGTCCACACGCTGCAGCGACTGCCAGGTGTCCTGGTAGTCGTTGAGCAGCGGCAGCAGGTTGTCCATGGAGTCGTCGACCGGGTCCATGAACGGGATGCCGAAGGGCAGGTTCGCCGGCAGCAGTTGGCGGCGGCGCAGGGCGTCGTCGAGGGTGCGCTGCTTGGCTTCCATGTCGGCCAACTGGCGGCCGATCAGCTGCAACTTGGCGGAGAGCTGCTGGACTCGTTCGGTAAAGGCGTCGGCGGAGCGCTTGAGCTCGTCCTGGGTCGCTTCGAGTTGGGCGAGATGCTCCAGCTTGCCTGGCTCCTCGGCGCTCAGGGTCTGGCTGCGGCGGAAGTCTTCCAGCGCCTTCTGCGCGTCGAGCACGTCCTGGTATAGCTTGTCCGCCTGCGCCTTGCTGGCGTTGCGGTCGGCGGCGACGGCCTGCTGGGTCTTGAGCTGCTTGAGCTCCTTCTCCAGGCGCTCCTTCTGGTCGCGCAGCGCGGCGCGGTCGGCCAGGGCCTGCAGGGCCGGCGGCTCGATGGTGGAGATATCGATGGAGAGGCCGGGCACCTCGAAGCGCTCGCCCTTGAAGGCATCAAGAATCTTCTCGACGCTGCCGACCCACTGGCCTGCTTCGTCGAGGTCTACGCCTTTTTCGCCCAGCGGCAGGCTGAACAGCGCGCCGTTGAACAGACGCATCAGACGCTCCACGTCCTGCTGGGAGAATTCCTCGCGCAGGCGGGCATAGCTGTTGTTGTCGGCATGTTCGAGCTGCTGGCGAACGCCCTTCAGGCGTTTCTCCAGGTCGCGCATGCGTTCTTCCAGGTCTTCGCTGGAGAACTGCCGGGAGTGCGCCAGGGCGCCGGCCAGTTCGTCGTGGGCGTCCTTGGCGGCGAGCAGTTGCTGCTCCAGGACCTTGACGTCGTCGACCAGCGCGAAGCGGTTCTTCAGTACGGCCAGTTCGCCCATCCAGCGCTGGATCTCGCTGATCTCGCGCTCCAGGCGCATCAGCTCGGCGGTGCTGCCGCGCTGTTCGCTCTGCAGGCCATCCTGCTCGCGCTTGTAGTGCTCGGCCTGGATGACCAGCTCTTCCTTGCGCGCACCGGAATAGTCTTCCCAGGTACCCAGCAGGTTATCCAGCAGCGGCGAGAGGCGGTGCATCTTGCCGCGCAGCAGTTCGCGCTGCTGCACGCCGTTGGCCAGGGCCTCGACCAGCGGGCCGGCGGCCACCAGGGCCTGGTAGTCGCCTTCCATGCGGCGTACGTCGCGGAAGGCTTCGTCGCAGGCGGCGATGTAGTCGACGCTGCCCGAACGCAGGCTGTGCTCGAAGGCATCGAGGAACAGCTGCTTGAGCTTGGCGGCGGTGATCTCGCGCATGTGCAGCAGGTTGATGAACAGCGAGCGGAAGGTCTTCAGGCTCTGTTCGCTGGTGGAACGCAGCGGGATCAGGGTCAGGTCCAGCGGGATCGAGGTGTGGCCGCCGACCAGCAGGCGACGCAGCTCGTCGGGCTTCAGTTCATAGGACTTGATGCCCTCGCGCTCGAGGTTGGCATACAGCTCGCGCAGGCGCAGGCAGGTGCCGTTCTTCTGGTAGTGCTCCAGGTCCAGCTCGCCCTGGTAGGCGAAGAACTGGTGGCCGAAGCCGCCGCCCGGACCACGGCCGCCGACGCCGATCACATGGCGGCCGTTGGGCAGGTCCAGTTCGATGAGGATGTAGCTGGTGTCGGTGGCGAAGTAGAACTTGCGCGAGGCTTCCAGGCTGTACTTGCCGAAGCTCATGTCGGACATGCGCGCGAGGATCGGGAACTGCAGCGCGTTGATCGACGCCGACTTGCCGAGGTTGTTCGCGCCGTAGACCGACAGCGGCTGTTCCAGCGGGAAGATGCCGAGGCTGTAGCCGGCGGTGTTGAGCAGGGCGAAGCGGCGGATGCCGTAGCGTTCCTGGGTCATGCCTGGGCCTCCTGTTCTTCGGCGATGGCGCGGGCGAGGGCGTCTTCTTCGCTCTCTTCTTCCGCGATGGCAGCGGGTTCGTCGATCACCACGATGGCGTCTTCGCTGTCTTCCAGTGGTTCGTTGGCGTAGGACTCGAGGATCACCACCGGCTCATCGTCCTCTTCCATCAGCGCGGGCGCAGTGAACTGCATTTCGCTGGCGTGCAGGTTGCTGGCCAGGTCGCGGTCCTGCTGGACCGACAGGCAGACGTCGAGGAAGCGGTGGATCGGCGGCAAGAAGCGGTACACGCCGTTGTCCTCGGCGGCGAAGCCGAGCTGGGTGAGGCGGCGCATGACCTTCTCTTCCAGTTCTTCCTGGGTGGTCACTTCGGCCTGCAGGAACAGGTCGCGGTACTTCTCCAGCAGTGGCGGCAGCTCGTCGCGGCCGATGCTGCCGCCGTCGAGCACGGCCAACGGGTCGCGGCCCTGGTCGGCGAGGTGTTCGACCAGGATGAAGGTGAACAGCGCCAGGCGCTGGGCGGTCTTGTTCACCTGGGCGCCGGTCTGCTCGGGGACGAAGTAGTAGAAGCCGCGGGTATCGCAGACCAGTTCATAGCCCAGGCTGCGGAACAGCGCGCGGTAGGCGTCCTGCTGGTTGGACAGCTGGCTGTACAGCTCCGGGTCGCGGCGGCTGATGTGGAAGCCCTTGAACAGCTCGCGGAAGATCGGCGCGAGCTGGGTCATTTCGGTGAGATTAATCTGCATGCGATTCGCTCTTGCTGTCCTTGCCAGCGGTCGGGCCGGCGATCAGGGCGAAGGAGCACAGGCTGACGCTGTGCTGGAGAGTGTCGTATTGCGCGCGCTCGAGGCGGTCGCGCTGGAAGCGGGCATCACGGGAAAGGCGCGAGAACCAGTAGAGCAGCTCGTCGGTGGCGCCTTCAGGCTCCTGCTCCAGCAACCATTGCATCAGGTCCGGCAGGGGCAGTGCGGCCTGGCAGCGATCGAGCATTTCCCGTGCGGTGCGCGGCGAACGCTGCGGGCCGTCGCTCTTGCGATTGCCACTGGCCTTGGGGAAGTGCGCCGGCTTGGGCTGGAAGTTGGCGAGGGCGAAGACGTAGCTCTCGACCTGCGAGGCGGTGCCGAGGAAGTTGCTCTGCGGCCGGGTGAACATCGGCATCGCCGCCTGGGGCACGGCGTCGATGCCCTTGCGACGGATGACCGACAGCGCCAGGGCGGCGCCGCGGGTGATCGCGTTGTGCCGGCGCGCTTCCTCGCGCAGCGGCAGCAGCAGTTCGCGGGCGCGGCGCAGGGTGAGCTGGGCAGTTGTCTGCATTTCCAGGATGCGCGCGTGGGTGCGCAGCAACTGGTCGTCATCCACCAGTTGGCCGAGGCGAGCCTGTTCGCTGAGCAGGCGCAACAGTACCTGCTCCACACGGTGCACGCCCTGTTCGAAGGCGCCGTCGGCGGAAACCAGCTGGATCATCGGTTCGACGTATTCGTCCCAGGTCGCCAGGACTTCCGCGTAGCGCTGGCGCAGCGGAATCTGCCGGTCCTGGGTCTTGGCCCGATCGGCCACGGCGACCAGCGCCTGTTCGTCGTTCGCGAGCTTCTTCAGCACGTCGCGCACGCGCATGTCGAGCAGGCGCAGTTGCCGGGCCAGGTCGTTGCCGTCGCGTGCCTCGAAAGCCTCGCGGATGTAGCCGGCCAGGCGCTCGAGGTGGCGCAGGTAGGCTTCGATCTCCAGGCACAGGCCCAGGCGGTGTTCCTGGCGCAGGTAGGCGAGGAAGTCGTGGATCTGCGCGTTCAGCTCGAAGCGGTTGGGGCTCTTGGCCACCGGGACGAGGATGTCCAGGCGGACCCACTGGTCGAGCAGGGCGGTGATATCCACCGGGGTGCTGTCGGGCAACTGGCTGGTGAGCTGGATACGCAGCTCCACCAGGCTCAGGGTGCCGGCGTCGAAGCGCTCGCACAGCGGTTCGAGCAGCACCCAGTGTTCGGCGAGGGCGCGGAGTACGCGTCGTGGGTCGATCATCGGCTTGGTTGGGCCCGGAATGAACAAAGGGAGCGATTGTACTGCAAAGGTCCCCCCCTGGCCGACAGGGTGACGAAACGCGTCAGTTTGCGACCGCGACAGCGCCCCAGGTGTGCGCTGGTTCACGGAAAATCAGGGCTAACTCACTGAATTTTCTGGCAAGTTTTTTGCCATAGCCTGTTATCAGAGCCGGGATATCGAAAGGCTGATCGCTGCCATGACCTACGACGCCGCACTTGCCAAAGCCCGCTGGGCTGAACTGGAACGCCAGAACGACCTCGACTGGGACCTGGATGCGATCACCGATCGCAACGAAGCCATCGCTTTCCTGCAGCGCTTCGAAAATCGCTTGTGCATTTATTCGTCCTACGTCGAGAAGCTCTACAGCAACTACAGCTTCGTGATTCCGGAGAGCCAGGAGGGTGGCATCACCATCCTCCCGGACGAGCAGGCCTGGTTCGATACCTTCCATGACATTCCCGGCGATGCGGTGGAGCCCACCGGCATCCACATCCTGCCCGGCGAGACCATGGGCTACAGCGGCCTGTACCTGAAGATTCCCGGCGAGCACCGGCTGGTGGCGTCGCGGGAGCTGCCATTCCAGGACGGCCTGAAGCTCCTGATCAACCGTTACCGCATGCGTGGTGACATCTTTCTGCCGGTGCTGGTGAAGGGCGACCTGCGCGAGTACGAGGCGCGCATGCCCTCGCTGCACCTGCATCGCCTGAACACTGCCAAGCTGCAAGCCCATTCGCGGCTGAACCTCGACGCCATCAAGGGCGCGATCGCCGAGCACCTGATAGGCCTGTTCCGCCACCAGTGAGCTTTCGGCCGCCCGAGGCTGTCACCCGGGTGTGACGATGGGTAACAACCGGGCCCGGACTTTCCTTTCTTCGTCTATCGTTCGGAGCGATTTACTCGACTATGGGTCGGCCCGCCGTGGCGGGTGAATTCCTATAGTGGCATCACGGCGCCGAGTCTCGACCTGTTTCCTGACCCGATAAGCCCGACGAATAACAACAGGCTCCCGCGAACAGGGGGCCAGGAAAGGAGAGTGCCATGCGTCAGTCCTCCGGTCCGCTCATGCGTGCCTTTGCCTTGTTCTGCGGCGGCCTGCTGGCCTTTTCCGCCCAGGCGCGCATGCAGTCGATGGACGATGAAGAGCTGTCCGCCATCTCCGGCCAGGGCGCGATGCTCACCGTCGACGCTTCCACCTACCAGAACTACCAGTACACCCGGCTCAACTTCGGCGCCGACATCAGCCTGCTGACCAACATCGACCAGTTGAGCCTGGGCAACTACAGCCGCACCGGCTCTACCACCGTATCCGGCCAGCCGGCGGACATCCTGATCAACAACTTCGCCCTGGGCCGGGTGGACAACGCCAATTCCGCCGATGCCAAGGTGGTGCCGTTCCAGATCCAGGATCCGTACGTCGAGTTCGCCTTCCAGACCAACAACGGCGTGCGCCAACTGGTGGGCGCGCGGGTCGGCTTCGGCAAGGCGCAGGGCGATCTCTCCGGTGACATCCTGTCGATCACCGGCAACCTGCAGGGGCAGATCTACGGCCCGGCATCCATCGCCTACGACTACTACACCCGCAACGGCTGCCCGAACCTGATCAACTGCCTGGCGCTGGCTGTTGCCGGGGACACGCCGGTATACGCCGACGTGGTTCTGCTCAAGGCCGGCACCGGCGAGGCCACCATCAACGGCCAGCCGATCAACCGCGCGACCCAGATCGGCATCGCCAAGGGCGACTCGTTGCATTCGGACGCCGGCGGCCTGATCGCCTCGCTGATCCCGACCCTGTCCACCACCAGCAATTGCCAGGCGCTGGGGTTGACCACCTGCTTCGACCTGACCAACTACAAGACCATCTACATCGGCAAGCCCGGCTCTACCGACATCAATACCGGCGCCCAGGGCATCTTCTTCTCCCTGCAGAACCAGAACGTGCCCTGGCAGGACCTGGCCAACGCCGGCAATTTCGTCAACACCCAGTCCGGTGCCTTCGCCAACTTCCCGAAAGTGGGGAGCGGCGCGGATGCGGTCTACCCGATCCTGATCAACCTCTACGACGCCCTGCGCGGCCTGCCCCGGCAGTCGACCTGCATGGGCTCGCAAGCGGCGGGTTGCTGATATGAGGAGCGCTGACATGAGCTGGCGCGCGACAGTATTCGCCTGCCTGGCCGGTTGCCTGGTCAGCCTGCCGGCGCTGGGCATGAAGGCCCTGGATGATGATCAGCTCGAAGAGGTCAGCGGTGCGGGCCTGGGCTTCTTCATCGATGGCTTCAGCTACGACCAGGCCGCTGCGACCTCGAAGATCACCGGCGTGAAGAACAGTGCCAACCAGGACGTGCAGGTGGACATCACCGGCGCCTACATCAAGGGCGCCGGCAGCCAGCGCGGCACGCTGGACACCAAGGCCTACCTCGGCACGCCCATGCACCCCTTCACCCTCGGGCCGATCAAGTACAAGGCCGGGCTGAATATCCCGGCCAACCAGGAAGCGCTGCAACTGATGACGCCGACCTGGACCGACCCGATCAACGATACCCACAAGTTCGGCCTCTGGTCCTACTACCAGGGCTGCCTCTACGGTGATGCCGGCTGCACCAACCCGGCCCAGGCCACGACCAGGATCAACAGCGAGCTGAGCGCACTGAAGACCCAGCGCGACACGCTGCTCACGACCTATTCGAACAACATGGTGAGCCTCAAGTCCGGCATCGACGCCGACATGGCGGTGGTCAACCAGCGCGAGACCCAGGTCGATGCGGCCCAGGCGGTGCAGAAGACCAACTACAACGCCATGAACACCCGTTACACCTCGGCGCCTGCCCAGGTCTGCGGGCTCTGGTGCGTGGACCGCCCGGCGCTGGGGACGAAGTACGACTGCGGCATCCTCGCCGCCTGCAACAACAACACCGCGGTGAAGAACTACAACGCCTCGGTGGACACCTACAACACCAGTACCAGCGACCTCACGGCTGCCCAGCAGAACCTCAGTGCCGCCTGGTCCGTCAGTCGCAATGGCGTCACCCTCAGCCAGCGCGCCAGCGACTACGACAAGTTCGTCCAGCTCTGTGGTGCGCAAGGCGGCAGCGCCACCACCTGCGTCAGCGGCACCATTACGCGCACCGAGAAGAACGTCTCCACAGTGCAACTGGTGGCCGGCGCCATGCAGACCTCCTCCGGCACGCGTATTCAGGGACTGGATATCGGCATTGCCACCAAGTTCACCCTGCCCAGCACGGCCTACAACAGCAACGGCTCGGCTGGCGCGACCACCACGCGCACGGACTTCTTCTCCATCGCCCTGGAGAACTTCACCCTCAACGGCTCCTACCTCAACCTGTGGGGCGACGCAGCCGGGCTGAAGGCCTCCATGAGCCTGCAGATGTATGCCGACAAACTGATCATTGCCGGCTGCGAGAACTGCGCGGACAGCAACAAGGTGGTGGCCAAGAACGTCTACTTCGACCTCAACCTGGGCGATGCCAACTACCAGCCGGCAACGCTCTCCGTGGCCAGCAACGGCGACCTGGTGCTCAGTGCGCCGGGCGTTACCTGGGCCAACCACGAAGCCTTCTACCAGAACGTGCAGAAGAGCAATATCAGCATCGGCAACCTGAACATCAGCGGCACCGACGTCGGCTCCCAGGCCATCCGCGGCCTGCGCATCGATTATCTGAACGTTAGAACCGTGAACCTGCCGCGCTAGCGCATGAGGAGACTCGCCGTGAAAACTGCACGCCTTTCGAGCCGACTCCTGGCCCCCCTGTTCCTGTTGGCCGCCGCCGCCCACGGCGAGATGCGCGGCCTGGACGACAGCGAAATGGCCGATGTCAGCGGCCAGGACGGCGTCAGCCTGAGCGTCAACTTCAACCTCGCCGCCAACACCGCCGATACCCGCTGCACCGGCGGCTGCGGTGCGCGCCTGGCGATCCAGCCACTCAACAGCACCGGCTATATCGTGCTGGACAATATCAAGGGCACCTTCAGTTTCGACGGCATGTCCATCGACATGGTGACCATCAACAATGGCTTCAACGGTGACGGCGCGCTGTTCAACCGCCAGGCCATGAAGATCGGCCTGACCAACGCCAGCGCCACCAACCTGCAGTTCACGCTGGGCGGCGCCAACCAGGGCAAGGTTTCCGGCAGCGGCCTGCAGCAGACCAACCTGCTCACCTACCAGGCCACCGGTGCGGTCAAGCTCACCGGCAACGTCTACGTCTTCGGCACTCCGTAAGCGAAACGCGCGAGCTGTCCGCCCGCCGGCCTTTCCCCCCAGCGCGTTTCACGCGACAATCCCGCCTCGTCGTGTCGGCCTGCTCGTGCAGGCACCACTCACAGGTAAACGCCCCTTGATCGAAGAAGCCCGTCGCCGCGCCTACCTTGGCGCCATGCAGGTCGCCAGTTGGCTGCCGCGCGTGGTGCTGCCGTTCGCCGCTCCGTCGCGCCCGGAGTTGCTGGAAACGCCTGCGCCCGTCGTAGCCGAGCCGATTGCTCCTGCGTCCGTTGCGGTAGCTCGCGAGGCCGTCGCCCCGGTTGCCGCCCCCGCGCCTGCTGCACCGGCAATGCCTGCAGAACCCGGCTCGATCGCTGCGCGCCTGCTGCCCAAGGTCGGCGCTGCGGCCAAGCCGGCCGCTGTGGTCAAGGCCGAAGAGCCGGCCGAGGCGGAAGCCGAACCGGCTGTCCGCGCGCCGGTCGCGCCGCCGCCGCGCTTTGCTCTGCAACTGTTGCGTGCCGGTGAATGCACCTTGCTGGTCGAACTGCCCACCGGCGAGCCGCTGGCCAGCCGCGATCCAGCCTACCTGCTGCTCAAGGACCTGCTGCGCGCCGCCGGCCTGCCGGACAGCCCGCAACTGATGGGCGAGCCGGTACGCTGGCCGCTGTTCTCCCGCGGCAACATGGACCAGGGCCCGCAAGCCGCCCGCGAGTTCGTCCAGGGTTTCGTCGCCGCTCGGCTGGAGGAGGGCGCTCCGTGTTCCTGCCTGTGGCTGGTCGGCATGCCCGCCGTGCGCTTCGCCGGCGAGGGCGATGAAGAGTCCCTGCTGCGCGAGCTGCAGGTCGAAGGCCTGGGCGTAGCCTGGGCACTGCCGGGCCTCGAGCGGCTGGCCGAAGAACCCACTTTGAAAGCCGACCTCTGGCGCGCCATGCGCCGAGTGCGGCAACGCTGGATGAGTCAGGCACCTGCATGAGCGACGCTGTTTCTTTCCGCCCGATGACCGAGGCGGACCTCGATGCCGTACTCAAGATCGAATACGCCGCCTTCAGCCACCCCTGGACGCGCGGCACCTTCGCCGATGGGCTTAAAAGCTATGAATGCTGGGTGATGTTCGAAGGTTCCCAGCAGGTCGGCCACGGCGTGATCCAGCTGATCCTCGATGAAGCGCACCTGCTCAACATCACCGTCAAGCCGGAGAGCCAGGGCCGTGGCCTGGGGCTGGCGCTGCTGGAACACCTGATGAAGCGCGCCCACGAGCGAGGCGGAGTGGAATGCTTCCTCGAAGTCCGCGCCTCCAACGGTCCCGCCTATCGCCTTTACGAGCGCTACGGCTTCAATGAAATCGGTCGTCGCCGCGATTACTACCCGGCGGTCGGCGGCCGTGAAGACGCGCTGGTGATGGCCTGCACGCTGGTCGACTGAGCGCCCACCACGCGGGCTTCTTCGCACTGACCAGGAAGTAGGATGGTGTGGAGCGAAGCGATACCCATCGATCGGTGCGTCTGCGGCATGGGCATCGCTCCTCTCCACCCATTCTGCGAGAACTTCCCCAGACTCCCCGAGACGCCGCACGCCGGAATCCAGGGCTGCGTGGGAGCGGACTCTGTCCGCGATCGTCTCTCCGCCGCGCTGTTCGTCCGGACCTGTCCAGATCACTTCCATTCCGGGATAGCCCAGGCTAGAGCCCTCGACATTTCATCCCCCGCAAAGCCTGGAAATTTCCCACGATTCGGGTTTCTCCGAGGGCGATTCCTGGCTTACGCTTAAGCCCAATAACAACAAGAACATAAGGTCGCAGACATGAATCGCAGCGATGTGATCGTGGTGGGCGCCGGTATTTCGGGGCTGACCGCGGCCTGGCGTCTGGCGCAAGCCGGGCAACGGGTCAAAGTGATCGAAGCGAACAAGCGCGTCGGTGGGCGCACCCTCAACCATCGCTTCGCCAGCGGCGAGGTGGTCGAGGTGGGCGGCCAGTGGGTCGGCCCGACCCAGGAACGCATCCTTTCCCTGCTGGCCGAACTCGGCCTGTCGACCTATCCGCAGTGGAACCAGGGCGACAACCTGACCCTCTTCGGGAACCGCCTGAGGCCCTATCGCGGCGCTATTCCGAAACTTCCTCCCCACGTTCTGCTCGATGTCCTTCAGGCTCATGTACGCCTGGACCGCATGGCGCGGGAAATCCCCCTGAGCGACCCCAGCCTGCACCCCAAGGCCGAGCTCTGGGACAGCCTCACCTTCGCCGAATGGCTGCGGCGCAACGTGCGCACCGCCACCGGGCGCAAGGTCTTCGAGCTGATGAGCGGCGCCGTGCTTGCCGCCAGCCCCCATGACCTCTCGTTCCTCCATGTGTTGTTCTACATCCACAGCGGCACCAACCTCGACACCCTGCTGGGCGTCGAGGGCGGCGCCCAGCAGGACCGCATCCTCGGCGGCTCCCAGCGGATCAGCGAAGTGCTCGCCGAGCGTGTCGCAGACGTTATCACCGGCGAGCCGGTGCGCACCGTGCGGCAGAACGGCAGCAGCGTCGAGCTGATCACTGACCGCGGTACCCACCAGGCCGCCCGTGTCATCTTCGCTGTGCCTCCCACCCAACTGCTGCGGATTACCCAGGAGCCGCTGCTGCCCAGCTGGCGCGACCAGCTGCTGCAACGCCTGCCGCAGGGCTCGGTGATCAAGTGCATGGCGCTCTATGACACCCCGTTCTGGCGCGACAAAGGCCTCTCCGGCCAGGCCACCAGCGAGATCGGCCCGGTTCGCCTGACCTTCGACAACAGCGTCCCCGGCTCCGGGCGCGGCGTGCTGCTGGGCTTTATCGAAGGCGACGAAGCGCGCCAGTGGAACGCCCGCCTTGCCGACGAGCGCCGCGGCCAGGTGCTGGAGTGCTTCGCCCGCTACTTCGGTGAGCAGGCGCTTCAGCCGAAGGACTACGTAGACAAATCCTGGGCTGAGGAACCCTTCGCCCGGGGCTGCTATGCCGCCCTGTTCCCGCCGGGGCTTTGGAGCAGCGGCGCGGCGCGCCTGCGCGAACCCTTCGGGCGTTTGCACTTCGCCGGCACAGAAACGGCAACGCGCTGGATGGGCTATTTCGACGGGGCCGTGGAGGCCGGGGAGCGTGCGGCGCGGGAAGTGCTGGGCGCGCGGGAAGATCACGGGGAGGAAGACTATGTGCGACACCTTGGTATTGCGTAGCGGCGGGGCCACCTGGTTCGCCAAGAACAGCGACCGCGAGCCTGCCGAAACGCAACGCCTGATCCGCCTGCCCGCTGTGAGCGGCGACAGCGCGGCCAAGGTGCGCACCACCTATCTGGAGATCCCCCAGACTTCCCATCGCCATGGCGTCATCCTCAGCCAGCCGGCCTGGCTGTGGGGTGCCGAGATGGGCGTCAACGACAAGGGCGTGGCCATCGGCAACGAAGCCGTGTTCACCAGACTGACCCAGCGCGACGGCGAAGCCTTGCTCGGCATGGACCTGCTGCGCCTGGGGCTGGAGCGCGGCAGCAGCGCCCGCGAGGCGTTGTCGGTCATCACCGGACTGCTGGAGCGCCATGGGCAGGGTGGCCCCGCCGGCTATCGCAACAAGCGCATGCGCTACGACAACAGCTACCTGATCGCCGACCGCGACGAAGCCTGGGTGCTGGAAACCGCCGGGCGTCTGTGGGCGGCGAAGAAGGTCGAGCGCTGGGCCATCTCCAACGCCCTGACCCTGGGCCATGACTACGACCTCGCCAGCCCCGACCTGGAAACCCAGGCGCGCCGCTTTGGCTGCTGGAACGGCCGCGGCGATTTCCACTTCGCCCGCGCCTTTGACGGCCGTGTGCTGCCCTGGGTCGCCGGCGCCCACCAGCGCCGCCAGCTCAACGAAGACTTCCTCGCCCACTGCCCGGCACAGGTCGACTGGCTGGCGCTGGTCGTCGCCCTGCGCAGCCACGGTCACCGCGGGCACCGCCTCAACCTGCACGACAACCGGCAGATCTGCCTGCATGCGGGCAGCTTCTGGCGCCCCTCGCAGACCACCGCCAGCCTCATCGCTCGGCTCGACGGTGAATCTCCGCGCCTGGCCGCCACGGGTACTTCTGCACCCTGCCTGTCCATGTTCCAGCCGCTGGGTTTCGAAGAGCGCGCCGGGGAAGGCCTGCTCAGCCGCGAAACCGACGCCGTGGAGGACTCGCTCTGGTGGCGCTTCGAGACCGTGCACCAGCGCGCCCTGGCCGATCCCGGTTTCGCCGATGCCTTGCGCGCCGGCCACGGCTGGCTGGAAACCGAGTTGCTCAGCGCCCTGGATCGGCGCACGCTGGAATGGCCGCGCCTCGCCGCAGAAGGCCAGGCCTGGCATGACGCCTGGCACCAGTTGGCGCTGCAGCAGGCGCCGCGCCCACCGCGCTGGTGGCGGCTCAACGCCGTGCACTGATGCAGCTTGTCAGTCACGCCCGCGCTGCGTAAGGTGCCGCCAGCCAATGATGAGGAGCCGAACATGAGCGATCTGCAGGAACTGTTCGACAACAACGCCCGCTGGGCCGAAGCCATCAAGGAGGAGGACCCCGAGTTCTTCGCCAAACTGGCCCGCCAGCAGACTCCCGAATACCTGTGGATCGGCTGCTCCGATGCACGCGTGCCGTCGAACCAGATCGTCGGCCTGCTGCCTGGCGACCTGTTCGTCCATCGCAACGTCGCCAACGTCGTGCTGCACACCGACCTCAACTGCCTGTCGGTTATCCAGTTCGCCGTCGACGTGCTCAAGGTCAAGCACATCCTGGTCACCGGTCACTATGGTTGCGGCGGCGTGCGCGCCGCGCTGCAGCACACCCAACTCGGCCTGATCGACGGCTGGCTGCGCACCATCCGCGACCTCGCCTACGAATACCGCGACCACCTCGGCCAGTTCGAGAAGGAAGAGGAGCGCGTCGACCGCCTCTGCGAGCTCAACGTCATCCAGCAGGTGGCCAACGTCAGCCACACCAGCATCGTCCAGAACGCCTGGCACCGTGGTCAGAAGCTCTCCGTGCACGGCTGCATCTACGGGATCAAGGACGGCATCTGGAAGGACCTCAACGTCACCGTCAGCGGCCTCGACCAACTGCCGCCGCAGTACCGCCTGCGCCCGCTCGGCCAGTCTTGAGCCGACGCCTTTGCGTCATCCCCGGTGACGGCATCGGCCGCGAAGTCGTGCCCGTCGCCGTGGAAGTCCTGCGACACCTGCTGCCTGACCTGCAGGTAGAAGAAGCCGAAGCCGGCTGGGACTGCTTCCAGCGCCACGGCACTTCGGTGCCCGACACTACCTATGACAGCCTGCGCGCCTGCGGCGCCGGATTGTTCGGCGCCGTTTCCTCGCCCAGCCACAAGGTCGAAGGCTACCGCAGCGCCATCCTCAGCCTGCGCCAGACGCTGGCGCTGAACCTCAACCTGCGCCCCGTCCGTTCGCGCCCGGTAGTCTCGCCCCGTGCGGGCATCGACTTGCTGGTCCTGCGGGAAAACAGCGAAGGCCTCTACAGCGGCCGCGAACACTGGGAAGCCGAAGGCGTCGCCATCGCCGAACGGGTCATCAGCCGCACCGCCTGCGAACGCCTCGCCGCTGGCGCCGCTGAGCTTGCCCGCCTGCGCCACGCACGGCGCATCACCCTCGTGCACAAGGCCAACGTCCTGCCGATTACCTGCGGCCTGTTCCGCGACACCTGCCGCGACCGGTTGGCCGAAGACGGCTGGAGCGATGTGCTCGACGAACGTTTGGTCGATGTAGCCGCCCTGCAACTGGTCGAACGCCCGGAGTCTTTCGACCTGATCGTCACCACCAACCTCTTCGGCGACATCCTCTCCGACCTCGCCAGCCACTGGGGCGGCGGCCTGGGCCTTGCACCTTCGCTCAACCTGGGCGCCGGCAACGCCCTCGCCGAACCCGTCCACGGCAGCGCCCCGGACATCGCCGGCACTGGCCGCGCCAACCCTCTCGCGGCCATCCTCAGTGCCGGCATGCTGCTGAGGCATTACTGGCAACTGCCGGAGCTGGCGGATCGGATTGACTCGGCAGTGGATGAGTTTCTGCGGGAGGAGGGGAGTGTGGACTTTGCCGGGGAGACGACGCGGGTGATTGGGCAGGGTGTATTGGAGCGGTTGGGCGCAACGTCGAATCATTGAGCGTGCTTGCTCGCGTGCTAGCATTTTCTGTCCCTAAAGACGCATCACTGAGCACGCATGAAGCTGCTGATACTCGCCCTCGCGCTCTTCGTCCCGCCAATACTTCTGTTCTGGCGGGCTTCAAGTTTTATCTGGCCGGTGCGCTACCTGCTCGCTGTCATACCGGCAGCCTATACCTGCATCGGCTGGCAGCTGGGCTCTTGGGGATATACCCACTTCAACTGCCTGGGCGGGACGAAGAACCTGCATGACTGTCTCGCCGGAGGCGCGGACCTTACCGCCTGGGTTGGCTACGGCCTGTTCCTGATGCTTCCCTTCCTATTCATCGGCGCGCCCCTGTCGTTGTGGTGCCTGATCGATACCGCTGCGAAGCACATCGGCCAGTCCCGCACGCAGCAGTGACGTCACCGGGCGTACCGGCGAACTAAGCTCAAGGCACCACTTTCCCCAGGGTGCCCGGCATGTGCGGACGCTACGTCAGCCCTGATGAGGCCGCTATCGAACGCTACTGGCACATCGGTGCGCGAACACCGCCGCGCTGGCTGACGGCCTGCTACAACGTCGCCCCGACCATGACCGTACCCATCCTGCGCCACGGCGAAAGCGGCCAGCTCGAACTGCTGCCTGCCCGCTGGGGTTTGATTCCCTCCTGGTGGAAGGACCCCGCTCCGCCTCGCTTATCCTTCAATGCCCGCAGCGAAGAAGCCGCCGGCAAACCCCTCTGGCGGCACGCCCTGCGCAGCAGTCGCTGCCTGATGCCCGCGCTGGGCTGGTATGAGTGGAACGAGAAGGAAAACCTGCGCAACCCGGCGGGCCGAAAAGTCCACCAACCTTACTTCATCCACTGTCCCGTCGATCCCATCATCGCAATCGCGGGCCTCTGGTCCCTGTGGATGAACCCCAACGGCGAGCCGGTTCTCTCCTGCGCCCTACTCACCAAATCCGCTGCGCCGAGCATCGAAAACATCCATCACCGTATGCCTGTGGTGCTGGCGCCGGAAAGCTTCGAGGAATGGCTGTCTACTGCCACCCGTAACGAGGCGGTCGACGATCTGATTCATCACGCGCGGGAAGACTTTGCGGGACACCGGGTTTCGTTGCGGGTAAACGACACGCGGAATGATGAGGATGGCTTGCTGGTCGAGGCTGAGTAGCCGGGGAAAGAATGACTTTTCGCAGACAAAGAAAAAGGGGTTTAGCTTTCGCTAAATCCCTTTTAAGAGATGGTGGCTACACCGGGACTTGAACCTGGGACATCAGCATTATGAATCGCATGAGGGCCGCCCCGCGCGCCCCCAAATCCCTGTAAACCGGGCCTTTCAAAGGCGACGAAACCTCATTTCAACCGGCTGTTTCTGACAATTGGCCTTATGTGGTCACCCCAGAGTCTTTACCAGTACTTGCACCTCTCGCTAGAGGCTGGACTATTTATGGAACGGTTGGCGTAAATGAGTTTTCGACTCCAGAGGCCGAGGAAGAGCGTGGCAAGCTCAAACGCTCCGGATACCTCCGAACCTACCCCATTTTCAACTTCATCACCCGCAGCACCGCGTTATCCTCAGCAAGGGTTACGACGTCATCCCGTTTTCCTGGCTCTTGCACGCATTTCCGCGCAAGAACTGTACCGCAGCCTCAAGCCATTGCGTGCTCAAGTGAGTGGATAGCAGTTCCAGATGCCCCTACGGTTGAGGTGCTTCACTACGGCTTCTTCGAAGCAGTTGGAGGTCCACTTTAAGCGGAACGAGTGCTAAGAATGGGGCAAGCTGGCGCTTTCCCAGAGGGGGATGCAGGGAAACCGACGAGGCAGCATGTGGCCGTCTTGCTTGGATTAGAGGCTTCTACAATCAGGTGATGGCGTTGTAGTATTGCGGAAATATGTGTAACAAAAAAGATAAAGATCATGGACAGAGCTAATAATTTTCACTGGATGCAGATCAGCGATTTTCATGGGGGACTCTCCGAAGCTAAACCTCGTTGGCCGCAAATAAGGCAGCAATGGTTTGATGATATTCGAGCTCATTGCGCTAAAAATGGGCCGATTGACTTGGTTGTTTTCTCTGGAGACTTAACTAATCGAGGATTGGCTGCGGAATTTGAGTATGTGACCTCCGAGTTGCTTCGACTATGGGATCACTTTGGGGATCTAGGATTCAGCCCGCAGCTATTTGTCGTTCCTGGTAATCACGATATGGTGAGGCCTGGCGATGATTCGAACTTTAGATTTCTTGTAGATTCGTGCCGAGAGAAAAAGCCTATAAAGAATCGGTTATTTAATAAAGAGTCTGCAGATTCAAAAGAGGTCCATGCTTGGTTTGAGAACTACTCGCGATTTATATCTGAAATTAAGTCAAAATTACCGCTCGCCTGCGATGTCATTGGTGTTTTGCCAGGTGACTGCGCCGCGCAAATCGTAGTTAATGGTCTCTCCATCGGATTGATGGGGTTAAATACCGCATGGTCTCAAGTCGAGGATGGAGATTATCGGGGGCGGATTGAGCTGTTCATGGATCAGGTTCTGCCGTTAGTTGATGAGCTGCCAGATTGGTCACAGCGAAATAATATAAATCTCTTGGTCACGCATCATCCGTCTGACTGGTTTACAGAACAAGCATGCGACGAGTTTGAAAACGAGATTTTTTTGCCAAATTATTTTTGTGCTCATCTGTTCGGGCATATGCACAAAAATCTGCCAGAAATTCGTATTGTTGGCGGGGGGGATGCTAAAAAGACTATTCAAGCTTCATCTCTTTTTGGTGCTGAGAAATTGGCGGGTGGTAGTGTTGAACGTACGCACGGATATTACTTCGCATGTATAGATGCTGGTCAGTCCGAGTCAAAGCTTTGGCCGCGTGTCATTGTAAATAAAGACTTTGGCGGCTGGCAGATAGAGCGCCAAGGGGGAATTCTAAAGGGGGATTCTGATCATATAACATCTAGTTGGACTGTAAAGCGGCTGGAAGAGGGCTCAAAAAAAAGAGCTGATTTCCGAGGGCGAGAGCTCAGCTCAGGTGGTTGAAGCCTCCCAGCTGAACTCTAATATTAACGGAATACGTTATTCATTGCCTCCAGTTAGGCAGCATGCAGATTGTCGAAGGTTAGAAGTTGCCCAGGCCGCGCGGGAATTAGAATTTAAAAGATTTGTATGGATTTCCGCTGATTATGATATGGGAGGGGACGATTTTCTAGCGCATGTCCTTCAAGTACTCGATCTGGCGCAGAGCCAAATATACTTGTTGGAAATGCAAGCTGTTTACGGGGTTGGCGATTTTTATGAGAGGTGTTCGGGTTGGGTTGGTGGGGTACATGAATTATTAATTGGCTTGGCAAAAATTTCTGCGCCGATCTTAATTCTTGATGATATACCTTTGCTGAGAGTTGAGGCCGATGAGCATGGGTACAATGATTGGTTGGTGGAGTTAGTTGGGGTCCTTCTAGATGCGTGTCCGAATCTGAAGGTTGTTTTGCGGAGTCCCTTCGTTAAAGAAACCCAAAAGGTAAAGCAAATAATTTTAAATCCATTGGACGAGGCTGAGACTAGGACGTATATAAGTCTCCATCAGAATGGTAAGCATGCGTCTCAAGAGCAGATTGGCTCGGGGGAAATTTTTAGATATACCAATGGGATTCCGGGGCGGATTGATCGAGTTTTAAAGCTTCTGGAGACAGGTGATTTTTCAAGTATTGTGAATGGCCGGTCTGAACAATTTATAGACGATTTAGCTACATTGCCAGAGCGCCTTGTAAAGGAAATTGAGCAGCTCAAAGCTCGGGAGGAATCATCGTCTGGAACTTACAGAAGCTTTTCGCTGCTAATGGCTCTAGCTGTTTTTCCATTCGGCGAAAATGTAGAGACGATAACTTATTTTGATGGGTTCAAGGCATACCGTTCAGCTATGGCTGGGGATCTAATCGCTGCTGGGCTTTGTGATTCGGTAGTGTCGGAAGAATCAGAGCTAGGCGATAAAGGGGCTAAGACTTTTATTGTGGTTAAAAAGAATGTCCAAGCTTACCTAATAAAGTTATTAGGTGAGGAGGCATTGCCCGTATTGTATGAAAAAGCTGTTGGTGTCTATTTTGGCCGAGACTGGCGCGTTAGAGATTTTAAGCTCGCATCGGTCTTTGATCTTCAGAAACATCGCTTAAGTCCAGTTGTAGAGCAAAATGCTAGTTTTATTTTAAATAAGTTTATTTCGGATGTGCTTGGGAGTCGGACTGCGGTTTTAAAAGATAAGCTGGATAGAATTCGAGTCTTACATTATTACGTTGAAAGATTACGAAAGCATGGTAAGTATCTCTACATAAATCAGTTGTGTAAAGTGGTCTGGAATAAGCTTGCACCTTACAGTGATGAGGCGCCCGTTAAAAATATACTCTTTATGTATTCGCGTAGTTTTAGAATGCTAGGGATGTACGAAGAGTGTATAGAGCACTTTAATAAGTTTATAAAAATTAAGTCAAATACGGCGCGAGTAATTGCGTCGGCACATATAAATTTAGCCTATTGTCATAAGGCGCTAGGTGATAATGAGCAGGCTCTACTATCTGCGAATCTCGCCTTGAAGTTTCAACCGAAAGGTGATTCCGCCTATCATGCTGAGTCTATTAAAATTCAGCTTAAGGGGGATTCTGAAAGAAAATACTCAAGGTTGAGGAAGTTAGAGGTGAAAGCTCGGAGAGACTCCTGCTTTGTTGCTGCTAATAATATTAACTTAGAATGTATTGCGATACTGAAAGACAGAGAGGCTCAAAGGGGGTTGTATAAGAAGGCAATAGCGCAATGCTCATCCACGGGTGATGAGTATAATTTGATTAGGTCTATTGTTTATTATTCGAAATGGACTATCGATGATGGCCTGCCTTTGGATCAGAAGGAGTACAGATCGCTGTTTCATGCATATATATATACGTGTGGTCAGCGGCTAATGGGTCTTTTTAATATGAGTCATAACGCCTTGTGGTCATGCCATGAGGATATCGATTCTCTGGATATGCTCTTCTGGCAGTTCAAGTATAGCTCTATCTTGCAGAGGCTAACAGGGAGAGATGCAGATGAGGAGGCATGCTTGAGAAGACTGGTGAGTTTGACTAAAGGTCAGGGGGTTGATTATAAAATTCACAATGAGTTTGACGTGAGATATTTTATGTCGAGAGCGTTGAGCTACAATATATTGTCGAGTGAGAACTCCAGCAATTTTTTAGGCTGGTAATAGTTTGGCTTTGGAAACAGAGGGTGGAGAGTTACCACCCTCTTCACAAATTCTGATTGAAATCTCAGATGGCGGGGCAAAAACTGCAGTTTAAACTCAAAAGAATTCTGTTCTTTCGCGGATTATGAATTTGTCGTATGAGATATCTTGAATCGCTTGAGAACCACCCCACGTCCCCCAAAAACCTTGTAAGCCGGGCATTCCAAAGGCGGCTAGGCCTCATTTCAACCGGCTGTTTCTGACAATTGGCCTTATGTAGTCGCCCTTGAGTCTTTACGGGTACCAGCGTCTCGCGTTAGCTTCGACATGGCCACATGCCATGTGCGGATGCACGCAGGGAAGGACCATGGGACTGAATGATCGCGAATGGATGCGTCGTGAGAGTAGTGAGCGTCAGCGAGAGGGTAGAGCCCGGAAACGGCACAGGGCTTTCCGTTGGAACGCTCTGCACTTGTTTGGCGGGATGATACTGCTCACGTTGCTAGTGCTGACCTGGCCTTCTCTCCGATCGCTCGTAGACCGTCTCTCGGCTCCATTGCCCGTTGAAGAGAGTATCCCGGTTGCTGAAGGTCCCCAGGTTATTCCGGCACCTCCAATAGAAATTACATACCGCCCAGATGCGCCAGACGCTCCCAATCGTCGCTCACTACGTGATTGCTTGAACGGCGGTAATACCATTACTGAAAACGTGATTCGTTGCCAGAACGGTGGCGAGCTGCCGCGCGCTCGTACTCCGCAGACGACTACAGAACCTCAAGGAATGGTCTCTCGAGAATACCTAGCTGAGTTTCGGTCTGAGGGGGATCAGCGAATCGTTCAGCAGGGTAGTGCTCAACATCACTCCGAGGAGCGTGATTCGCAATGGATAAAGAGCTGGGGTGGTGGCAGCGGCTATCGAGCAGAGTGGGTGGTTGTTAACAACATTATTGACGGTGGATCTGTCTGCCG
Source organism: Pseudomonas multiresinivorans (assembly GCF_012971725.1). Taxonomy (NCBI): domain Bacteria; kingdom Pseudomonadati; phylum Pseudomonadota; class Gammaproteobacteria; order Pseudomonadales; family Pseudomonadaceae; genus Pseudomonas; species Pseudomonas multiresinivorans. Next base: position 1,702,556 of record NZ_CP048833.1, read on the forward strand.
CAACCAAGGCTGGGGTTCCGTTGAGTATCGAGAGTGCCGAAAGGGCGCGAAGGTGCATTTTCGGGAGCAGTGCCGTGCTTGGGCTGCTCGTGCTAGTAGAGATCGCTCGGATTGGAGCTATCAAATGAAAGAGCGGTATTGCACGGCAGAAAGCTCGTTCAGTCCAATGGGGTGAGTCGTGAGTACTCACTACATATAGAATTTATGTTTCGGTGGTTTAAGAGATAGGTAAGATTTCCGCAGTCTTTGAAAGGATTTTATTAAATGTTAAAGGAAGATGGTTATATTGGGTTTATTAAGTACGATGGCGAGCTGGTTGCTGACGGACTGATGGATGCACGAAAACAGGCTTACGCTCTTTTGGGGGTGGATTCGGCCTTGCGTTATTTTGTTGGAAAGTTTTCACCTGATTTCCGTGAGATAGACTACGAAATTCCGGTTAGAGTAAATAAGGGATCCTGGGAGACCTTAATACCTGAAACAATCGGCGGCTGGGTTCAGGCAGGGTTAGGTGTTGTTGCGACGGCATATTTTTCTACTGCTGCCAATAAGATGGCAGAAAAAGACTTTAAAGATTTCGGGTTTACTGATGTCTTTCGAAAGGCAATTGAGGCGACGAAGTGGTTTGTGCGAATCTCAAAGCATGTGGGCAGTGCCTCCGTTAAGAAATTTGAGGATGTGGTCTTTAGTGCAAGGAATGAGTTGGTTGGGATTAAGAATGATGCCGGCGAGGTTCTGTATGTTCCTAAAGAAATGCTAGATATTTATGTGGCAACCAATCCCATGATAATCGAGGGTCTCGCTTCAAATGTGGAGATAGGTCGAGAACTTAGAATTGGAACCATCTCTCCTCAAATTGTAGATGAAGTCGTCGTGGATATTAAAAGCAAACATATTTTTTGCCGCACAGACGATGATGATAATGACGAGATTCTATTTCCGGAACTGGTTCATGGTGAAGACGTTGTTCTCGAGGGTGAAGTGACGCGAGAAAATAAAACCACGAACTCTATGGGGTTTAAATACAAAGAGCATATTTTGAGCTCCTACCCACAATCCGGAAGTATTGTTCCCTACAAACAGTTGCTCTTTTTGCGCTGTCGTATATTCGCCACAGTCAGCCGGATGGATGATGATGGGCGCCCACTTGCTCGGCGGCCAAAGCTTTATTTTTCAAGAATTGAACAGCTATACGATCAAGGTCATGAAGATGATTTATTTGGTGGGGCGTGACTTTTTCAGCTAATCCAGCAGGGCGCTGGTCGATGATTGGCATGCTTCAAGATGCACAGCAGCGGCCAGACTCTATGCTAGTTGTGTCCAGTGACAATAAGAAAATACTGAAAACATTGGCTCCGTCTATTTATTGTTCATGCTCGTCACCTTGTTCGTGTTGTGTAGGCCCAATGCCTACTACTAGGACCTATCTCTCCTTGACGGTGTTCTCTCGGGCAAACCAACGCCTAGCGACCGTTTGAGTTATCTCTATCCCGCGTCTTGTCCTGCCAAGTTTCGATCAGCCTCATCATATTCGGGGCTAATTTCCCCATTGGCTGGGTCGACTCTGCCCGTGCGCAACCATAGAGAGTACTGAGGGTAATGCTCCGCAATGAGATCAAGCTCATTGGTACGGAGGTTTGCCCTCTTGTCGTACCGGATGGTTTTGCACCGCTCCTCCTTTATGCCCGTGACAAGGCCCACCTCACGGTGACCTAGCTTAGACATAAATGCACGAACTCTTTCCTGTGTTGATTCCATATCAGTCTAAAAAAGCAATGTTGAATTATTCCACTCTTCGTGGGGAGTGGTAATATTCCACCCATCTTGTGGAAATATTCCACCTGCTCGATATGTGCAGGTAGCCGCGATTATAGGGGGTTCACATGGAAGAGTCTGGAATAGTGGGGTTCACCGTCACGGGAGCAATGGAAAAGGTCACGGACTTTCGTACCGCTCCGTTCTGCTCCCAGGCGGTATTCGCTCAGATGCTGGGCCTGGAAGACATCACGGAAGACGTGGTGCGTGGCTGGGTCGAAACCAAGACGGTGCCGACCGCCAAGATTGGCCGCCGCCGCGTCATCAACCTCCACAAAATCCGCCGCGACCTCGACCGAGGTAAGTCGATCTTCTGCCAAGGGGATTATGACGATGAATGACGCCCGGTCCTTCTCCCAGTTCAAGCTGCGCATGCCTCCGGACCTGCGCTCCCAGGTCGAGCAAGCCGCCGAAGCTTCTCTCCGCTCCCTGAACGCCGAACTGATCTTCCGCCTTCAACAGAGCTTCGAAGGGGAGGTGCCCACCGATGCTTCCGAGCAAGTACCTGGACCGACCGCATCCCGAGGACTGCGACTGCTCTGTCTGCTGGTCCCGTCGCGAACTGGGGAAAATCAGTCCCTGCCAATCCACACCGTGCACCGCATGCCGCCCTACGCGAGTCGTCACCGTAGTTACCGTGATGAAGATGGTCGCTGGAGCGTGGCGCTCGATCTCCTCGACCTACCGGGTGGAACGGGGTTTTACCTGCGCGAAACACATGCCCGCGCTCCGTCCCCCGAAGTACTGGCACGTTATCTACGACAGCGGGAAGCCAACGCCCTTCGTCCCAGTGCGCGAGCCATTCGAGCTGGAGGGCTGAGCCATGGCCTTTAACCCGATCCCGCACTTGATCTTCTGGCTCGTCCTGCTGGCCATTGGCGCTGTGGTTGGCCGCCATCACGCTCGCCACACCATCCCCTCATGGGCCAATCAGGTCCAGGGCCGCCGCACCGGCTTGTCCGAACGCGCTTTCCCGTTCGGACAAACGGAGCGCTGGGCGAAGCGCACCCTTGACCGTCCCCCTCCCTGAATAGCCTCCGCTCGGGAGTGAGGGGCAGCACCACCGCCCCGCGCTCCTGAGCCCTCGGCGGTGAGAGCGGGATGACAAGGGCAGAGCCCTTGGTGTGATTAACAACTCCTATCAGTCAGGAGCTACTTAAACCTTGGAAAACCTCGCTGTTTCAGAGCGATAGGCTCCATTTTGATAAATATCTATCGACGGTTTTTACGCTTGTTTTTGTGTTGAAGTAGATCCCGTCAGTTTCTTGAAAGCCGCGATTTAGAGCGGTTTTAACTGGCAACTAACGATCACTTATCCATCCCCGCTGAATTAACGGCAAACAAGCCGAATTGCAGCAGCGGGCCAACTCATGCCCGAAAAAGGCAAAGGAGCTTCAGATGAACATGTTTGCAACCACTGGCGGAGTCGTTGAACTGTGGGTCATCCAGACCGACACCTTCACCTCCAAAACCTCCGGCGAAATCTACGCCAGCGTCCAGGCGATTTCCCCGATCCCGGACGGCGCTCGCGGCAATGCCCGTGGCTTCGAAATCACCCAGTACGACATCGAGCCGACCCTACTCGACGGCATCGTCTTCGAAGGCTCCCCGGTGCTGTGCAAGTTCGCCAGCGTGGTGCGCCCGACCAAGGACCGCTTCGGCAACACGAAGAACACCCAGGTCCTGACCGAACTGCTCGCCATCGGCAAAGACGTACACACCCCGGCACCGAGCCGCCAGCCGCAACCCCAGACACAAGCCCAGCGCCCAACTCAGCCCACCGCTGAGAAACCCTCCGACAGCAGCAAGTCCTGACGGCGAGGGTAGGTAGATGAAAGCGCCGCTCCGTTTCGCCTTCGGCTGGGTTCTGTACGTGGCAATTCTCTGCGCCGTATCGCCTGCCGTGCGTGCGGTGCGCGAATTCCTCGAACCCTACCCGCTGGATTCCGTGATCGCTGTGATCGCGGCTGCGTTCGCCTTCTTCGCCCTGTGGTGGTTCGTCCTGCGCTCTTTCTGGAGCTGGTGCGACCACCCACGCAAGGAGGCCCGCTGACATGTCAGGCGTGGTTGCCGTTCAGGTCTGCACCAGCTGGGCGTCCACGGCGGACGGCCTCATGCAGTGCCAGCACATCGAATGGCAACAGGCCTACCTCATTCCGCCCGAGGCCGCTGGAGCAATTGAAATCCTGGTCAACGGCGGGTTCTCCCTGGAGGCCTTCAGCATCGGTGCTGCGGGCGTTCTCGGGGCATTCGTGACGGGGCTTTTAACTGGCTGGGTCGCGTCACTTCTTCGTAAAGCCAAGTAGAGAGGAAACACCATGAACGCCATGAAACAACAGATCGCCAAGTTCAACCCGATCCGCTCGTTCCGCAACCTGTGCATCGCCGGCACCGTCACCGCCGTGACTTCGGTTCCGGCCTTCGCCGCCAGTGTCATCGACACCACCGCCGTCGAACAGGCCATCACCGACGGCAAGGGCGACATGTCCAACATCGGCGGCTACATCGTCGGTGCCCTGGTCATCCTCGCTGTCGCCGGCCTGATCTACAGCATGTTGCGCAAAGCGTAAGTGCTCTGGTCGGTGTGGTTGGGGGCGTTCTTCGCCGGCGCCTTCATCACCGGGTACCGATGCGGCGAATTCTTCTAACCGCCTGATGGAAGCGGAAAGCCCCTCGGTTGATTCCGCAGGGGCTTTTTTCTTGTCCGGAGTGGGGAATGAACAGATTTCTAAGGGGGCTGCTGTGGTGTTTGCCAGCACTGCTGTTGCCGCAGCTGGCCCAAGCGGCGCTGTACGGATTCCAGTACGGCAACCAGATGTACAGCTCTGCCGGTGCCGTATGTGAGGCTTACCGGGCATTGAATCAAAAGAACTTCCCCGGTAGCCCGCTTGAAGTCATCGTCACGATGACCAACCCAGCGACGGTGAAGTGTCAGCTCAAGTTCACCAACTCTGGTTTCAGCGGCAGCACCACGTTTGTCCGAGTGGGAGACTCCTGCGGCACCGGTGCAGCCTGGAGCGCCACCAACGGCCAGTGTGAATGCCCGGCCGGTCAGCAACAGGACTCCTCGGGTAGCTGCGTGGTGCCGCCTACCTGCGAAGTTGGCATGCCGCTGCTGACCCGTGGCCCGGACTCGCCGACCACCACCATTGCCGGTCGCGTCACCATTCTCAGCACGCCGCCTTCGACGGTGTGCAGCGGCAGTTGCCAGTACCAACTCAACTCCAGCAAGGCCACCTCCTGCTATCTCGTTCCTGGCTCTACTAGCCAAGGCTTCTGCAACTACTCGATGTCCAGCGACGGCCAGAACTGCGCCGTCGATAACGCCCTGCCGCCCTCGGTAGGCGACTCACCGAATCCCGCCCCGCCCGAAGGCGAGACCGACCCCAATACCCCGCCCTCCGATCCCAATGACCCTGGCTGTCCGGACGGCTATTCGTGGTCCGGCACCACCTGCGTCAAGACCCCAACCGACCCCGGCACCGATCCGGGCGAGGGTGGCGGAACGGACCCCGGCACAGGTGGCGGCAATGGCGGGGGAGACGGTGGCGGCACTGACCCAGGCACGGGCGGTGGCACCGATCCCGGTACCGGTGGCGGTGATGGATCCGGGTCAGGCAGCGGTAATGGAAACGGCTCCGGTAGCGGAAACGGGGATGGCGATGGCGAAGGCCAATGCGACCCCGCCAAAGACCCGAACGGCTGCCAAGGCAATGGCCCCTCCAGCGAGCTGAGCGAGCCCAAAGCTGGCAACTGGGACGAGGCCAACAAGGAGTGGGAGCAGAAGGTTCAGGACGCCAAGAAAGACCTCAAGGACGCGGTGAAAGCCAACATCGATCAGCTCAAGGGCTCCTTCGATCTTCAGCTGTCTACCGGCGGCGGCCAACTGCCCTGCGATTCCTTCACCGTCTGGGGCAAGTCCTACCGCCTGTGCGTCGCCGACTACTCCACCCAACTCTCCTACATGCGTTTGGCGCTGCTGCTGATGGCCGCGCTGATCGCTGCCTTCGTCATCTTGAAGGACTGACTTATATGGAATGGCTCTCCGGCTTTCTCGACCAGATCATCGGCTTCTTTCAGTGGATCTGGGATTTCTTCGCGCAGGGCATCTACGACTTCGTCAAAGACGGCCTGGTCGTCGTAACCAAGGCGATCATCTACAGCACCCTGCAGACCTTCATCCTGCTGCTCGATGTCAGCTTCACAGTCGCCCGCGAGCTGATCGATGGCCTCGGTATTCCCGCCATGGTTCGAGGTATGTACGCGGCGCTACCGGCCCCCATTGCGGCCGGCCTCGCCTTCTTCGGCGTACCGCAGGCGCTCAACATCATCATGACCGCCGCCGCCACCCGGTTCTGCATGCGCTTCGTGCCGATCATTGGGAGGTGAGTCATGTCCATCAAGATTCACCACGGCCCCAATGGCTCGTACAAAACCTCCGGCGCGATCCAGGACGATGCCGTGCCCGCGCTCAAGGATGGCCGCGTCATCATCACCAACGTCCGTGGCTTCACCCTGGAGCGCGCCTACACCGTGTTTCCCGATCTGCCCAACACCGCACAGATCATCAACCTCGATCTCGAATCCCTGGCCGACCTCGACCAGATGCGCACGTGGTTTCAGTGGGCACCCCGCGGCGCGTTCCTGATCTTCGACGAAACCCAACTGCTGTTCCCCAAGTCCTGGCGGGAAAAGGATCTGGAGAAGTTCGACTACCCCGGCGGCCCCGAGGCGGCGCACGAAGCGGATCGGCCCATGGGCTGGCTGGATGCCTGGACCCGGCACCGCCACTTCAACTGGGACATCGTCCTCACCACCCCGAATATCAGCTACATCCGCGACGACATCCGCATGACCTGCGAGATGGCCTACAAGCATTCCAACCTCGCGGTGATCGGCATCCCCGGTCGGTACAAGGAGGCCCAGCATGACGCCCAGCTCAACCGACCACCCGCTGACGGCACCATCGTCGAATACAAGCGAATCAAAAAGCAGACCTTCCGGCTCTACCAGTCCACCGCCACCGGCAAGACCCAGGACACCAAGGCCGGCAAGAGTCTGTTCCGGTCGCCTAAGTTGGTTCTTCTACTGGCACTGCTGGCCGGCACTATTGGCTTTGTCAGCTATATGGGACCTCTCAAGGTCATCGGCGGTAAGCCTGCTGAAACCTCTTCCGCGCCTCATCTGGCACCTGATGAAACTCATCCTGCGACCTCTGCGCAAAGCCCTGCTGTGGCTGCTGCGGCGCGTCCTGCTGCGAGTAGCTTTGTTCCTCCTGGTCTTCTACCTGCTGGGCCAGCTGGTGCGCCTGTTGACCTGAGCGCCCATCCCTTCGCCGACCGCCGCATCAGCATCCTCGCCCACGCCTACCGACAGTCGAAGGGCGACATCTACATGTTCGCCCTGGATGACCCGGAAGGCCGGCATCTGGAACTGACCAGTTGGCAATTGATGGGGTCGGGCTACCGGGTCATCCCCAAGGGCGAGTGCATGGCCGAGCTCGCCTTTGAGAAGTGGAAGCAGACCATCACCTGCACCGGCTCACCGCCCAGAACGATGGCCGGCGTGAATCCCTCAGCCCCCATCGTCACACCCGCCGGCCCACCACCGCCCAACACGCCAGCGTCGCTGACGGTGGTGCCCGACTCCGAATACGCCTCACGCCCCTGGAGGAAGCAATGACCCAGCACGGACTGATCAACGCCCTCGGGCTGCTCGCACTCGCCTATGCGCTCGGTTTCCTCACCGCCCTGCAGGTGCTGCAGCCGGTGTCGGCGTTTCCGTTTTGAGTCGGCGAGCCGCGCCGCCGGCCGGGAGCGCCAGGCACGAGCGGTAGGCCGAAGGCGCGGCCGACGACCCTGTAACACGTCGGATAGCTAACGAGTAAGCACCTCAATAAACCTCATTGAAGGTACGAAAGAATGAAAAAGGCAGTTCACCCCCTCCGCCTGATCCTCAAGGAGAACGGGGATTTTTATGAGTCGTCCGAAGGACGGATTTTCATGGACCCGAGCAACGGCAGATTTGCCGACCTGTCGGGTGTGCGCCTGCTGCGCTGTGGTGTCGATACCGTGCGGCAGCTGTACAACGGCATGATCCGCCCGGAAGTGATGGCGCTGTTCGATGAGCCCGAGGATCTCGTCAACTTCGCCGGCTACAAATGGGCCAAGGGCCGCATCGGTCGGGACTCGGGCTACCAGTACCGGCTACAGAACGCCGACCTTGGTCTGATCCTGTTGATCAAGAACCATAACGTGAAGCTCGAAAACATCGGCCCGCACCTCAAGATTGAGGTGTCTCCACACGCCCTGGATGGTGCCGATCCGAAGATCCTGCAGGGCGTAATGGATGACCTGGCCGCTGGAGTGCTCTCGGCTTGCGAAGTGAACCAGTGCGCCGTCCATATCGCCCTCGACGTGCAGGGCTGGACCCCACCCGTGGACTTAGTGGACCGCATGCACTGCCGCTCCCGGCGTGTACGCCAGATCAGCGGCATCGACCGCATCGAATATGACGGCAACGCCTCGGTCTACGGACGTGGTGAGACGTTCATGTTCGGCTCGGCCAACGGCCTGCAGATGTGCCTGTACAACAAAACGCTGCAGGCGAGAGCGACCGACAAACTCGACTATTGGGAATCGGTGTGGGCATCCCTGAACGGTGATCCCTTCGGCGATGGTGAACCCGCCTTCAACCCGCTGGAAACGGTGTGGCGTATCGAATTCCGCTTCCACCACTCCATCGTCCAGCAGTTCTCCGAAGGCTCTACGATGACTTCTGGCGAGGTGATCGGCTGTCGCACCTATGAAGGCCTCTGCCCGCACCTGCAAGGCCTCTGGCAGTATGCCTGCGACAACTACAAGCTCATTTCCCGGGAAGGGATCTTCGACGCCTTCTGGTCGCTGATCAGCCTCGACACCAAGGTCCAGGTAGAAGCCGATCCGCTCATAGAACGCACCGAGTACCGCCGCTACTACAAGACCGCTCAGGGCTTCTCCGGCAAGAACTGCGAGATGTTCCTGGGTCAGTTCGCCAGCCTGATCGCACGGGAGCGCATCCCGCCAAAAAAAGCGCTTGAGGTCGGGAGAACGCTCCCCTTCTGGCATGTGATCGAAGACCACTACACCGCCAAGGGCTACAGCACTCGCGACCTCGAAAAGCACGTCATTGGGTTGATCAACGATCGCTACATCAGGCGGGGCTACGCGATATGACCGCGCGCAAGGATGGGAAGACGTGGACGGCTGACTTTTACGATAACGGTCGCTCTGGTCGCAGGATCCGCAAGAAGGGCTTCGCCACCAAGTCCGCAGCCATTCGCTACGAACAGGACTTCTTCGCCGTCCTGGGCGAGACGGGCCGCCCGCTGGATGATCGTCTCTCTGATCTGGTGAAGGTCTGGTATGACCTCCACGGCTGCACTCTGAAAGACGGCAAACAGCGTCTGGCTCGTTGCCAAGCATTGGCCGAACGCCTCGGCGATCCGCAGGCCTTCGAGTTCGATTCGCTCGCGTGGGCACGCTACCGGCAACGTCGCCTGACCGAGGTGAAGCCGGAGACGGTCAACCATGAGCAACGCTACCTGTCCGCCATCTTCTCCGAGCTGATCCGTCTCGGCTCATGGCACAAGGCAAACCCGCTGGCCAACGTCCGGCAGATCAAGACCGATCAGGTCGAATTGACCTTCCTCACTCTGGATCAGGTCGCCCAGCTCCTCGAGGAGTGCAAGGCCAGCACGAACAACCACACGTACCCGGTCGCTCTCCTGTGCCTCGCTACAGGTGCGCGCTGGGAAGAAGCCGAGAGCATCGCCCGTGGGGCCGTGCATGGGGGAAAGGTTCACTACCACCGGACCAAGAACCGTCAGAGCCGCTCAGTGCCGATCCCGGCCGAGCTGGAGCAACTGATGTTCAAGGTAGGCATGCCTGGAACCGGTCGCCTGTTCATGTCCTGCCGCGCCGCCTTCCGTTGCGCCTATGAGCGCTGTGGATTCCAGACGCCGGGGCAACTGACCCACATCCTCCGCCACACCTTCGCTAGCCATTACATGATGGGAGGAGGGGACATCCTCACGCTGCAGCGGATCTTGGGGCACTCGTCAATCACGATGACGATGCGGTATGCGCACTTGTCGCCGGACCATTTTGAATCAGCGATGCGCTTGTCCCCAATTGCGCAAGGTGGAATATGTTTGAATAACTAGTAGTTGGATGGTAATTAAATAATCTAGAGCTGCCTCGGTGCAGCTGTTGAGTTGGCTTTATTGAAATTTAAAATTCTGCAGGTCCCGGTTCTCAGGAGTGCTTTTAAGAAGTAGGGGAGACCATAATCAGCGGTTTATGGCTGCCTCTTCAAAGATATCTACTGCTGGAGGTGATCGATGTCTATTTCTGCGTTTATAAATCCGGCAAATTGAGACATGGAGGGAGGGATTGTAAGTGATGGAACTCTGTCTCCGTCAGAAACTATGATCGTTAGTTTCGCTCTACCAGTCATTGCTATATCTCTGATCTCATTTTTTGATTTGATCAGCGCTGGCTCTAAACTTTTCCAGTGATCAACAAGATCGCTTGATGAGGATCTCGATCGAATCGACCAAATGCTCTGTCGAGGTAGCCCGCGAGTAGGATTTCGCTCTCCTTGTTGAAGTGCGGTATCAGGAATTATTTCAATAATTCTTGAGATGTCTTTCGGAAGCACGGTAGTTCCCAAAAGCTGAAAGTCGATCTGAAGAGATCCATCCATCTATTCGCTTCCGAATCCGCCTACCCAATGGATTTGATTTGTAACGTAAGGGTCTATTACAAACCCTTGGGGGTTTTCCCTAAATCCCGGATCGTCTTTAATATTGGAAATGGCTTCCTCTGCCTTTTCCTGTGTGGAGAAGATGCCGATTATCTTAAATGTTTCCATGTCAGGATATTGCCAATGAGATAGTAAATATGATCGCATAATTCTTTTCTCGGTCATTTAAACGCCCTGTCACATGTGATCTATCACTTTGAGTTTGAGGAGCTGCGAACGTCGTCAGGCTTAGTTTATATGGGCTAGGCGGGTTAGCCGAAGGCGTAACCCGCGAGGCAAAGCGTCGGCCATTACAAACTTTTTTCGCCTTTCCGTCAGTAGTGTGGGGAGGAGGTAAATACCGTTCAGGGAGCGTTAATAACTCGCTCTGCAAGAGCTAATATCCGATGATATCTTTGTCATTAGTTTTTCCTTGAAAGTGGCGTGCCTTATCTGCATCTAGAGGGAAGCCGTGTATTCCTTTTTTATAGAACTCAGCCATGCTTTCTAATGCGCCTTCAAACTTGGATTCCGCTGATTTTTTTACATACTCAATACCGAGCTTTTCATCTTTCTCGATGCCATTCCTTCCATGGATAAGATCCAGGCCGTATATCCATTGAGCGTGCGGGTGGCCTTTTTCAGCTGCTTGTCTGAATAGTTGTGCCGCTTTTTCAAGATTTCGCGGAACTAGATCGCCAGAGTCGTAGTGTATCGCTAATTCATGCATGGCAGGTGCGTAGCCATATTTTGCTGATTGTTGCAATTGCTCAATTCTTCGCTTTTCAAAGTGCTCAAGGCTTTCGCCCGGGACACCAAAAGTAGCTGCATAAAAAATTGCAGCCGCATCTTTCTTGATGATAAGAGGGTTGAGTAATTCCCGTGCTCTATCGCAATCCCCCTGGTCTACTTTTTTAATGGCCTCTTTGATAACGGATGCTGCGACGCTGTCCATTTTGCTGAGAAAAATATCTTCACTTCTACGTGGCATTTCGCACCCACCTAATAGACTGGATTTCCTTTATTGTCAGTGCATTTGCACTGAGTATGCTTCGCCTGTTTTCCTAGATTTTTTCTAGCAATTCTTTCGGCTTCAGCCCTTGCCTCGGTTTTAGTTGGCGCAGTTGCTTTTCCGAATGCAAATTCATCATCTGGGCAGTTTCCTTCTTGAAGACCATTTGAGGATGCCCTGCAAATACAGGTCACGCCTTTTTTCGGCTTTTCGGGCTGAGGAATAGTTCGGTCTCGTGTTTGTGCCGTGTCTCCTGACAACGACAAAATGGCACCCACCATACCTAGAGCCCGCCCTCCTGGGATTGTCACCCAGTCGGGCAAGTCAAGAATAATGTCAGGTACGGGGATCTCTAAAGCCGCTTCACCAATTGGGTCGATGAGATTAAGTGGATTCCCCATTACATACCCGTAGGTATTCAATCCACCGTAAAGCCCAATCGGATCGCTTTCGACGTACCGTCCCGTCTCGGGGTCGTAGTCGCGGAAATAGTTGTAGCGCAGTCCGGTCTCAAAGTCGAAATATTGTCCTGGGAAACGAAGATTGAGCACATTTTGATGCCCGCTACCCTGAGGATCCTGATCCGGTGCTCCATTGCCGAAGGCATCCGACTGCCACTGCCAAACAATCTGCTGAGTCGCTGAAGTCGCCAGGCGCGGAGTGTTCAGGTGGTCGCTGTGCAGGTAGAGCACGCGCGGTACGCCGCTGCCCTGCTTCTCCACGCTGGCCAGCGGCATGTTGTCCAGCCAGAGGTACGTTTGGCTGCGCTGCTGTGTACCGGCGCTGTTGTAGTCGGTCTCTGCCAGCAGTTGGCCGTCCGGGCCGTACAGGTAGGTGGTGAAGCCCTGGCTGGTGAGCTTGGCCACGCGCTGGCCGAGGCTGTTGTAGCGGTATTCGGCGACCTGCTGACCGTTGATCTTCACGTTGGCCAGGCGGTTCTGTGCGTCGTAGCCGAGCAGTCGGCTGGCGCGGTCCTGGGTCAGGTTGCCGGCGGCGTCGGCAGTGACGGCTTGCCCGTCGATGGCGGTCAGGCGGTTGCTGTTGCTGGCGTACTGGTAGGTGGTGGTCGCTGTGGCGCCGTTCTCCGTGACCTGCCGCTGCGTGCGGTTGCCCACCGCGTCGTAGCTGTAGCTGCCCTGCTTACCGGTGGCGTTCTCGCTGGTTAGGCGGTCCAGTGCGTCGTAGCCGAAGGTCAGCGTGCCCCAGAGGTTGTTTGCCAGTTCGGTGATGTTGCCGTTGGCATCGCGCTGGTAGTCGTTGCGCCACGGGCCGACGTCCTGGCGGGTCAGTTGGTAGTCCTGGTCGTACGTGCGGCTCATCTGGATGCCATTGGCCCAGGTCAGTTGCTGCAGCGGGCCGAAGGGCAGGTAGCTCATGCCGCTGGCCAGGTTACTGGCGTTGCCGCCATCGAGGGCCAGCGTCACGTTGCTGACCTGGCCGCCCGCGTTGCGTGGGTAGCCCACCTGCACGGCGCTCGGATAGCCGATGCCCACCAGTTGGTCGGCGGCGTCGTACTGGAAGGTCAGGGTGTCCGCCAGCGTTTGGCCGTTCACACTGAGGCTGCGTGCCTGCTCGATCAGGTTGCCGCGCGCGTCGTAGCGGTAGGCGAGGGTACCGCTGCCGTCCTGAATGGCAGTCAGGCGACCAATACCGAAGTTGCCGTTCGCCGTGGCGTCGTAGCTGTAGGTGGCGTCCAGCGCCGGGGTGGCCGGGTAGTGCCGCGCGATGAGGCGGTTCAGCGCGTCGTAGCTGAAGGTAACCACCACGCCACGGGCGTCGGTCTGCTTCGTGACGTTGCCGGCGGCATCGTACTCGAAGGTGCTGGTGCCGCTGTCCGGGCTGATCAGCTTGGTCTGGTTGCCCAGGCCGTCGTACTCGTAGCGGGTGGTGACGCTGCGTGGATCAATCACTTGCGTCAGGTTTCCCTGAGTGTCGTAGCTGAGTTGCGTTTGGCCTTGGAGTGCATCGGTATTCTTATTCGGACGATCAAAGGCGTCGTAAGTATCGGCGCTAGCGTATCTCCTCGGGTTGGTTGTGCCGGTCAGGTTGCCATTCGGGTCGTAGCGCAGGTCGCGGATATTCCCGTTGGCATCGGTGATCTGCTTCAGGCGCGAAAGCGCATCGAATGCCTGGCTCAGCGAATAGGTCAGCGTACCGCTGGCATTGAACCGCTTTTCGCCCAACCGATTACCCTCGGAATCGAGCGAATACTCAATGCGGTCCCCTAGATTATTGCTGATAGCAATTAGTCGCTGCGCGGCGTCGTATTGGTAATTGAGCCTCGCGCCGTTGGGCAGGTCCGTTGCGCTGCGAAGTCCGTTGCTGTCGTAGTGTTGCTGGGTTGTGGCGCCGGCGGTGGACTGGCTCAATACGCGCCCGCGCACGTCATAGGTCAGCAGCGTTTCAACGCCATTGGCATCGGTGATGAGTAAGGGTTGGCCGTTCCGATTGTAGCGGGAATAAGTTGTCGCTTGGCCTAGGGCATTGGTGATGCTGGCAAGGTCTCCTTGCGTATAGTTCGCGCCAGTGGATTCGTAGTAAGCCAGGCTGTAGTCCGCCGTTGAGCTACCGGGCTGCGTGAGGGTCAGTAGCTGGCCTCGTGCGTTGTAGGTGTAGCGGGTCACTCTAGCGGGTGTGCTGGTATCCGGTTGCGCAGTGAAACCTTGCGCGCCGGTGATATCCTGCGTCACTTGTTCGGTGACGCGGCAAAGAGTGGGCAGCTCGCTCGGTGCGCACTGGATGGGCTGGTTTCCGGCCAAAGGGTCGCTATCGCCGTTGTAGAGATAGGTCGTTTGCAGCCGGGGGGCGAACTGCTGGATTGGCTTACGGTGAATACTGTGCCAGCGCGTGCTGAATTTTCTGGCGCCCGCCGGAAGCACCTTGCCGTCAGGTCGATAGTCGGTGCTGTCGTTCAGATTGATGCCTTCGACACGCACGGTTTCCAAAGCGCGGGAGCTGTCCCAGCCATACAAGGTCTTGTTGCCGTTGAAGTCTGCCTGGTAGCGCTTCAGACCCTTGTCGTCATAATCGATGACATTGGAACTGGCAGGGCAGCCGGAGCCGGCGGGCTGTGCAACGGAGGTGGCAAGCTGCGTTCCATCGGCCAGCGTCTTGCTGAAGTAATGATTGTACTGAACATCCTGGCTGGTCTTTACCGACGAGTAGTTTCCCAAAACCTGGACGATGCGTTTATCGACACCACCAGCGAGTTCGCTACTGACGACAAGGTCGCTGGAATACTTGTAGGTACCGATGCGCTGGCCATTGGCGTCCAGTTTTCCGGTAACGAGAATCGGACTGGTCGAGCCGGTCCCCGTCATTCCGGGTTCGTTGTATAGATAGCTGACGCTGCTGCCGTCCTGCCAAGCAACCTTGGTGATTTGCCAGTAGGTTGCCTGCTTAGGGTCATTACCGTATTCGTAAGTGATGACCTTGCCGTCTGGCGGCGTGGCACTGATCAACCGCCCCTGGCTATCGTAGGCATAAACGATGGATCGGCCGAGATGGTCGGTCTTTTTGCTCAGCCCATAAGGGCCGTACTCGTAATCGATACCGCCGCCCGCTGCCGGCGAATAGCGCAGGAGTCGTCCATCAGGCTGGAACAATGAAATGTTTCCTTGCCCGTCTATGAGTTTCCAGCTTGCCCCGCCATGGGCGCTGGCGTCGACGCTTCGCAGGATAGTGCGCAGGCCAATCGGCCCATCGCCCTTGAGAGTATTGTCATTACCTGTGAATCGATAGCGATTGCGGCCTTGCCATAGGTAAACGGTGCGCTCCGTGCTGGTGTTCACCCATTCCGGACGTCCGATATTTGCATAGGCCTCCGTGCTAGTGGGATTGTCCGGATCCAAGGCATAGCGATTGAAAACGGAAACACTGTTGTATGGCTGAATACCTCGCGCGCCAAACACTGTCGCAGAGGATATGGAGCTGGAGGGGGCAAGCACGATAAGACGATCAGGGGGATCAATTGCCCAGCCGCTATATTGGTCGCGGTAGATCCGTTGTATGTCCAGCAGACCATCCGCGCTGCGGTAATCCTCTTCGCGGAAAAACTTCATACCATCCGCAATCTGGATGGGATTAGCGGTTGCTGAGCAGGAGCTTTTCTCAACCAACGAGCATTCGGCTGTGCGGGTGTCCGATGGGTAGCCGGTCTGTGTGCCGCTGAAAGGCTTAGGACAGTCCAAGTGTACGTTTGCCCCAAGTCCTCCTGCCGGTGCAGTTCCTGTCGAAATACTTCCGGCGGAATTTTTGGTCTGAGTGAAGGCTGTTCGGGAAAGCTGATAGGTCAGTGGCTCATTGTTAATGGTAACGCTTCCGACAGGTGTCGCGCTGGTGATGGTGTTGCGTGTGCAGCTATATGTTGGAGCGTTTAAACACTTCTGGAACGTCAATTCGGCGCTTGAGTTAAGATTGGATATGAGCTCGCTGAGAGATGAAAACTTCAAATATGGAATTGAGCCATTCACGCCGTAGCTGGTGGTTGGCTTTGTTTTTATCTCCGCTGCTTCGATGGAAGTAAGCGTTGCGCAGAGTAGTAAATTTATTGCGATATATGTTGTCTTCCCTTTCATGATGATCCTTGACGTTTTTTGTGTATTTCGGTGGGTGGAAGTTTGGGCTGATTGTAGGTTCCAGTTATTTATTTCTGTAAATAGAAAGTGCGGTTTTGGCCGGTTTTAGGGGGGTATGTTTATTTTTAGTTTTTGATTTTGAGGTTTTTTACTCCTTGGTTCACATCATGGCAACATTAGATGGTTGATGCACTGCAATATGAGGGTAACGCACCGGCAATGCGTCTGTGTTGAGTTGTTAATGTCAGCGCTGCTTTATTTGTTCTGGTTAGGAGGCTTCGTTGGTGGTAGCTCAGGGAGGAGGAAAAGTGTTGGAAGCCAGAGCGTTCCCTGCTGAGATTTCAGCCACAAGGAGTGGCAGATTCAGCCTTGGCTAATTGCTAGATACGGACTGAGGCTTTAGATTTGTGTACTGAATTGAGAAACGAGATACCCTCATGCGTGTTGTGAGTTTCTCTGAAGCCCGAAAAGACTTAAAGAAGGTCATTGACGACGTTGTTGATAACTCAGACTTCACGGTGATCACGCGGAGCAATGCTCCGGATGCCGTGCTGCTTTCGCTCGACAGCTTCAATAGCCTTTTGGAAACTCTCTATCTGCTGAAGTCACCGGCCAACGTAGCTCATTTGGAGCGTTCTCTGGCTCAAATTCAACCGTGCGAGGAAGCCTGATCCCTTGAAAGAGAACCTATCGAGATGCTTGTCCAGGCGTATCGGCAGGCCAGCGAGTCGTTGGAGATACCCTCCTGCCGCTACCACTACAGACAGGCTGTGAGAGGCTGAAATAGATATGTCAGGTGATGGTGTCGACGCAGCAGGCGAAGAGCTCTCTCGGAAAGGAGAGAGGGGCGGGCTGGGTAGTCGGATTCACGCCCGTTTCGAAGCTGCTGGACGGCTGGATGTACCCGAAAGGGAAAAGCTGTTTGAGGACTCGGCGGCATCGATCATTGGCAAGGTGGTCCTTGCATTTTCGCGCTTCGAGCTGAACCTGACGATCCTCTTGGAAACACTGGTGACGCCTGAGAATGGAGCGGAAATTGATCGCTTGTTTAAGCGAACTCTCGGCGTGCGGATCGAGGGAGTTCAAAGCGTGCTTTCGTCTCGTGCAGAGCTGGATCCGTCATGCCTGGCCGAGTTTGCGGATTGGAAGCTGCGAATGGATGGCGTGCGACTTCTGCGGAACCGTTTTGTTCACGGTCGATGGGGAATACTCGCCCACGCTCAGCAGATTGCCAGCGTAGCTTCCTACCGTGCGAAAGCACCAGCAGACAACGAAATTCGGTACAGCCTTGTGGAGCTTGAAGCTGAACTAGGCAGGATTGAAGAGGTGTGTGCCGGCTTTATCGCTTGGAGAAAACGCTGGCCTATCTGATGAGGCGGGCTGGTAGACAGGGTGTAGTCACTTCGTAGTCACTACCCCAGAAAGCACAAAGGGCTAGCTTTCGCTAACCCTTTGTTTTGTATGGTGGCTACACCGGGACTTGAACCTGGGACATCAGCATTATGAATGCTGCGCTCTAACCGACTGAGCTATGTAGCCGAGTGGCGCGCATTTTCCGCAGATCGTGGGGGGGTGTCAACCCCTTTTCTTGAATATTGTTCTGATCTATCAATCGTTTAGCCGGTCGTGCTGGATTTTCGCGATGAGCGGTGGGGCAGGGCGGCCATAAGAAAAAGCCCCGGCTTATGGCCGGGGCTTTTTCGTGTCTGGCTGGCGCTTAGACGTTGAAGCGGAAGTGCATCACGTCGCCATCCTTGACGATGTAGTCCTTGCCTTCCAGGCGCCATTTGCCGGCTTCTTTCGCGCCCTGTTCGCCCTTGAACTGGATGAAGTCGTCGTAGGCGACGACCTCGGCGCGGATGAAGCCTTTTTCGAAGTCGGTGTGGATCACGGCAGCGGCCTGCGGCGCGGTGGCGCCGACACGGACGGTCCAGGCGCGGACTTCCTTCACACCGGCGGTGAAGTAGGTCTGCAGGTGCAGCAGTTCGTAGCCGGCGCGGATCACGCGGTTCAGGCCGGGTTCTTCGAGGCCGAGAGATTCGAGGAACATGTCCTTCTCCTCGCCGTCGTCGAGCTCGGCGATCTCGGCTTCGATCTTGTTGCACACCGGTACGACCATGGCGCCTTCTTCTTCGGCGATGGCGCGGACGACGTCCAGGTGCGGGTTGTTCTCGAAGCCATCTTCGGCGACGTTGGCGATGTACATCACCGGCTTGCTGGTCAGCAGGTGGAAGCTGCGCACGAGGCGCTTCTCGTCATCGCCCATGTTCTTCATCAGCGAGCGGGCGGGTTTGCCTTCGCTGAAGTGGGGGATGAGCTTTTCCAGCAGGGCTTTCTGGACCAGGGCGTCCTTGTCGCCGCCCTTGGCGTTGCGCGCGACCTTCTGCAGTTGCTTCTCGCAGCTGTCGAGGTCGGCGAAGATCAGTTCGAGGTCGATGATCTCGATGTCGCGCTTGGGGTCGACGCTGTTGGAGACGTGGATGACGTTCTCGTCTTCGAAGCAGCGCACGACGTGGGCGATGGCGTCGGTCTCGCGAATGTTGGCGAGGAACTTGTTGCCCAGGCCTTCACCCTTGGAGGCGCCCGCGACCAGGCCGGCGATGTCGACGAATTCCATGGTGGTCGGGATCACGCGCTCGGGCTTGACGATCTCGGCCAGCGCATCGAGCCGCGCATCAGGCATCGGTACGATGCCGCTGTTCGGCTCGATGGTGCAGAAGGGGAAGTTTTCCGCCGCGATGCCGGATTTGGTCAGGGCGTTGAACAGGGTGGACTTGCCGACGTTGGGCAGGCCGACGATGCCGCAGTTGAATCCCATGCTAGGTCCCTCGCGCCACGTGGCGGAAATAGAGGTGTAATCAGGCCTTCTGGCTGTGCAGCTTCTGCATCGCGCGGGTCCAATCCCCGTCGAGCATTTCCGGCAGCACGCCGAGGGCGAAGTCGATGCTGGTGTCGAGCAGTTCCTGTTCGGCGCGCGGGGCGCGGCCAAGAACGAAACCGGAGACCAGGCTGCTGTGCCCCGGATGGCCGATGCCAAGCCGCAGGCGATGGAAACCGTTCTGGTTGCCGAGCTGGGCGATGATGTCGCGCAGTCCGTTGTGCCCGCCGTGTCCGCCGCCTTTCTTGAGCTTGGCGACGCCGGGAGGCATGTCGAGTTCGTCGTGGGCCACCAGGATGGCTTCGACCGGAATGCGGAAGAAACCGGCGAGCGCCGCCACGGCCTGGCCGCTGCGGTTCATGTAGGTGGTGGGGATGAGCAGACGAACGTCGCGGCCCTTGTGGCTGAACTTGCCGACCAGGCCGAAGTACTTCTTGTCGAGAGACAGGTTCGCGCGTTGCGCGTCCGCCAGTCGCTCAACGAAAAGGGCCCCCGCGTTATGCCGGGTCTGGTCGTATTCAGGGCCTGGATTTCCCAGGCCAACGATCAGTTGTACGGCAGTCACGACGGGGGCCCCTTCCTTAAAGGCAATGGTGCGCGCGATTACTC
Source organism: Pseudomonas multiresinivorans (assembly GCF_012971725.1). Lineage (NCBI taxonomy): Bacteria > Pseudomonadati > Pseudomonadota > Gammaproteobacteria > Pseudomonadales > Pseudomonadaceae > Pseudomonas > Pseudomonas multiresinivorans. The sequence continues at coordinate 1,722,231 of NZ_CP048833.1, forward strand.
GGCAGCAGCTTCGCCTTCACCTTCTTCTTTCACTACGCGGGAAGCGTGGATGTTGGCGACGGCCAGGTCGTTACCGTGGGCCAGTTGCACCAGCTCTACGCCTTTCGGCAGTTTCAGGTCGGACAGGTGAACGATCTGACCCAGGGCTACCTGGGCGAGGTCGACTTCGATGAATTCCGGCAGGTCTTTCGGCAGGCAGGAAACTTCGACTTCGGAGATCACGTGGGAGATCTCGCCGCCGCCAGTCTTGACGCCAACAGCAGTAGCTTCGTTCAGGAAGTGCAGCGGAACGTGAGCGGACAGCTTCTGGCCGGCAACGACGCGCTGGAAGTCAGCGTGCATGACGAAGCCTTTGGACGGGTGGCGCTGCAGGGCCTTGATCAGTACGGTTTCCTTGGCGGAACCGACGTTCAGGCTGATCACGTGGCTGAAAGCAGCCTCGTTTTCCAGCAGTTTGGAAATCTCGCGCAGTTCCAGGGTGATGGATTGCGGGGCTTTTTCGCCACCGTAGATCACAGCCGGGAGCAGGCCAGCATTACGACGCAGGCGGCGGCTCGCACCTTTCCCCAGGTCGGAACGCTCTTGGGCATTCAGTACAAAATCAACCATTTTCACACTCTCCAAAATGACAAGATCGCCCGGACGCTTGCGACCAGCGTTCGGGCGATTTTGCTAATGCTCCGCCGACATGGCGAAGCGCTTTACGTCAGGCCTGTTCCGCCTTAGCGGAACATGGCGCTGATCGATTCTTCATTGCTGATGCGGCGCATGGCTTCAGCGACAACCGGAGCGATGTCCAGCTGACGAATACGGCCACAGGCTTGCGCAGCAGCGGACAGCGGAATGGTGTTGGTCACCACCAGCTCGTCCAGTACGGAATTCTCGATGTTCTCGATGGCACGGCCGGACAGCACCGGGTGGGTGCAGTAGGCGATGACCTTGGCGGCGCCGTGCTCTTTCAGAGCCTTGGCAGCGTGGCCGAGGGTGCCAGCGGTATCGACCATGTCGTCGACCAGTACGCAGGTACGGCCTTCGACATCACCGATGATGTGCATGACTTCGGACTGGTTGGCCTTCGGACGACGTTTGTCGATGATGGCCAGGTCGACGCCCAGGGACTTGGCGACGGCGCGAGCACGCACCACACCACCGATGTCCGGGGAGACGATCATCAGGTTCTCGAAGCGCTGGTCTTCGATGTCGTCGACCAGTACGGGCGAGCCGTAGATGTTGTCGACAGGAATATCGAAGAAGCCCTGGATCTGGTCGGCGTGCAGGTCAACGGTGAGAACGCGGTTGACGCCTACGACGGTCAGCATGTCGGCAACGACTTTGGCGCTGATGGCCACGCGTGCGGAACGCGGACGGCGATCCTGGCGGGCGTAACCGAAGTAGGGGATGACTGCCGTGATACGAGTCGCCGAGGAGCGGCGGAAGGCATCGGCCATCACTACCAGTTCCATCAGGTTGTCGTTGGTCGGTGCGCAGGTCGGTTGAATCAGGAAGACGTCCTTACCACGAACGTTTTCGTTGATTTCAACGCTGATTTCGCCGTCGGAGAATTTACCGACAGAAACGTCACCGAGGGGGATGTGCAGCTGCCGTACGACACGGCGTGCCAGATCGGGGTTGGCGTTCCCCGTGAAAACCATCATTTTGGACACGCTGCAGTACCTGTGTCGGCTTGAGGGTAGGCCCGGTTGAGCCAGAAGAAAATGGCAGGGGCGGCTGGATTCGAACCAACGCATGGCAGGATCAAAACCTGCTGCCTTACCGCTTGGCGACGCCCCTGTAGCTTACAACTTGCGGAGCAATGTGTTCGTTGACGCTGTACGTATAACCCTTTGGGTTAATGGCAGGGGCGGCTGGATTCGAACCAACGCATGGCAGGATCAAAACCTGCTGCCTTACCGCTTGGCGACGCCCCTGTATCGTACAACCGATTACATTGCTTTCTTCTCAGTCCAGGCTTTGCAGCTTTCGGTGCAACATCGAGATGTTACGTCCCTGGGCAACAAAACTTGGCAGAGTGGCCGGAAGTTGGCGGCGAACTTTATCAGCATCGCCCTTGTTTGGGAAGCTCCCAAACACACAAGCTCCGGTGCCGGTCAATCTCGCTTCGGTAAATTTACCTAGCTGGATCAGTGCGTTACGTACATCCGGGTAACGCTTCTCGACGACCGGCTGGCAGTCGTTATGACCGTCCACCCCGAGAAGGCTGCGAACTTTAATGGGCGGAGTATCCCGTGTCAACTCGGGATCGGAGAAAACTTCTGCTGTGGAGACAAAGACTTGCGGCACAGCGACGAGGAACCAGGGCTCGTCGAGCTCCACCGGCGTCAGCTGCTCGCCGACGCCTTCGGCAAATGCCGCGCGGCCCCGCACGAATACCGGGATGTCTGCGCCCAGGCTCAGGCCCAGTACGGCGAGGCGGTCTTCGTCCCAGTCCAGTTGCCACAGGTGATTCAGCGCCAGCAGGGTGGTGGCCGCGTCGGAGCTGCCGCCGCCGATGCCGCCGCCCATGGGCAGGCGTTTGTCCAGCCAGATGTCGGCGCCCAGCGTCGTGCCGGATTGCTCCTGCAGTCGGCGCGCGGCTTTGACGATCAGGTTGCTGTCGTGGGGAACGCCTTCGATCTCGGTGTTCAGGCGGATTTCGCCGTCTTCGCGCAGGGCGAACTGGAGTTCGTCGCCGTGATCGAGGAATTGGAACAACGTCTGCAGCTCGTGGTAGCCGTCGGGACGACGACCAGTGATGTGCAGGAACAGATTGAGCTTGGCCGGTGCCGGCAGGGTCAGGCGGTCTTGCATGTTACTGCTGGCTCGCCTGGCCCAGCTGGCGCGGTTGCCAGGTCTTCACCACCAGGGTGACGTCCAGGTCCTGGCCGTGCAGTTTCAGGCGCTCGGGCAGCCAGTAGCCGTTCTGCTCGCTGTAACGGGTGTATTCCACGTCCCAGCCATCCTGCTGCAGCTTGGCCAGGCGGCTGTCGCTGTCGAGGGTCAGGCGGCTCTTGCTGTCCGGGGCGGGCAGGCCGCGAATCCACCAGAGCAGGTGGGAAACCGGCAGGCGCCAGCCCATCTGCTGTTCCAGCAGCTCTTCGGGGGAGGCGGCTTCATAGCGGCCCTGGCCTGCGACTTCCAGGGTCACGGCGCCTTCGCGGCCGGTCAGGCGCGCGGCGCCGCGGCCGAGCGGGCCGGACAGGCGGATGTCGTAGTAGTCCTGGCGCTGCAGCCAGAACAGGGTGCCGCTGCCCGAATCCTTGGGCGCGCGGATGCCGACCTTGCCGTCAATCTGCCAGCCGTCGAGGGTGGCGATGCGGGCCTTGTGGGCATTCCAGGCGGTGGCGTTGCCCTGGCCTTCCAGGGCTTCGTGGGTGCCGAAGCTGGAGCAGCCGGCGAGCAGGGCCAGCGCGGCAGCGCCAATCAGATGACGTAAACGCATAAATCAGAGGGTTCCGGAGCCGGTCAGGCGCAACATGGTGTCGCGCAGGACGGCGCTGTCAGGCTGGCTTTGCAGGGCGGTGGCCCAGACCTTGCGGGCTTCACTCTGCTTGCCCTGGGCCCAGAGTACTTCGCCCAGGTGCGCGGCCACTTCGTGGTCGGGGAAGCGCTCCAGCGCCTTGCGCAGGTAGGTTTCCGCTTCGCTGAGGTTGCCCAGGCGGTAATTCACCCAGCCCAGGCTGTCGAGGATCGCGGGGTCGTCCGGGTTCAGCGAGTGAGCCTTCTGGATCAGGTCGCGGGCTTCGCTGTAGCGGGTAGTACGGTCGGCCAGGGTGTAGCCCAGCGCGTTGAGCGCCATGGCGTTGTCCGGCTCGCGCTGGATGATCAGGCGCAGGTCCTGCTCCATCTGTGCGAGATCGTTGCGTTTCTCGGCGAGCATGGAACGGGTGTAGAGCAGGTTGAGGTCGTCCGGGAACTGCTTGAGGCCTTGCTGGATGACGCTCCAGGCGCGATCGACCTGGTCGCGGTTGGACAGGCCTTCGGCTTCGATCAGGTACAGCTGGATGGCGTAGTCCGGTTGGCGGTCGCGGGTTTCGGCGAGGCGGCGCGAGGCGTCGTCGTAGCGTTTCTGGTCCAGCAGAATCTCGGTGGAGCGCAGCTGGGCCGGGAGGAAATCGTTGCCCGGGCCGACCAGGGCGTACTCCTTGAGCGCGGTTTCCGGGTCCTTCTGCTCCTCGGCCAGGCGGCCCAGGTTGAAGTGGGCGGAGTCTACGTGGCTGTCGCGCTCCACCAGTTCCTGCAGGTAGACCTTGGCCTCGTCCCAGGCCTGGGCTTCGAGGCAGACCAGCGCCAGGGAGAAGCGCAGGTCGTCGTCATCGGGGAATTGCTCGACCAGCGCGGAGAACTCGGCCTTGGCGTCTTCCAGGCGGTTCTGCTCCACCAGCAGGCGGGCGTAGGCGAGGTGGACGCGCTTGTCGTCCGGATGTTCCTTGATGCCGGCCTTGAGCAGTGGCAGCGCTTCATCGCTGCGCTTCATGCTCTGCAGCAGGCGGGCGCGCAGCAGGAGCGGGGCGACGTCGTGCTTGCTCGCGGAATTGTCTTCGAGCAGGTGCAGGGCTTCCTGCGGGCGGCCGTCCTGTTGCAGCAGCAGGGCCTTGCCGAACAGCAGCTGGCCGTTGTCCGGGTACTTCTTCAACAGGCGATCGAAGCTCTGCAGCAGGCCGGCGCGGGTATCCGGGTCGGTCTCGGCGGCGGACAGCGCGAGGAAGTCGAAGTGGGTGTCGCCCTGGCCGTTGAGGACCTTCTCCATGTACACCATGGATTCGTCGTACTGCCCGGTGCGCGCCAGCTGGATGGCGGCGGCGCGCTGGGCGTCGAGGTTGTCCGGCGCGGCCTTGGCCCAGATCAGCGAGGTGTCCAGGGCTTCCTGGTCGGCGCCCAGGTATTCGGCGATGCGGAACGCGCGCTCGGCGACGCCCGGGTCGCGGGTTTCCTTGGCCTGCTCGACATAGTTGGCGAGGGCGATGTCGAAGCGGTTGCGCTGGCCGGCCAGTTCGGCGGTCAGCAGCGAGAACATTGTGTCCTCACTGAAGGAGCCGTACTTCTGGTCCTTCTGGGCAGCCGCGGCCTTGTCCTTCTCCGCGGAAGCACTGTCGGAATTTTTCTGTGTAAGAGACTGGCAGCCGCCGAGCAGCAGCAGAGCAGTCAGCAGCGCAAGAGACTTGTTCATAGAGGAAGGACGAGGGCCTGACCTGCGAAATGGGACCATCATGACATAAGGAAAGTGCCAATCCCATGGGCAAGCGCCGCTGGAAGGCCTGTATACGATTTGCAGTGTGCGATCCGTCGTGGGTGGTTGTCCTTCACTGGCCTAAGTAGGACAATTGCGGGCTTTCCGATCAGCATCAGCGATTCTGCATGGCCTTCATTGCCCTCGGCATCAACCACAAGACCGCGTCCGTGGCCGTGCGCGAGCGCGTGGCTTTTACTCCCGAGCAGATGGTCGAGGCCCTGCAGCTGCTGTGCAGGCTGACCTCCAGCCGCGAAGCCGCGATCCTCTCCACCTGCAACCGCAGCGAACTCTACCTGGAGATCGAACACCCGGACGCCGGCGACGTGCTGGCCTGGCTGGCCGATTACCACAACCTGGGCATCGATGACCTGCGCGCCTGCGCCTACGTTCACCAGGACGAGGAAGCGGTGCGCCACATGATGCGAGTGGCTGCCGGCCTGGATTCCATGGTGCTGGGCGAGCCGCAGATCCTCGGGCAGATGAAGTCCGCCTACGCCGTAGCCCGCGAGGCCGGCACCGTCGGGCCGATGCTGGGTCGTCTTTTCCAGGCGACCTTCAGCACCGCCAAGACCGTGCGCACCGACACTGCCATCGGCGAGAACCCGGTATCCGTGGCTTTTGCCGCGGTGAGCCTGGCCCGGCAGATATTCAGCGACCTGAGCCGTAGCCAGGCGCTGCTGATCGGCGCCGGCGAGACGATCACCCTCGTCGCCCGCCACCTGCACGAGCAGGGCGTGAAGCGCATCGTGGTCGCCAACCGCACCCTGGAGCGCGCCAGCCAACTGGCCGAGCAGTTCGGCGCACGCGCCATCCTGCTGGCAGACATGCCCGACGAGTTGGTCAACAGCGACATCGTCATCAGTTCCACCGCCAGCCAACTGCCCATCCTCGGCAAGGGCGCGGTTGAGCGAGCCTTGAAGCAGCGCCGGCACAAGCCGATGTTCATGGTCGATATCGCCGTCCCGCGCGATATCGAACCGGAAGTCGGCGAGCTGGAAGACGTCTACCTCTATAGCGTCGACGACCTCCACGAAGTGGTCGCCGAGAACCTCAAGAGCCGCCAGGGCGCCGCCCAGGCCGCCGAGGAGCTTGTCGGCGATGGTGTCGTCGAGTTCATGCAGCGCCTGCGCGAACTGGCCGCGGTCGACGTGCTGCGCGCTTATCGCCAGCAGGCCGAGCGCCTGCGCGACGAGGAAACCCAGAAGGCCCAGCGCCTGCTGGCCAATGGTGCCGACCCGATGGAAGTCATCGCCCAGCTCAGCCGTGGCCTGACCAATAAATTGCTGCACGCCCCCAGCGTGCAGATGAAGAAACTCTCCGCCGAGGGCCGCATCGATGCGCTGGCCGTCGCGCAGGAACTGTTCGCCCTCGAGGAGGGCACTGACAAGCGATGAAAGCGTCCCTCCTGAAAAAGCTGGATATCCTCAGCGACCGCTACGAAGAGCTCACCGCTCTGCTGGGCGACGCCGAGGTGATCAGCGACCAGACCAAGTTCCGCGCCTACTCCCGCGAATACGCGGAAGTGGAGCCGGTCATCCTCGCTTTCCGCGAGTTCCGCAAGGTGCAGTCCGACCTCGAAGGCGCCCAGGCGCTGCTCAAGGACAGCGATCCGGACCTGCGCGAGATGGCCGAGGAAGAAGTCGCCGAAGCGAAGACCGCGCTGGTTGGCCTGGAGGATCGCCTGCAGCGCATGCTGCTGCCCAAGGATCCCAACGACGGCCGCAACGTCTTCCTGGAAATCCGCGCCGGCACCGGCGGCGACGAAGCCGCGATCTTCTCCGGCGACCTGTTCCGCATGTACTCGCGCTACGCCGAGAAGCAGGGCTGGCGCGTGGAAGTCATGTCCGAGAACGAGGGCGAGCACGGCGGCTATAAAGAGGTGATCGCCCGCGTCGAGGGCGAGAGCGTCTTCGCCAAGCTCAAGTTCGAGTCCGGCGCACACCGCGTGCAGCGCGTGCCGGCGACCGAGTCCCAGGGGCGTATCCACACTTCGGCGTGCACCGTGGCGGTGCTGCCCGAGCCGGACGAACAGGCGGCCATCGAGATCAACCCGGCCGACCTGCGCGTGGACACCTACCGCTCCTCCGGCGCCGGCGGCCAGCACGTGAACAAGACCGATTCGGCGGTGCGCATCACGCACATTCCGTCGGGCATCGTGGTCGAGTGCCAGGAAGAGCGCTCGCAGCACAAGAACCGCGCCAAGGCCATGGCCTGGCTGGCGGCCAAGCTCAACGACCAGCAACAGGCCGCGGCCCAGCAGGCGATCGCCAGCACGCGCAAGCTGCTGGTCGGTTCGGGTGATCGTTCCGAGCGCATCCGCACCTACAATTTCCCTCAGGGGCGCGTCACCGATCACCGCATCAACCTCACCCTGTATTCCCTCGGCGAAGTGATGGAAGGCGCGGTGGAACAGGTGATCGAGCCCTTGCTGCAAGAGTTCCAGGCCGACCAGCTGGCCGCGCTCGGCGATTAAGAGAGCGACAGACCATGGCAACCATCATGACCCTGCTCAACGAGGCGCAATTGCCGGACTCGCCCAGTGCGCGCCTGGATGCCGAGCTGTTGCTCGCCGCCGCGCTGGGCAAACCGCGCAGCTTCCTGCGCACCTGGCCCGAACGCGTGGTCAGCCGCGAGGCCCACGACCTCTTCGACCGCTACCTGGCGCGCCGCGTGGCCGGCGAGCCGGTGGCCTACATCCTCGGTCGCCAGGGCTTCTGGAGCCTGGACCTGGAGGTCGCGCCGCATACCCTGATCCCGCGCCCGGACACCGAACTGCTGGTGGAGACCGCGCTGGCGCTGCTGCCGGCCTCGCCTTCCCGCGTGCTCGACCTGGGCACCGGCACTGGCGCCATCGCCCTCGCGCTGGCCTGCGAGCGTCTGAGCTGGCAAGTGCTGGGTGTGGACCGCATTCCCGAGGCCGTGGCCCTGGCCGAGCGCAACCGCGAACGCCTGCGCCTGGCCAACGTCGCCTTCCGTGCCAGTCACTGGTTCTCTGCGGTCGCTGGCGAGCGCTTCTCGCTGATCGTCAGCAACCCGCCCTACATTCCCAGTACCGACCCGCACCTCAAGCAGGGCGATGTGCGCTTCGAACCCTCGAGCGCGCTGGTCTCCGGGCAGGACGGGCTGGACGATATCCGCCTGATCATCGACCAGGCGCCGAACCACCTCGAAAACGGCGGCTGGCTGATGCTCGAGCACGGCTTCGACCAACCTGACGCCGTGCGTGGCCTGCTGCAGGGGCGTGGCTTCACCGCCGTGGAAAGCCGCCGCGACCTGGGTGGCCACGAGCGCATCAGCCTGGGGCGCTGGACATGCTGACCGACAACGAACTACTGCGTTACAGCCGGCAGATACTGCTGCCGCAGATCGACGTGGACGGCCAACTGCGCCTGAAGGAAAGCCGCGTGCTGATCGTCGGCCTCGGTGGCCTCGGTGCGCCGGTGGCACTGTACCTGGCCGCTGCCGGCGTTGGCGAGCTGCACCTGGCGGACTTCGACACGGTCGACCTGACCAACCTGCAGCGGCAGATCATCCACGACACCGACAGCGTGGGAGTGAGCAAGGTGGATTCCGCCATTGCCCGCCTCACGGCGATCAATCCGGACGTGAAGTTGGTCGCCCATCGCCAGGCGCTGGACGTCGATTCCCTCGACGCCGCCGTGGCGGCGGTGGACCTGGTACTGGATTGCTGTGACAACTTCGGCACCCGCGAGGCGGTGAACGTCGCCTGTGTCGCGGCGAAGAAACCGCTGGTGAGTGGCGCCGCCATTCGCCTGGAAGGGCAGCTCTCGGTGTTCGACTCGCGCCGTGAGGAAAGCCCCTGCTACCACTGCCTCTATGGCCATGGCAGCGAAGCCGAGCTGACCTGCAGCGAGGCCGGCGTTGTCGGCCCGCTGGTGGGCCTGGTGGGCAGCCTGCAGGCATTGGAAGCGCTGAAGCTGCTGGCCGGCTTTGGCGAGCCGCTGGTGGGGCGCCTGCTGCTGATCGATGCCCTGGGTTCGCGCTTCCGCGAACTGCGGGTCAAGCGCGATCCGCAGTGCGCCGTTTGCGGAGCCACGCATGGCTGACGCCGCGCCGATCGGGGTGTTCGACTCCGGTGTGGGCGGCCTCAGCGTCCTCCACGAAATCCGCGCGCGGCTTCCCCATGAATCGCTGATCTACCTCGCCGACTGCGGCCATGTGCCCTACGGCGAGAAGACTCCCGAGTACATCCGCGCGCGTTGCCGTGCCATCGCCGAATTCCTTCTGGGCCGTGGCGCCAAGGCGTTGGTGCTGGCCTGCAACACTGCAACGGCCGCCGCGGCCGCTGACCTGCGCGAGCTTTATCCACAGCTGCCCATCATTGCCATGGAGCCGGCGGTCAAGCCAGCCGCCGAGGCGACCCGCAGCGGTGTGGTGGGCGTGCTCGCCACCACCGGCACTTTGAAGAGTGCGCGATTCGCCGCGCTGCTGGATCGTTTCGCCAGCGATGTGCGGGTCATCACCCAGCCTTGTCCGGGGTTGGTGGAGCGCATCGAACTGGGTGATCTGGATGGGCCGCAGACCCGCGAACTGCTGCTGAGTTATGTTGCGCCGTTGCTGGCCGAAGGCTGCGACACGCTGATCCTGGGCTGCACGCATTATCCTTTTCTGCGCCCGCTGCTGCGCCAACTGGTGCCCGCGGACGTTTCGCTGATCGACACCGGGGCCGCCGTAGCTCGCCAGCTTGAGCGGGTGCTGCAGGTGCGGGGAATGCTGGCTGAAGGCCACGCAAAAAAAATTGAGCTATGGACCAGCGGCGCAGTCGAAGCCTTTGAACCTGTATTGCCAGTGCTCTGGGGATCTGACGAACCTGTCTGCCACTTCCCCGGCTGATGGAAAAATAGCTAGCTACCTACTTTGGTCTGTCAGTAAATGCTGACAAATGGCCTTATAATTGCCAGCTATTCGCGGGGATTTTTCATTCAGCTTTCTAATAAAGGATGTTTCGATGAAGAAACTGCTCTCGCTTGCCACTGTGGCAGCTCTGACTCTCGGACATATGGTCTCGTCGCAGGCTGCCAGCCTGACCGGCGCTGTCGGCTTCACCGGGCAGAACGACATGACCTACCGACTGGGCCTGGGTTTCGACTGGGACAAGAGTTGGTGGGAAACTTCGACGGGCCGCCTCACCGGTTACTGGGACGCCGGCTACACGTACTGGGAAGGCGGTGACGAAGCCAGTGGCCGCCACTCGCTGTCCTTCAGCCCGGTATTCGTCTATGAATTTTCCGGCGAGAAGGTCAAACCCTTCGTCGAGGCAGGTATCGGCGTGGCCGTATTCAGCGGCTCCCGTGTCGGCGACCAGAACCTGGGCGGGGCCTTCAACTTCGAGGATCGCCTGGGCGTCGGCCTGAAGTTCAACCAGGGCCAGGCCATCGGCATTCGCGCCATGCACTATTCCAACGCCGGCATCAGCCAGCCGAACGATGGCATCGAATCCTACAGCCTCTATTACACGCATCCGCTGTAACAGATCGCTGACAAAGAAAGCCGGGCCCAGCGCCCGGCTTTTTTGTGTGCGCCATATCGAGGCTCAGCACTGAGCGTAGGAGCGGACTCCGTCCGCGATCGACTCTCCCCGCTCCGAGCCGGCCGGCGGCGGCACATCGCGGACAGAGTCCGCTCCTACGCCAAGGGATGCTTCAACGCGAGGCGGAGAGATTCTTGAATGCCTCCAACGCCCGCGCCCGCGTGGCAGAGAGGTCACACATCGGCTGTGGATAACCGTCCGCGCCAAACAGCCCGAGCTTCGACGGATCGTGTACTGCGCGCCCTTCGAGTCCAGCCAGTTCCGGCACCCAGCGGCGGATGAAGCGGCCGTCCGGGTCGAAGCGCTCGGATTGCGAGATGGGGTTGAAGATGCGGAAGTAGGGCGCCGCATCGGTCCCCGTGGAGGCGCTCCACTGCCAGCCGCCGTTGTTCGCCGCCAGGTCGCCGTCGATCAGGTGGCGCATGAACCAGCGTTCCCCCTCGCGCCAGTCGATCAGCAGGTTCTTGGTCAGGAACATCGCCACCACCATGCGCAGGCGGTTGTGCATCCAGCCGGTGGCGAGCAGCTGGCGCATGGCGGCATCGATGATGGGGAAGCCGGTGCGCCCTTGCTGCCAGTCCTCCAGGTCCTTCGGGTCGTAGCGCCACCTCAGCTTCTCGGTGTCCTCGCGGAAGGCGCGGTGCCGGCTCACGCGCGGGAAACCGACCAGGATGTGCTTGTAGAACTCGCGCCAGAGCAGCTCGTTGATCCAGCTGACTGCGCCGCTGTTGCCGGTCTCGAACTCGCCATGGTTACTCGTCAGCGCCGCGTGCAGGCATTGCCGGGGTGAGAGCACGCCGGCGGCCAGGTACGGCGATAGACGGCTGGTGCCGTCGCGGGCGGGAAGGTCACGGGTGTCCTGGTAGGTCTTGAGAGTTTCGTCGGTGAACAGCTCGACGCGCTCGTGCGCGGCGTCTTCGCCGGCGGGCCACTCTTCGCGCAGTTGTGGCGGCGGAGGCTCGAAGCCTTCTGTGTATTCGGGCACCTCATCGCTGGCGATATTCAGCTCCTGCTGTGCGCGGGGCGCAGGCACAAGGCTGGGTACGCCCAGGTTCAGGCGTTCGTAGCAGACCTTGCGGAACTGGCTGTAGACCTGGAAGTAGGTACCGCCCTTGGTGAGGATGGTGCCGGGTGTGAAGAACAGCTGGTCAAGGTGGCTGCGCAAGCGCACGCCTTCGTGCTCCAGCGCCTTCTCCACGGCGGCGTCGCGGGCCGCTTCGTTGACGCCGTACTCCTCGTTGACGTGCAGCGTCTCGATGTCCAGCTCGCGGCAGAGTTGCGCGATGACCTTCGGCGCCTCGTCCCAGTGGTCCGCGGTGCGGATCAGCATAGGGATGTGCAGTTTGTCGAGGCTGGTGCGCAGTTCGCGCAGGTTGCGCAGCCAGAAGTCGACCTTGCTCGGTGCATCGTCGTGGCGTTGCCACTGGCCGGGGCTGAGCAGGTAGAGGGCAATCACCGGGCCGCGCTCGGCGGCGGTGTGCAGGGCGCTGTTGTCGCGCAGGCGCAGGTCGGTGCGCAGCCAGACAAGTTGGCGTTTCATGCTGCCTCCCCGTTTAGCAGGTGCAGTTCGCGCAGCAAGTCGAACGCGGCAACCGGATCGCTCGCCAGGTACAGCGGCGGTTCGGCGATGGCCAGTTCCTGCAGCGCATCGGGGTGGATGGCAGTGGCAGGGCCGGCCAGCAGGCGCGGGCAGTCGACGCCTGCCAGCAGCCGGGGCAGCTGCAGCAGGTTCAGCGTGCGGCTGGAGTAGAGCAGCACGGCGCGTGGCTGCAGGCGCTCCACCGCCAGTGCCAACTCGCCTGGCGGCAGCGGCCAGTCGAAGATTTCCAGCGGGCAGCCGGCGCTGCTGGCCAGCCAGGCGGTGAGCCACAGGCCCGGCTCCAGCGGCAGGCCGGACTGGTTCACCAGCAGCAGCGGGGCACCGCGTTGCTGGCGGTTGTGGTGGTACAGGCGGGTGCCGAACTTGGTGCGCAGCCAGGTATGGAAGAACACCCGTTCCAGCTGTGCACCGAACTGGCCTTGCCAGCGCCGCTCCAGTTCGTCCAGCAGCGGCAGCATCAATTGTTCGCAGAGGGTCTGGGCGGGGTAGATCGCCAGCGCGCCATTGAACAGTTCGTCCAGCTGGCGCTCGTTGATCCGGCCGATGGCGGCGATGCACTGCTGGCGCAGGTCGTCCCAGGGAGATGCGGTGGCGTCCACCGGAAGCGGCGCGTTTTCGTCGAGCAGCGTGCGGATCTTGCTCACGGCCACGCCTCGGCCGAGCCAGGTGAGGATGGCCTGGATGCGCGAGATCTGCGCCTCGGAGTAGAGGCGGTGGCCCTTGGGTGTGCGTTGGGGTACGACCAGACCGTAGCGGCGCTCCCAGGCGCGCAGGGTGACCGGGTTGACGCCGGTGCGCCGCGATACTTCACGGATCGGCAGCCAGCCTTCGGCCAGGGCCTGGCGATAGTCGTCGTCCGAGTCGCGGTGGGGTTGGTCGGGATTCATGGGATTCCTGTCAGGACGTCAGATGGCATTGCGCAGGCTCAGGTCTTCGGGGTGCGGCTGCAGGTAGGCCTGGGCATCGATGTAGGGGTGCGGGTGCAGGCGGAAGTGATGCTTGAGCAGCGTCAGCGGCACGACCAGCGGGATCACGCCTTCGCGGTACTGGTCGATCAGATGCTGCATCTCGGCCTTCTCGGAGCCGGGCAGGTCATGCTTGAGGTAACCGGCCAGGTGCTGCAGTACGTTGCTGTGGGTGCCGCGGGTGGCGCAGGTGCTCAGCGCCTGCATGAAGTCGCGGAAGTAGCCCGGGGCGAACTCTTCCAGCGGCTGATCGCTGATCTTCGCCAGGCGCTGGCCGAGGGCACTGTACTGGCGCGGGTTGTGCGCCATCAGCTGGTACTTGTAGCGCGAGTGGAAAGTGATCACTGCGTGGCGCGTCAGGCCCTGCGCGCAAAGCTGCTGCCAGGCGCCGTAGGCGAACACGCGGGTAAGGAAATTCTCGCGGATCACCGGATCGTTGAGCCGGCCTTCTTCTTCTACCGGCAGTTCCGGGCGCGCGGCGCAGAAGGTATCCGCGTAGAGCCCGCGCACGCCCGGCGGGCGCAGCTGCCCGTCGAAACGGTAAAGCTTCACGCGCTGCAGGCCACAGGAAGGCGATTGCTGCATGAAGATGTAGCCGCAGATGTCCTGTTGCAGGCTGGCCTGTTTGCGGCCGAAGTCGCGCAGCGCTTCGCTGACGTCGCGGCCGCCTTCGCGCTGGATCAGCGCGCGTGGATCGTCGCGGTCGCCCACCAGACGCAGGGTCGGGCGTGGCACGCCGAGGCCGATGGCGACTTCGGGGCACAGCGGGACGAAGTCGAAATGGCGGCTGAGCACGTCCAGGCACAGGCGTGAGGCCTTGTGCCCGCCGTTGTAGCGCACCGGTTCGCCCAGCAGGCAGGCGCTGATGCCGAGCTTGGGACGTGGCGGGATGTTGGACATGGTTTTGATCGATTTCTTGTACAGGTTGATTTATTTGTACAACTATCGGTCAGGATAGACGCAGGCCTGTACAAGTGCAAAGCCTTGTACAGGGGCAGGACGCCAACGTGGAGGCTCCGCGGCCCTCCCCGGAAGGAGAGGGCCGTGCGCGATCAGAGGTGTTCGAGCAGGCGGCGTGCGGCTTCCAGGCCGCTCAGCCAGGCGCCTTCGACGCGACCGGAAAGGCACCAGTCGCCACAGGCGTAGATGCCCAGGTCAGCATCGGCCAGGGCGCCGAACTGATGGGCTTCCATGGGCCGCGCGTAGAGCCAGCGGTGGGCGAGTGCAAAGTCGGGGGCGTGCACGGCGCAACCGATCAGCTCGGCGAAGGCGCCGCGCAGGTGTTCGATCACGCTTTCCTTGGGCAGGTCGATGTGCTGCTTGCTCCAGCCGCTGGCGGCGTGCAGCACCCAGGTGTCCAGTTGCTCGTCGCGCCCCGGCTTGGAGTGGTTGCTGGCCAGCCAGGACAGCGGACCTTCGTGCACGAAGCAGCCTTGCACCGGCGTATCCAGCGGTTCGCGGAAGGCCAGGGCAACGGCCCAGGTCGGCTCCATGGGAATGCTCGCGGCGGCGGCGGCCAGCTTCGGCGCGCTGGCCAGCAGGGCAGCGGCCTGCGGCGCAGGGGTAGCGACCAGCACGCGGCTGAACGGCCCATGCGTCTGGCCCTCGGAGTCCTGCAGGTGCCAGTGCTCCTCGCCGCGGTACACCTCGGTGATGCGGCAGGCGAAGGTGACGACCTGGTCCTGCAGCAGTGCGCGGGTGATCGCGCTCATGCGCGGGGTGCCGACCCAGCGTGGCTGCTCGTCGGGAGAGGGGCTCAGTTCGCCGTCGCGGTACTGGTAGAGGGCCGGGTCCCATTCGGCGACCCAGCCATGCTCGCGCCATTGCTGAATGGCGTCGAGGAAGCGGCGGTCGCGGGCGGTGAAGTACTGTGCGCCGAGGTCCAGCGCGCCGGCCTCGCTGCGCTTGCTGGCCATCCGGCCGCCGCTGCCGTGGCCCTTGTCGAACAGTTGCACGTCCTGTCCGGCATCACGCAGCGCGTGGGCGGCCGAGAGTCCGGCGATACCGGTGCCAATGATGGCAATGGGGGCGCTCATGACATGCCTCGTCATCTGTTTGCATTGAAGCGTAACGAGCGGGAGGTTCTTGTACAAACGAAACTATCTGTACAATTGCGATTCAGCTGTCCGCGCTCGTCTTCGATAGGAGTCCGATCATCGGAACCTTCGGCGCCGCATCGGTTCATTCAGAGATGAGCCCGGCTCGGGTTCCGGCACTTACAGCGTAGACCTCGCCGCAGAGGGAGTGTCAATGCAATCGCCTCCCTCTCGTCCAGACTGATGGAAGGTGGAACAACGCAACAAGGAGTTCGCCATGCATATTCTCTTGACCGGCGGCACCGGCCTGATCGGCCGCCGCCTCTGCCGCCAGTGGAGCGCCGAGGGGCACCAGCTTACCGTGCTCAGCCGCCAGCCGCAGCGCGTTCCGTCGCTGTGCGGCGAGACGGTGCGTGGTATCGCCGACTTCGAAGCTTATGGCGACGGGCCGCTGGATGCAGTGGTCAACCTGGCCGGCGAACCGATTGCCGACAAACCCTGGAGTGCCCGGCGCAAGGCCTTGCTGTGGGACAGCCGGGTGCGCCTGACCGAGCGCCTGGTGACCTGGCTGGAAAGCCGCAGCCAGCGCCCGGCAGTACTGATCAACGGCTCGGCGGTTGGCTGGTATGGCGACGCCGGTGAGCGCCCGCTGGAAGAGAACAGCGCAGCGGCCGGCGAGGATTTTGCCAGCGAGCTGTGCCTGGCCTGGGAGCAGATCGCTCGCGAGGCCGAGGCCCTGGGCGTCCGTGTGGTCCTGGTGCGCACCGGGTTGGTGCTGGCGCCCGAAGGCGGCTTCCTCAAGCGCCTGTTGCCGCCGTTCCGCCTGGGCGCGGGCGGGCGATTGGGCGACGGTCGCCAGTGGATGTCCTGGATCCATATAGAGGACCAGATCGCCCTGATCGATTTTCTTTTGCGCAAGGCCGATGCCGAGGGTCCCTATAATGCGTGCGCGCCGCAGCCGGTGCGCAACCGCGACTTCACCCAGGAGCTGGGTCAGGCACTGCACCGGCCGACGCTGATGCCCATGCCGGGTTTCGCCCTGCGCCTGCTGTTGGGGGAGATGTCGACCCTGCTGCTGGGCGGCCAGCGCATCGTGCCGCGACGCCTGCTGGACGCCGGCTTCGAGTTTCGTTTCCCGGAGCTGAAGGAAGCCCTGGCCGACGTGCTGCGCGAGGCTCGCTGAACCTCCCGGCCTGCCGAGGCCCTGCGACATCGGTGACAGCCTCGGGGCCTCTTGATGGAGCGAGCTGCGTGTAAACTGCGCAGCCCGCACGATGACCGCCTACCGCACCGGTTTAAGGACACTGCATGACCCAAAACGCCCTCCTGCTGGTCAACCTGGGATCGCCGGCTTCCACCCGGGTCGAGGACGTGCGCCGCTACCTCGATCAATTCCTCATGGACCCATACGTGATCGACCTGCCCTGGCCGATCCGCCGGCTGCTGGTTTCGCTGGTGCTGCGCAAGCGCCCGGAGGAGTCCGCCCATGCCTATGCGTCGATCTGGTGGGACGAAGGTTCGCCGCTGGTCGTGCTGAGCCGCCGCCTGCAGGAGTCCATCCGGCCGTTCTGGCCGCATGGCCCGGTGGAGCTGGGCATGCGCTACGGCGAACCGTCCATCGAGGGCGCGCTGCTGCGCCTGAGCCAGCAGGGCATCACCCAGGTGACCTTCACGCCGCTCTACCCGCAGTTCGCCGACAGCACCACCACCACCGCCATCGAGGAAGCCCGCCGGGTAATGCGCGAGCATGGCCTCAAGCTGGAACTGAAGGTGCTGCCGCCGTTCTACGCGGAGCCCGAGTACCGCCAGGCGCTGGTGGATAGCGTGAAGCCCTATCTGGAGCAGCCCTACGATCATCTGTTGCTGAGCTTCCACGGCCTGCCCGAGTCGCACATCCGCAAGCTGGTGAAGGACAAGAGCCATGACCTCACCGCCAGTTCCAGCCGGGGCGTGCATGAGGACGTCATGGCCGTCTGTTACCGCAGCCAGTGCCTGCGCACGGCGGAGGACTTCGCCGCGGGTGCCGGACTGGAGGACGGACGCTGGTCGGTGTCTTTCCAGTCGCGCCTGGGGCGCAACAAGTGGATCGAGCCCTATACCGAGGCGCAGCTGGACAAGCTCGGCAAGCAGGGCGTGAAGCGCCTGCTGGTGATGTGCCCGGCTTTCGTCGCCGATTGCATCGAGACGCTGGAAGAAATCGGCCAGCGTGGCAACGAGCAGTTCCGCACGGCGGGTGGCGAGGAACTGGTGCTGGTGCCTTGCCTGAATGACCAGGAGTTGTGGGCGCGGGCGCTGGCCAAGCTGTGTGAGCGGACGCCTGCCGCGATCTGATCGAATTCGGAGCTCGGGCTTCCCCTCACCCTGACCCTCTCCCAGAGGGAGAGGGGAACGTTCGGCACAGGATGAAAGCTCAGCATCAGCCGGCTCGGACTGCCCCCTCTCCCTTTGGGAGAGGGCTGGGGTGAGGGTATCTCCGGCACTTGCCTGCTCTTCGTAGGAGCGAGCTTGCTCGCGAACCAGTTATCCGACAGCTCTGGCGTCAAGCGTGTTCGCGAGCAAGCTCGCTCCTACACGGCGGTCCTTCGGCAAGACCCTTCATCCAAACCCTGACCACCCATTCATCAGCCAACGGCCGACGCACGCATTCAGAGACCTGATAGTGCGCGCGCGGTGTATTCGCAATGCCTACTCTGCGGGTTCTCCCCTTCGCCTTCGCCGCGATTGGCGGCGTTTCAGGAGCCCGGCATGAACAACAACAATAACGGCTACCCCTCCAGTGCCGTGGCCTGGTCCACGGTTGCGATCCTCATGGTCGCCTACGTGCTTTCCTTCATCGACCGACAGATTCTCAACCTGCTGGTCGGCCCCATCCGCCGTGATCTGGAGATCAGCGACACGCAGATGAGCCTGCTGATGGGCCTGTCCTTCGCGCTGTTCTACACCCTTTGCGGCATTCCCCTCGGGCGCATGGCGGACAGCCGTAGCCGCCGTGGGCTGATCACCGTCGGCGTGCTGATCTGGAGCGCCATGACCGCCGCCTGCGGCCTGGCCAAGCAGTACTGGCACTTCCTGCTGTTCCGCGTCGGTGTCGGCGTGGGCGAGGCGGCATTGTCGCCAGCCGCCTATTCGCTGATCGCCGACAGCTTTCCGTCCAATCGCCGCGCGACCGCCATCAGCGTCTACTCCATGGGCATCTACCTCGGCTCGGGCCTGGCCTTCCTGCTCGGCGGGCTGGTGATCAAGTTCGCCTCGGCCCAGGGCGACGTGCACCTGCCGGTCCTCGGTGAGGTGCGCCCCTGGCAGCTGATCTTCCTGATTCTCGGCGCGGCCGGCGTGCTCTTCACCCTGCTGATGCTCGCGGTGAAGGAGCCGACCCGCCGTGGCGTGGGCGCCGGTGTGGTGGTGCCGATGAGCGAAGTGGGCGCCTACCTGCGCGCCAACCGCAAGACGGTGATCTGCCACAACTTCGGCTTCGCCTGCATCTCCTTCGCCAGCTACGGCAGCGGCGCCTGGGTGCCGACCTTCTTCGTCCGCACCTATGGCTGGGACGCCGGCCACGTGGGCGTGGTGTACGGCAGCATCGTCGCCGTGTTCGGCTGCCTGGGCATCGTCTGCGGTGGCCGCCTGGCCGACTACTGGGCCAAGCGCGGGCGCACCGACGCCAACATGCGCGTGGGCCTGCTGGCGGCCTGCCTGGCCATCCCGTTGAGCCTGGTCTACCCGCTGCTGGACAGCGCCAATGCGGCTGCCGCGATGATGGCGCCCATCGTGTTCTTCCTCAGCATGCCCTTCGGCGTCGCCCCGGCGGCGATCCAGGAAATCATGCCCAACTCCATGCGCGGCCAGGCCTCGGCCATCTACCTGTTCGTGGTCACGCTGCTGGGCCTGGGCGTCGGCCCGACCGCCATCGCCCTGGTGACCGACTACGTGTTCGCCGACGACATGGCGCTGCGCTATTCGCTGTTGATCGTCAGTGCGGTGGCCCTGCTGGCGGGCGCGCTGTTCCTGGCCAACGGCCTGAAGCCCTATCGGGCCAGCCTCGAACACCTCAAGAGCTGGAGCCTGAAAGGCGAGAGCGGAAGCGGCGCGATGCAACGCCAGCCGGCCTGATACTGCCTGTTCGACACCGAGCCCCCGTGCAGCGATGCGCGGGGGCTTTTCTTTGTGCGTGGCACAATGCGGCGGAACATGGATTCGAGGGGAGATTTCCAGCATGGAAGGGAAGGGCATTCGTGCAGGGCTGCTTGTCCTGGGGGCACTGGCGCTGTGCGCTCCGGCAGAGGCGGACGAGTCTTGGGTGGCGTTCACGCAGAACGACCTCATCGGCTTCAAGGATGCGCAGGGCACGGTGAAGGTCCCGCCCAGGCTAAGCCCGATGTTCACGATGGCCCGGCGTTTCGAGCACATCATCGCCACCGGCGAGGAAACCGCCGACGGTTACCGCACCTACTACCTGCTGCGTGATGGTCGTCAGGTGGCGCCGGACGCGGTCTACTTCTTCGACAACGCGCCGGTCTGCGAGAGTGAGAACAGCATCCGCTTCCGCGATCGCCAGCGTGACAAGGTCGGGTTCCTCGATGGCCATGGCCAGGTGCTGATCCCGGCCGAGCTGAGCGACGCCAGTGCCATGCGTAACGGCATGGTCGTGGCGCTGACGAGGGCCAGCCGAACCTGCGCCGATCCGGGCACCAGCCTGGAGCAGTGCGAACACCGGGGCTGGAAGGGCGGCACCGAGTTGCTGCTCGACCGCCGCGGCAAGACGCTGGTGTCGAATTTCGACAGCACCCGTGCTGGCGCGCTGGACTGGTTCTCGCAGCAGGTGAGCGAGCAACCTTCCAACGACCCGCGCCGTGTCTCCTTCCAGGGAGTCGACGGTCGTTACATCAGCTTCGTCGACATCGAGAAGGACTTCGCCCTCTGGTTCAGGGACGTTTTTCTCGCGCAACTCGATGATGATTCACTGAAGGCCCACAGCTACTCGCGAATCTGGCTCGGGCAGGGTAGCGAACCGCTGGATGAGTGGCAGGCCGCTCCGGTGGGCGACGTGCTGCGCAAACACGCGGCCGAGCTGCGCAAGCGCCTGGAAACCCTGCGTGCGTCAGGTGGCTATGGCGTGCGCCAGGACGACATGGGCTGGCCGTTCGACCCCGAGAGCGACCCGCAGTACTTCGACAACTGTGGCGACTTCGCCCAGTGGACGACGCCCAAGGTCTCGGCCATGGAGCACTGGGAGCAGGGCTCGTTCGAGCCGGCCAAGAATGCGAGCTTCGATTTCATCCGCACGGCCGACGGGTATCGCCTGGTGGAGTTTTCGATTCCGAAGGAGTGAAGTCCCGGTTGTTCGGGAACTGTAGGAGCGAGCTTGCTCGCGAACGTGGATATGCCGGACGCGTGGGCATCAGGCGGTTCGCGAGCAAGCTCGCTCCTACACGGGGTTTGCGTGGATTGAACAGGTATAAAAAAGCCCCGCATCAGCGGGGCTTTTTCGTTCAGTGAGCCGTGGCTGGCGCGCTGGCTTCAGCAGGCTTCTTGTCCGGCTTGGCCAGCAGCGTGTACACGCACGGCAGCACGAAGAGGGTGAACAGCGTGCCTACGCTCATGCCGGTGGCGATCACCACGCCGATGTCGAAGCGGCTCACCGCGCCGGCGCCGCTGGCGAACAGCAGCGGGGTCACGCCCAGCACCATCGCCGCGGTGGTCATCAGTACCGGGCGCAGGCGGATCGCCGCGGCTTCTTCGACCGCCTCGCGCACCGAGAGTCCGCGCTCGTGGCGCAGCTGGTTGGCGAACTCGACGATGAGGATGCCGTGCTTGCTGATCAGGCCGATCAGCGTCACCAGGCCCACCTGGGTGTAGATGTTCAGGCTCGACAGGCCGAGGAACAGCGGGATCAGCGCACCACAGATCGACAGCGGCACCGTGACCATGATCACCAGTGGGTCGCGGAAGCTCTCGAACTGTGCCGCCAGCACCAGGAAGATCACCGCCAACGCCAGGGCGAAAGTGATCATCAGCGCGCTGCCTTCCTGCACGAACTGCCGCGAGGCGCCGGCGTAGTCGAAGGAGAAGCCGCGCGGCGACTCCTGCTCGGCGATGCCGCGCACTGTGTCGATGGCTTCGCCCATGCTGACCATCGGCACGCCGGAGATGATCGCCGAGTTGAGTTGCTGGAACTGGTTGAGCTGGCGTGGGCGCGCGCGCTCGTGGAAGTTCACCAGCGTGGACAGCGAGATCAGCTGGCCGCTCTGGCTTTTCACGTAGTAGTTGTTCAGCCAGCTCGGGTTGTCGCGGTAGGCACGCTCGACCTGGGCGATCACCTTGTAGCTGCGCCCGTCGATGGTGAAGCGGTTGATCTCGCCTTCACCGAGCAGCGCCCCCAGCGCGACGCCCAGGTCCTGCATGGTCACGCCCATCTGCGCGGCCTTGGCGCGGTCGATGTCGACCACCAGTTCTGGCTTGTCGAAAGCGAGGTCCAGGTCGAGGAAGGCGAACTTGCCCGACTCTTCCGCGCGCTTCTTCACCCGCTCGGCCACCTGTAGCAGCGATTGGTAGTCGCTGGCGGTGTTGATCACGAACTGGAACGGCAGGCCCTCGCCGGTGCCCGGCAGCGACGGCAGGTTGAAGCCGAAGATCTGCAGGCCGGGAATCTTGTCCAGCTCGCCCTGCACTGCATGGAGCAACTCCATCTGGCTGCGCTCGCGCTCGTCCCAGGGCTTGAGCAACATGCCGCCGATGCCGGTCTGCACGCCGTTGTAGCCATTGATCTGGAACGCCGAATAGTACTCGGGGAACTTGCGGAAGATGCCCTCGAACTCGGCGGTGTACTTCGACAGGTAATCCAGGTTCGCCGTCTGCGGTGCGTTGGCCATGATGAAGACGATGCCCTGGTCTTCCTCCGGCGCGAGTTCCTTGTGGGTGAACATCAGCAGCAGCGGGATGATCGCCAGGATCAGCAGGGCGAAGACGATCACCACCGGACGGCTGTTCAGCGTGCCATGCAGGGCGCGCTGATAGCGCCGCTTGAGACCTTCGAAGATCAGGTCCAGGCGATGCGCCAGGCCGCTGGGGTTTTCCTCGTGGCGCAGCAGGCGCGAGCACATCATCGGAGACAGCGTCAGGGCAACGATGCCGGAAATGATCACGGCGCCAGCCAGGGTGAAGGCGAACTCCTTGAACAGCGCGCCGGTCAGGCCGCTGAGGAAGCCGATGGGCGCGTACACAGCGGCCAGGGTGATGGTCATGGTCACTACCGGTACGGCGATTTCCCGCGCGCCCTCGATGGCGCCCTGGAACGGCGACTTGCCCTCTTCGATATGCCGGTGGATGTTCTCCACCACCACGATGGCATCGTCCACCACCAGGCCGATGGCGAGCACCATGGCCAGCAGCGTCAGCAGGTTGATCGAGTAACCCATCATCTGCATGAAGAAGAGCACGCCGATCATCGACAGCGGGATGGTCACCACCGGGATGATCACCGAGCGGAACGCGCCGAGGAACAGGAAGACCACCACGATGACGATCAGGATCGCCTCGGCCAGGGTCTTCACCACCTCGTCGATGGACGCCTGGATGAAGCGCGTGGCGTCGTAGGCGATGGAGACTTTCAGGCCCGGCGGCAGCTGCTCTTCCAGCTCCGGCATCTTGGCGCGGACTTCCTTGATCACGTCCAGCGGGTTGGAGCTGGGCGTGCCCTTGATGCCGATGTACACCGACGGGATGCCGTTGAACGAGCTGACCGCGTCATAGCTTGCCGCGCCCAGTTCGATGCGTGCGACGTCGCCCATCAGCACGCGACGGTCGCCCGCGGTCTTCAGCGGGATGGCCGCGAAGGCTTCCGGGGACTTCAGGTCGGTGGAGGCGTTCACCGAGGTGACCACCATCTCGCCCTTCACCTCGCCGGCGGCGGAGAGGAAGTTGTATTCGCGCACCGCGCTGGCCACGTCGCCGGCGGTGATGCCGTAGGCGGCCATCTTCACCGGGTCCAGCCACAGGCGCATGGCGAACACCTGATTGCCGAGGATTTCGGCCTCGGAGATGCCCGGCAGGGTGGCGAGCTTGGGCTGGATCACCCGCGACAGGTAGTCGGTGATCTGCGGGTTGTTCATCTGCTCGCTGAAGAAGCTGATGTACATCAGCGCCGAGGCATCGGCCGCTTCCTTGTCCAGTACCGGGTCTTCCGCGTCAGGCGGCAGCTGGGTCTTCACCTCGCCGATCTTCGACAGCAGCTCGGTGACCAGGCGATCGGAGTTGGCGCCGATGTGCGCGTAGATCGAGATCACCGAGTAGTTCTGCCGGCTCACCGAGGTCATGTAGTCGATGCCTTCGGCGCTGGCCAGGCTCTGCTGCAGCGGCTGGGTGATGTAGCCCTGGATGGTTTCGGCGTTGGCGCCGGCATAGAAGGTGGTGACGGTGATCAGCGCGTTTTCCATCTGCGGATATTCGCGGATCACCAGCTTGCTGAAGGCCTGCATGCCGAGCAGGACGATCAGCAGGCTGACCACGGTCGCCAGCACGGGGCGACGGATAAAGGGATCGGTGAACATAGCTCAATCCTTTAATGCGGACCCTGCCGGATGACGGCGGGGTCTGTTGGCGCGCAGCATCAAGCGACGCGCCGGCTATGCGATTACTGCGGGTCCTTGACGATGGCCACGGCGGTGCCGTTGTCCAGCTTGAGCTGGCCGGAGGTCACTACCTCTTCGCCGGCCTTCAGGCCCTCGAGGATCACCACGTTGCCTTCGCGGCGTTCGCCGGTCTTCACGAAGCGGCGTTCGACGTCCAGCTTGGGCGCGTCACCGGCCTTGGCCTCTTCGGCTTTCTCGCCGTCCTTGGGCTTGTGCGGCACCACGACGTACACCGAATTGCCATACAGCGTGAACGCCACGGCGGTTTCCGGAACGACTACGCGCGGCGCACTGTCGGGCAGTTGCACTTCCAGGTTGGCGAACATGCCCGGCAGCAGCTTGCCCTCGGGGTTGGCCATGCTGGCGCGGACCAGCAGGTTGCGCGTCTGGTTGTCCACCCGCGGGCTGATGGCGTCGATCTGCGCGTCGAAGCTCTGGCCCGGATAGGCCGCCACGCGCACCACGACCTTCTGCCCGCGCTTGAGCAGCGGGAAGTCCTGCTCGGGCAGGAAGAAATCCACCTGAAGCGTGGAAAGGTCCTGAAGTGTGACGATCTCGGTGCCGGGGGAAACGTAGTCGCCCACGTCCACCTGGCGGATGCCGATGGTGCCGGAGAAGGGCGCGAGGATGCGCTTCTTCGCCAGCGCCGCCTTGAGCTGGGCAACGGTGGCGGTGGAGCGGTTCAACTGGGCGGCGAGGCGGTCGTACTCGCTCTTGGAGATAGCCTGGCGGCCCACCAGGCTCTTGCCGCGCTCGTACTCGACCTGCGCCAGCCCGAGGTCTGCCTCGGCGGTGCGCAGGGTAGCCTGCTCGACGTCGGATTCCAGCTGCACGACCGGTTGGCCGACCTTGACCTTTTCGCCGGAGACGAACTGCACGGCACTCACCGTGCCGGAGACTTCCGCAGTCAGGGTTACGCCCTGGATCGCGCGCAGGGTGCCGATGGCCGCCAGACGGCTCTGCCAGTCGCGTTCTTCGGCCAGGGTCGCGTTCACGCTCACCGGCGGGCGGGGAGCCGAGAACATGGCGATCTGTTTGGTGATGGAGAGGTATTTCGAGCCGGCGAGCACCGCAACGATGACGGCAACTACGCCCAGCATGATCAGCATGCGGCGCAACATCTTCCTGTTCCTTGGTACGTGCCTGGCAGCTATCGGGCGCGATCGCTCGCCCACTATTTGCCGGGCGGCCTTCCGTTCGCGCAGATGTCGATCAGGCTCTGAAGCCTATACGTGGGACGCCCCATTGCGGGGCGGAATTGCGCACCTTATTCCTGAATCGGCGGCGAGTCAAAGGGCCGGGTTTACAAGACGTTTCCCGCAGGATTTGAAGGGATTACGAGAAATAGGCGCTGAATCGGTGCAGCAGGAACTGTCGGAGGACGGGGCCACTTCCCTGTGGCCGGAGCGGGTCAGGCGCTGAGCTTGCGGGTGACGTCGGCGATCTCGCCGGAGAGGCCGTGCAGGTGGCGGCTGGCGCCCTGGGTGCGCACCACGTTTTCCTCGTTGGTGGCGCCAATGGCAGTGATCTCGGTGAGGTTGCGCGAGATGTCCTCGGCGACCGAGGTCTGTTCCTCGGCAGCGGTGGCGATCTGGCGGTTCATGTCGCGGATCGCCTCCACGGCCAGGGTGATGCTGCGCAGCACTTCGCCGGCCTGGGTGACGCGCTCCACGCCCTGCTCGCTGCGGGTCTGGCCGTTTTCGATGGCGCGCAGGGCGTTCACCGAACCGGTCTGCACGGTGTCGATGATCTGGTGGATCTCGGCGGTGGACTCGGCGGTGCGCTGGGCCAGGGTGCGGACCTCGTCGGCGACCACGGCGAAACCTCGGCCGGCCTCACCGGCGCGGGCGGCTTCGATGGCGGCGTTGAGGGCCAGCAGGTTGGTCTGGTCGGCGATGCCGCGGATCACTTCGAGCACCTTGCCGATGCGGCCGCTGTCGCTTTCCAGGCGGCGGATGACTTCCGCGGTGTTGGCGATCTCGTTGCTCATCTCGGTGATGGTGACGATGGTGGTCTTCATCACTTCGCCGCCTTGCTGGGCGTGCTGGTCGGCGTCATCGGCAGCGCGCGCGGCGTCGGAGGCGTGGCGCGCGACTTCCTGCGCGGTGGCGGACATTTCGTGCATCGCCGTGGCCACCTGATCGGTGCGCGAGAACTGCTCGCGGGTACCTTCGGCCATCAGGGTGGCGATGGCGTTCAGCTCGCCGCTGGCGGTGTCCAGTTCGGTGGTGCTGTGCTTCAAGCGGGTGAAGGTCTCGGCCAGGAAGTCGCGCAGGGTGTTGGCGGCGCGGGCAAGGCGGCCCAGTTCGTCGCGACGCGTGGCGTCGACTCGCTCGCCGAAGTTGCCTTCGCTGAGCTGGGCGATGTGCTCGATCAGGCGGGCGATCGGGCCGATCAGATTGCGGTTGACCAGCCACAGGCTGAGCAGGCCCAGGGCGAGGCCGGATATCAGAAGGATCAGGCTGCCGCTGACGACGGTGCTGCTGGCGCTGGTGGAGATCACCTGGGATTGCTCCTGGGCTTCACGGTGCAGGCTGTCCACCAGCGTGGCCATCTGATCGCTGGCAGCGCGGTCGATGCCTTTCACGGCGGCGTCACCGGCGCGCGGGTCGCTGCCGGCGGCAAGGTAGGCGTCGCGGCCCTTGCGGTAGGCCTGGCCGAGCTGGCGGTGCTCATCGCGCAGACGCGTTACCTGGGCCTTGAGCTGCGGGTCTTCGCTGGCGTTCTGTTCCAGGCGGCCAAGTACGTCCTGCACGGCGCGCTCCTGATCCTCGAACTGGCCCCAGTATTTGTTCAGGTCGGCCGGCTGCTGGCCGCGCAGCAGGACGTTTTTCCATTCCTGGACCTGGATCTTGAAGGCCAGGTTGGCCTGGTCGACCAGTTGCGAGGATTGCAGCGGGCCGTCGAGCAGGCGCTGGTAGGCCGTGACGCTGCCGGAGAGGAAGTGGAAGCAGGCGAGGGCGATCAGCAGCACGAGCAGCAGGCTGCCGCCCAGCAGCGAAAGGATCTGGGTACGCAAGGAAGTGTTGGGGGACATCGTGGGTACGCCTCTAAGACGCAAGGTGGGAATCGGTCAGCCTTTGCATCGGCCGGGAGCGCGCGTTTGTGAGGCCGAGCAGATGAATGGTAGGGCTGTAGACCGCTCTGGGACGGGCGTTCCGCTTGATGCCATGAGGTTGAGGATCACGTAGGAGCGGACTCTGTCCGCGATTGTTTCCCGGCCGCTTCGAGCGTGAGCTTGGCAAATCGCGGACAGAGTCCGCTCCTACGCTCGTCGGTTCTTTCGCAGACGCAGCCTCAGGTCAGGTGCAGGTGGTTGTCCCAGAAGGCCGGGGGCAGCTCCAGCGGCGTGCCGGCGATGCGTTCGCTGCGGCAGTCATAGACGCGGCAGCGGCCCTGGCCGGAGGTGACGACAAAGCCGTCCTTCACCGCGCCGACGCCGGCGCAATCGGGCAGCGGCGTGTCCAGGCGCACGGCGCCGGTGTCCAGGTCCCAGATGAAGAATCGGTTGCCGCGCGGCGCGGTCAGGGCGACCAGGCGCAGCTCGTCATGGATGGCGACGCTGGCGGTGTACTGGGTCATGGCCAGGCGCTGTTCGTCCGCCAGCGGGAAGGCTTCGAAGGGCTGGCCGGGGCGCTTGATGGCGAGCAGGTCGGCACGGTCATGGGCATCGCCCATGTATTGCTGGCCGGCGACAATGGTGCCGTCCTTCGCGATTGCCAGGTGGCGCACGCTGTTCATCTGCTGCGGCAGGGTTTCCTTGGAGATCAGCGAGCCGTCGCGGCGCATCAGCACCAGGCTCGGTTCCATGGCGTCGAGGTTCATCTCCACGCGGCTTTCGGCTTCAGTGCGAATGCCGCCGTTGGCGACCACCAGGGTCTCGCCGTCGGGCATCCAGGACACCTGGTGCGGGCCGAGACCGTGGGTGGAAATCTCGCTAGTGTGGCTCAGGCGCTCACCGTCGAAGCGGTACACGCCGAGCATCCCGCGGCCCGGATCGGTGGTGTCGTTCTCGGTGGTGTACAGCCACTCGCCGTCCTTGTGCCACGCGCCGTGGCCGTAGAAGTGGCGGTCGGCCTGCGAGTCGAGGGTCTGCAGCAGGCGGCCGTCGTTCAGGTCGATCAGATAGCTCTGCCGACCCGGGCGTCGAGCGACGAACAGGGCCAGCGGCAGCTCGGGATGCTGCACCACGTCGTGGCAGCGCAGGCCGACTTCGGTGGCGAAGGCGCAACTGCCGTCCAGGCGATAGCCCACGGCGTAGTGCTTGCCATCCGCGTCGTCACGGGCGGACAGCACCAGGGGCTCCTTGCCCTTGCGTGACAGCGTCCAGCCGCCGAAGGTCAGGGCGCCGAGCAGCAGGCTGCCCAGGCCGATCACGTGACGTCGCAACATGGCGTTCACCTCGTTCGCTTTCTATCAGTCGCCGTCGTTGGCGTTGAAGCCGAGTTGTACTCCCAACGCCTTCGCCAGGTCGCCTTCGTGCAGGCGATGGACGACGTTGAGGCTGTCGTACAGCTCGTTCAACTGCTTGAGGCCAGCCTCGTCCTTCAGCAATTCGCTGAGCGGCTTGTTGATCGCCTTCAGCTTGCCGTGGACGTCGGCGTAGGCCGCGTCGATCTTGCCGGCCAGTTCTTTCTGCTCGGCCGGCAGCAGGGCGCGCAGGCCCTTCTTGTCGGTGCCGTCCCACAGCGCCTGGGCTCCGGTCAGGCTCGAGTCCAGGCTCGCCAGCGACATGTCGCTGCGCCAGCCTTCGGCCTGGAACGGCTGCGGGATGCCCTTGCTCTGGCGACCCAGCGGGGTGCCGAGCTTCTTCTTCAGCATGTCCAGCGCGGTGACCTGCACGCGCAGCAGCTCGGCGATGGCCTCGTGAGCATCGGCATAGCGCTCGTTGGGGAACTTGGAGAGCTGGGCGAGCATGCCGCCGTCCTGCTTCCATTGCGCCAGGATGTTCTCTGCCAGCGCCTGCTGGTGGCTGCCGATGGCTTCGAGCAGCGGGCAGTAGCGCGCCTTGGTCTCGGCGTTGGCGAGGTCGATCCTGGCGTCGTAGAGGATGTATTCGTAGGCAGTCAGGCCCTGGACCACGACGCTGGATTTGTCCAGGGTCGCCGGGGAAATCGCGTTGCCGCTGCCCAGCAGTTGCTCGACCTGGCGCGCCACGAGGTTCTTCTTGTCCGGCCAGAACTGCACCTGCCAGGAGCGGTTGCCTTCGGCCAGCGGGCCGATCAGCAGCGGCTGCAGCTCGGCCCAGGCCTTCTGCGCGGCCATGAAGTCGGCGCGCGCCTTGCTCAGGTCTTCCTTGCCCTGGCAGTAGGCCAGGGCGCTGGCGGCCAACGCGCGGTCGGCGTCGACCCAGCGGCTGTAGGTCGGCAGGATCACCTGCTGGGCCAGCGTGGCGCTGGTGGTCGCCTGCGGGTCGGTGGGCGAGCAGGCGCCCAGGGCAATGGCGAGGCTGGTGATCAGAAGTCGGGGGCGGAACATGGTGGGCTCGGCTCCTTAGAGTGAGTTCAGGAACGCCAGCAGGGCATCGCGCTGCCCGGCGTCGAAGTTCAGTACGCGTTGCTTGGCCGCCTCGGCTTCGCCGCCATGCCAGAGCACGGCTTCGAGCAGGTTGCGGGCGCGGCCGTCATGCAGGAACTGGGTGTGGCCGTTGACCGTCTCGGTCAGGCCGATGCCCCACAGCGGCGCCGTGCGCCAATCGCGGCCGCTGGCGAGAAATTCCGGGCGATTGTCCGCTAGTCCCTCGCCCATGTCATGCAGCAGCAGGTCGCTGTAGGGACGGATAACCTGGTTGGCGAGCTCGGGCTCGGCGGCGTTTGGCCCGGTGGTGAATTTTGGCGTGTGGCAGCTGGCGCAGCCGGAATCGAAGAACAGACCCTTACCAGTGAGCACCTGCGGATCCTCGACCTTGCGCCGCGCCGGCACCGCCAGGTTGCGGGCGTAGAAGGCGACCTGGTTGAAGATGTGCTGGCTGACTTCCGGCTTGCCGCCGTCGATGGCGTTCTTGCAGTCGGTCTGCGCCTCCGTGCAGTCGTCGCTGGGCAGCAAATCACTGGTCAGGCCCATGTCGCCGGAGAAGGCGTGGGCGTTCTGCTGGGCGACGTTGGGCTGCCCGGCTTTCCAGCCGAAGCGGCCGAGCACGGTCTGTTGCGTGGCATCGTCCCAGACCCGGTTCGGTCGGCCATGGATGCCGTCGCTGCCTTTGGCCTGCTGCTCGGCGTTGGCCAGGATGTCCGCCTCGCTGATGGACTCCAGCAGGCCCAGGCCGATCATCGGCGGGGCGATGCGGGCGGAGAACATCGTGTCCGCGTGCATCGGGCCGTAGCCCAGGTCGCTGATGCGCAGTTTCGGCTTGCGAAGCTCGATCACGGTGCCGTCCTTGAAGGTCACCGGCACCGCGTCGTAATCAACGCGGACCTTGCCTTCGGGGGCCACGCCAGGGATCGCCGAATCCTGGAACTGGCCGCCGTACACCGGCTCGGGCACCACGCCCAGGCGCTTGATGGTTTCGACGTCGGCGGAGCCGGCCGGGATCGACAGGCGCACCAGCATCGACACGGCGTTGACGTCGTTCAGCTCCGGCGGATGGCCGCGGCCGTCTTTGATATGGCAGTTCTGGCAGGCGTTGGTGTTGAACAGCGGGCCGAGGCCGTCGCGCGCGGTGGTGGTGGTCGGCGCGATCACCCAGGGATTGCGGAAGAAACTGTTGCCCACGGCGAAGTCCAGGCGGCGGCTCGGCGTGAGGTTGGCCGAGGGCATGGAATAGGCGTTGCGGTCGCTCTGCTTGACCGTGGTGGCGCCGCCGGAAAGCGCTTCGCCGGGTTCGCTCACGGCGTGCTGGGAGATCTCCGGCTTGCACGCGGCAAGGGCGAGGGCAGACAGCAGCGGCACGAGGTGCAGGGCGGTACGGCGGTGGAGCATCGACGGTTTCCAGAGCGGTGACATGGCAGCGCGCCATGTTATCAGGGGCGTCAAATGCAAATATGAAAAATTTGTATTTGCGAACGACATCGTTTGCCGTCCGGAAACGACAAAGCCCCGCAGTGCGGGGCTTTGCCTTTGCCACTTGAGTAGCTGCGGCCTGGAGCCGCAGTCACTTCAGGACACGCGGATCAGAACTGGTGATCGGCGTTGTCCGGCTTCAGGTCCTGCACGCCGACCGCGGTGGCGGCCTTCTCGATGGCGCCGGTCTGCTTGACCAGCGAGGCGATGGCGTCGCGGATCTTCTGCTGATCGTCCTTGTCTTCCGGTGCGATCATCTGGTCGAAGTGCACACCGTCCTTCTCGGCACGGTCGACGATGACCTGCATCTTGGCTTCGGTGTTGGCCAGGTCGTTCTTCAGATCGGTGTCGGCGGCGGCGTCGGCCTTGGCGACCAGGTCGGACAGGCTCGGGCCCTTCACGACGCTGCCATCGGTGCGCTTGTATTCGCCGGTGTAGATGTTGCGAATGCTCTTGGCGTTGAAGAACAGGGTGTTGTGGGTGTTGTCGCTGAAGCAGTCGTGCTCGTCTTCGGTGGAGTTGGCTTCCAGCGCGACCTTCATGCGCTCGCCGGCCAGCTCGCCCAGGGACAGGGAACCCATGCCGAAGAACATCTTGCGCAGGTTGTTCTCGGCGGTGTCGGCCTCGACCTTGGCACGGTAGTTGTCGGCGACGCCGGACTTGAAGTTGCCGACCATTTCTTCCAGGTCAGCGACCAGCAGGTCGGTGGCGGCCTTCAGGTAGGCAGCGCGACGGTCGCAATGACCGTTGGTGCAGTCCTTGCCCTGGGCGTAGTCGGTGTACTTGCGATCACCGGCGCCCGGCTTGGTGCCGTTCAGGTCCTGGCCCCAGAGCAGGAATTCGATGGCGTGGTAGCCGGTGGCGACGTTGGCTTCGGAACCGCCCAGCTCGTTCAGGCCCTTGAGCTTCTCGCCGGTAATTTCCTTGACGTCGATCTTATCTTCGCCGACCTGGATCTCGGTGTTGGCGATGATGTTGGCGGTGGCGCCGGCGTTGCCTTCGGCGTGCTGGTAGTCCTTGGCGACGTAGTCGATCAGGCCTTCGTCCAGCGGCCAGGCGTTAACCGCGCCTTCCCAGTCGTCGATGATCGAGTTGCCGAAGCGGAAGGCTTCGCTCTGCGAGTAGGACGGGCGGGAAGCGATCCAGGCTTCGCGGGCGGCCTTCAGGGTTTCTTCGCTGGGCTTGGCGATCAGCGCGTCGACGGCGGTCTGCAGCGCCTTGGCGGTGGTCAGGGCGTCGCCGTAGGTGGCTTCGGCGATGTCCAGGTAGTTCTTCACTACGGCCTTGACCGCGGCCTCGTCGACCTTGGCGGTCGCTGCCGGGGCAGTGCTCTGGGTGCTGGCAGCCGGCGCGGCGGCGGCGGGGGCTTCGGCTTTCTTGTCATCGCCGCAGCCGGCGAGGGAGATGGCGATGGCGAGCAGGCTGGCAGTGGCCCAGGGCATACGAGTCATGACGGGTTCCTTTGCATGGAGAAGAGGCGCACGAAAAAGGACTGCGCAAGAAAATCCGCAACATAATGCGAAAGATTTGCATTTTTGAAAAGAGAGATCGGTGGCGCTGTTCGGTCACGGGGCCAGCAGGTTGCCAGTAGACGTAGGACGAGAGGCTTTTTGTGGGAGCGAGCTTGCTCGCGAACAGTCCGAGCACCAGTGCCATGCGGTTCGCGAGCAAGCTCGCTCCTACAGGCAGATCTGGCGTTGGGGTAGGGCGCTATCCGCCCTGTGAGATCAATGGCGTTCGACGGACCCGCCCGGATTGCCGCCGGCCGCTTCGGCCAGGCGCCGTGCCTGCTTGAGGTAGAGCGTCAGCTCGCGCGCCGGCAGCGGCTTGCTGTAGAGGTAGCCCTGACCTTCGTGGCAGCCCTGGGCGATGATGTAGGCCTCCTGCTCGACGGTCTCCACGCCCTCGGCGATCACCTGCATGCCCAGGCTCTTGCCCAACTGGATGATGGCGCGAACGATGGTGGCGTCGTCGTCGTCCAGCAGCAGGTCCTGGACGAAGCTCTTGTCGATCTTGATCTTGTCCAGCGGCAGGCTCTTCAGGTAGCTCAGCGAGGAGTAGCCGGTGCCGAAGTCGTCGATGGCGATCAGCGCGCCGGCGCGGCGCAGGCTGAGCAGGTGCTGGGCGGCGGTGGAGATATCTTCCATCAGGCCGGTCTCGGTGACCTCCAGTTCCAGCGAGCGCGGCGGCAGGCGGTGCATCTGCAGCAGGTTGCTGACCACACGCGGCAGGGCGTTGTGGCGCAACTGCACGGTGGAAAGGTTGACCGCCAGCCGCAGGTCATCGAAACCCTGGTCGTGCCATTCGCGCAGTTGGCGGCAGGACTGGTCGAGCACCCATTCGCCGATGCTGAAGATGCTGCCGTTCTGTTCCGCCAGCGGGATGAACAGGTCCGGCGCGACCCAACCCTGGGTCGGGTGCTGCCAGCGCAGCAGCGCCTCGACGCCGACCACGCGGTGGTCGCGGTAATCTACCTGCGGCTGGTACACGAGGTGCAGTTCGTTGCGTGCCAGGGCTTCGCGCAGGTCCTTCTCCAGCTCGCGGCGGCGGCGCATCTCGCTGTCGACGCTGGCGATGTAGAACTGGTAGCGGTTGCGCGAGCGGCTCTTGGCCAGGGTCATGGTCTGTTCGGCTTTCTGCAGCAGCTTCTCGGTGGTCTCGCCGTCCTCGGGGAACAGGGTGATGCCGATGGTGGCGCGCAGGTGGACCAGGTGCTGGTCCAGCTCGAAGGGCGCTTCGAGGTCGTCGAGGATCTGCTGGGCGAGCTCCGCCGCTTCGTAGGGCTGCTCGATGTCGGCCTGGACCAGGGCGAACTGGTCGCCACCCAGCCGCGCCAGCGCGCCGAGGTGCGCGCTGCGGGTGCGCAGGCGGTCGGCGAGGGCGATCAGCAACTGGTCGCCGAACTGGTAGCTGTATTGCTCGTTGATGCCCTTGAAGTCATCCAGGCCCAGGCAGAGCACGGCGACGCGGCGTTGCAGGCGCGAGGCGCCTTCGAGTATCTGGTCCAAGCGCTGTTGCAGCAGCTTGCGGTTGGGCAGGCCGGTGAGGAAGTCGTACTGGGAGATTCGCAGCAGGCTGTCTTCGGCCTCCCGGCGCAGGTGGCCGTTGCGCTCGATGGAGGCCAGCAACTGGTTGGCGGTATTCACCCACAGGCCAAGTTCGTCCTTCTCGTGGCCGTCTGGCATTGGCAGCTTGTGCTGGCTGGGGCGGTCCGGATTGATCGAGGCCAGGTGCTCGATGATCTTCGACAGCGGCTTGGTCAGCAGCCAGTGGTAGACCATGAACAACACCAGGCTCAGGGCCATGGCGCGGAGGATGCCGGAGATGAAGATGATCACCGAGGTGGCGACGAAGTCGTCGCCGTAGGGCGCGGTGTCCAAGGTGATCTTCAGGTCGCCGTAGTATTCGTTGGAGCCGCCACGGCCGGCGAGGCGGATGGAGTAGTTCTGCTCGGCGCCGAGGATCGGGTCGGTCAGCCAGCGGGTGTTGGAGTTCAGCAGCGGGCGGGATTTCTCCGCCAGCATGGGTTCGTCGGGGTGGCCGATGGCGGCGTAACGCACGGCATCGTGCTGGAACAGGCCTTCGAGGACCTGCATCGCCATGTCGCGGTCCAGGCTGTAGACGGCCTGGGTGGAAGGGTCGCGGACCATCGCCAGGATGCGCTGGGCGTCGTTGTGTACGTTCTGGCGCGCCTTGTGGGCGTCATAGACGATCTGGGCACAGCTGAGTACTACCCCGACCACGAGGGCCGCGAGCAATACCATTCGCAGCAGCTTGAGGGAGAGGCTGTGCCGGGGATCCAGTTTCAAGGTCTTTCCTTGTTTCTCGCCAGGGGCGAACGACTGGGGCTGAGTATTGGCAATTGGCGCAATGACGTCAAAGGGCCATCGTTGTGTTTCGTGACTGTACCGGCCTTTCAGGTTAGCCGACACGAAGGTGTTACGCGCCCCTTACGAAAAAACCCGGCACGGGGCCGGGTTTTTTCAGTTCAATCGGGGTGCGATCAGGCAGCGAACTGCTCGGCCACGAAGTCCCAGTTGACCAGGTTCCAGAACGCCTCGACGTACTTCGGACGCAGGTTGCGGTAGTCGATGTAGTAGGCGTGTTCCCAGACGTCGCAGGTCAGCAGCGGGGTGTCGCCGCTGGTCAGCGGGCAGCCTGCACCGATGGTGCTGGCCAGGGCCAGGGAACCGTCGGCTTTCTTCACCAGCCAGCCCCAGCCGGAGCCGAAGGTGCCGATGGAGGTCTTGCTGAACTCTTCCTTGAACTTGTCGAAGGAACCGAAGGCAGCGTTGATGGCGTCAGCCAGGGCGCCGGTGGGCTGGCCACCGCCGTTGGGGCTCAGGCAGTTCCAGTAGAAGGTGTGGTTCCACACCTGGGCAGCGTTGTTGAAGATGCCGCCGGAAGAGGTCTTGACGATGTCTTCCAGGCTTTTGCCTTCGAACTCGGTACCCGGAACCAGGTTGTTCAGGTTCACGACGTAGGTGTTGTGGTGCTTGTCGTGGTGGAATTCCAGAGTCTCCGCGGAAATGTGCGGCTCAAGGGCATTCTTCGCGTAGGGCAGCGGAGGCAATTCGAAAGCCATGGTGTCTCTCCTATCTCACTCAGTCTGGGCTAGCGCGGCGAACGCGCGACCGGTACACGGGGCCGGTATCGTAGGTGTCGCGGCATCCGGGCGTAGCTGCAGGACGTCCCGCAAGGGGACAGGCAGCGCGCCAGTTGCGTCTGGCAGCCTTGGCCGCCAGCGCCGCGAAGGTCGGATCATAGCACCCGACCTGTGGCATATCCACGCAGCAACTGTAGGGGCAAAGGCCCTGGAAGGCGGCCTGCGCTGGTATCCGGCCCTCACCCTACACAGACCGTGATGACGGAACGTCGTTCGGACTGTTTCCGCGCCGCCCGCAGATCAGCCGGCGAACACCAGCTGCGCGGCCATCCCCAGCATCATGACCGCGACCATCAGGTCCACCAGGCGCCACGTCGCCGGCCGTGCAAGCCAGGGCGCGAGCCACGCGGCACCGAAGGCCAGGGTGAAGAACCAGATCAGCGAGGCGCTGGCCGCGCCCATGGCGTAGGCGCCGGGGGCGGCCTGCTGGGCGCCGAGGGAACCGATCAGCAGCACGGTGTCGAGGTAGACATGGGGGTTGAGCAGGGTGACCGCCAGCGCAGCCATCAGCACGGTGCGGCGCGAGCGCGGGCCGGTTTCTCCGGCGTCTGCCATGGCCTCGGGTGCGACTGCGCGACGCAGCGCCTTGAGGCCGTACCAGATCAGGAAGGTGACACCACCCCAGCGGGCGACGGCCAGCAGCGTCGGGTTCTCGGCGAGGACTTTCGCCAGGCCGAACACCCCGGCGCTGACCAGGATGGCGTCACAGGCCACGCACAGCGCGGCGACCGACAGGTGATGCTCGCGGCGCAGGCTCTGGGCGAGGACGAAGGCGTTCTGCGCGCCGATGGCGATGATCAGCCCGGCGGCGACCAGGATGCCGTTGAGATAGCTCTGCCACATGATTCAGATCCCCTCTTTATTGATAGCGGGGGGATTGAGCGCGAGCGCGTGCAGGACGTCCAGCGCGCGCGGGCCGTCGGCGTGAGCGACGAACAGATGGTCGTGGTACCAGGCGGCGACCACGTTGCAACTGATCCCGGCCTTGGCCAGGGCCGTCGCGACGGCGGCGGTGAGGCCCACCGCCTGCAATGCCGAGTGCACTTCGAGGGTCAGCCAGGCGGCGACGTAGTCGAAGGCCAGCCCGGCCTGTTCAGCCTCGGCGCGGGGCAGGATCAGCGTCAGCCCTTCGCTTTCACGAAAGCTGCCCAGCGGCTGCAGGCCGGCGGGCATTTGCCCGTCGGGCAAGGTGCAGTAGACGTATTCGCCGTCATTGAGCACCGGGGTCATGTCGCGCAGCAGCGCGGCCAGGGAGGTTTCGCCAGCCATGGAAATCAGTCCGTCGAGTAGGGAGTGCTGGCGATTGTCCGGTTTTCGTGGGTATAAGAAAAACCAATACTGCTGATATCTCATTAGGGAAACTGATCATGTTCGACTACAAGCTGCTTGCCGCCCTGGCCGCCGTGGTGGAGCAGGGCGGTTTCGAGCGCGGCGCCCAGGTGCTGGGGCTGTCGCAATCGGCGATTTCCCAGCGGATCAAGCTGCTCGAGGCGCGGGTCGGCCAGCCGGTGCTGGTGCGCGCGGCGCGACCGCAGCCGACCGATCTGGGGCAGCGCCTGCTCAACCATGTGCAGCAGGTGCGCCTGCTGGAGGGCGACCTTCAGCAATGGGTGCCCGCGCTGGACGATGGCGCCGCACCCGAGCGCCTGCGCCTGGCGCTGAACGCCGACAGCCTGGCGACCTGGTGGGCGCAGGCGGTCGGGGACTTCTGTGGCGAGCGCCATGTGTTGCTGGACCTTGTCGTCGAGGACCAGGAAGTCGGCCTCAAGCGCATGCGCGCCGGCGAGGTGGCCGGTTGTGTCTGTGCCAGCCCGCGCCCGGTGGCCGGCGGGCGCTGCGAGCCATTGGGCGCCATGCGCTATCGCGGGCTGGCGAGCCCGGAGTTCATTGCCCGGCATTTTCCCAAGGGAGTGAAGCCGGAAGGGCTGGTGCGCGCGCCGGCCATCGTCTACGGGCCGGATGATCAACTGCAGCACCGCTACCTGAAGGACCTGGGCGTCGACGGCCACTTCAGCTATCACCTGTGCCCATCTTCCGAGGGCTTCGTACGCATGACCAGCGGCGGCCTCGGCTGGGGCCTGGTGCCCGAGCAGCAGGTGCGCGGCGAGCTGGAACGCGGTGAGCTGGTGGACATGCTGCCGGGGCGAGTGATCGATGTTCCGCTCTACTGGCACCACTGGCGCAACGGCGGCGAACTGCTCGCCGCGCTGACCCGGCACCTGCTGGCGAAGGCGCCGGGGCTGATGGTGCCGATCAGCCGCGAATGACGATTTGCCCGCTGCCCGGCAACTGCTCGATGCAGCGCGCGCCGAAGAGTTTTGACGGGGTGAAATAGCCGACGGTATTCGGATTGGCCAGCAGGTGGCGCACCGCGAAGAGCACGCCGTGGATGGTCACGTCATAGCCGTTGGCCGTTTCCAGGCGCGCCGTGCAGCGTTCGCCACGGGCATTGCGCACTTCGCCCCAGACCCAGGTGCGCAGCTTGCCGCGTGCCACTTCGTCCGGGCCGTGGACGCGCTTGTCCACCTGCTCCTTGAGCCAGTTCTGCACGCGGTCGCGGCCCAGCAGGGGGCGGAAGCTGTCCATCACCCGCATGCCGATGGCGGCGGCGGGAGGCACCGGCAGGTAGACCTCGATGTCGCCGATGCCGGTGGAGTAATAGGCGGTGGCCACGTCGCCCCAGGGAATGGTCACGGCATGCTTGAGGCCGCGGCCGAAGTCGATGTCGCGGCGCTTGTAGCCCAGCGGCACGTCGCGCAGGCGGCCGGCTTCGCGCACCTTGCCGCCCAGCTTGAGACCTTCGACGGTGGTCTTGGCGGTACCCGGTGAGAGGCCGCTGCCGCTGTCGAAGCCCAGCGCCAGGGACGTGGCGTCGGGCATGGCTTCCTTGAGGCAGGCGGCGACGCAGTCGGTGGGGATCACGTCGAAGCCGACGCCGGGGCAGATCGCCACGCCTGCCGTGCGCGCCACTTCGTCGAGACCGTGGGCGTATTCGAAGACGGATATCTCCCCGGTGATGTCGACGTAATGGGCGCCGCTGGCGATGCACGCCTCGATCATCGGCGCGGCGGTGGCGGAGAAGGGCCCCGCGCAGTTGGCGACCACGGCGATGTCTTCCAGCGCGGCCAGGGCGGCGGCGCTGTCGTTCAGGTCGAACACCCGGCACTCCAGCCCCAGCGAACTGCCCAGCGCATGCAGGCTGGCCGGATTGCGGCCGCCGAGGATCGGCGTCAGGCCTTCGCGTTGCGCCTGTTCGGCCACCAGCCGGCCGGTGTAGCCGTTGGCGCCGTAGATCATCCAGTGCGTCTTGCTCATGATGTGGCCTCGTGGATACGCGTCAGTGTCTCAAGGGTAGTCGCAACCACCCCCGGCATGTCGCCGATCTCAAGTCGTGCAACCCTGCCGGCTCGCTGCGGTCTGCAAGGATTCGTTTCTGGCGTGCAAGGCCAGAGTGGTAGCGTGCGGCGGCTGGTAGAGTCGCCGGAAATAAAAACAGGAGTGGCGTGCATGAAGATTCTGGTCACCGGAGCCAGCGGGTTCATTGGCGGGCGTTTCGCTCGCTTCGCCCTGGAGCAGGGCCTGGCGGTACGGGTGAACGGACGCCGCGAGGAAGCGCTGCAGCCTCTGGTGGCGCGTGGCGCGGAGTTCATGGCCGGCGACCTGTCGGACCCGGCGCTGGTGCGCGCGCTGTGCAGCGACGTCGACGCCGTGGTGCATTGCGCTGGTGCGGTCGGTGTGTGGGGCAGCCACGAGTACTTCCATCAGGCCAACGTGGTGATGACCGAGGCCATCGTCGAGGCGTGCCTGAAGCAGAAGGTTCGCCGTTTAGTGCACCTGTCCTCGCCATCGATCTACTTCGACGGCCAGTCCCATGTCGGCATCAATGAAGAACAGGTGCCCAAGCGCTTCGCCAACCATTACGGCTCGACCAAGTACCAGTCCGAGCTGGTCGCCCTCGGCGCCCAGGAGTTCGGCCTGGAAGTGCTGGCGCTGCGTCCGCGCTTCGTCACCGGCGCCGGCGACACCAGCATCTTCCCGCGGATGATCGCCGCGCACCGCAAGGGCCGCCTGCGCATCATCGGCCAGGGCCTGAACAAGGTGGACTTCACCAGCATCCAGAACCTCAACGACGCGTTGTTCTCCAGCCTGATGGCGGGCGACGCGGCGCTCGGCCAGGCCTACAACATCAGCAACGGGCAGCCGCTGCCGCTGTGGGACGTGGTGAACTACGTGCTGCGCCGGCTGGACATGCAGCCGGTGGAGCGGCACATGCCGTACGGGTTGGCGTACAACCTGGCGCTGATCAACGAGGGCGTGTGCAAGGTTCTGCCCGGTCGCCCGGAGCCGACCTTGCATCGCCTGGGCATGGCGGTGATGGCCAAGGACTTCTCCCTGGATATCTCCCGCGCCCGCCAATACCTCGACTACGACCCGCAGAACAGCCTGTGGGATGCGCTGGACGAGTTCTGTGAGTGGTGGCGGCTGCGTGGCGCGTAAAGGCGTCGTTCCGACGCTGAACTGTAGGAGCGGACTTCGTCCGTGATATCGTCCAGCGCGGTGCGGATCAATCGCGGACGGAGTCCGCTCCTACGAGAGGATTCTCTGCCTAGCGTGGTGCGCGAGCACCGCCACGCAGCGGGCCGGAATACTGTTGCTCACCGCCGCCCTGCATCGGCAGGAAGCTCGGCTCCTGCACCACGCGCGGCAACTGTATGCCGCTCAGCTGGCTCAGGCGTTCGCCCATCTGGCGGGTTTCTTCCCGCGCGGAATCGGCGCAGGCGCGCAGCATCCGTTCGATGGCGTCGCTCTGCTGGTACTGGATTTCCAGTGCCTGCTCTTCACGCAGACGGCGGCGCAATTCGCGCATGCAATCCAGGATGGCCTTGTTGAGTTCGATCACCCGACTTCCTCCCCCGCGAAGGGCGCCAAAGCGGCGCCAAGTATCGGGAGCAGGAGCAAGGGGCGTGCCACGATGTCGCAAAGCCACTATTGGCGGGTCGCCTGGGGAACTGCGCCCTCCGTCGCGGGTCTTCTGTGCGCCGACGAGGTGCGTGACGCCCTGTGATGGCACGCTGCTCTGAAGTGTCACGCGAACGGATATACTGCGCCCTGCGCAGGCAACACGCCGCTTTATCCCCACAGGTTCATTCCATGCGTAATGACACGTTCGACGAATTCGATGATGTGCCCCACCTTTCCACCGACGCCGCCGACCGCGACGAATTCGGCCATCACCCGCGGCGTGTGGTCGAGCCCAGCGGACGCCCGCTGCCCCCGCCGGTGAAGCGTGGCGGCGGGACCGGTGCGCTGTGGGCGCTGGTCGCGGCCATGGCCATCGCCCTGGCCGGCGTGGGCTGGTGGAGCCACCAGCAACTGCTGCTGATGGAGCAGCAACTGATCGCCACCCAGGAAAGCTTCGCCAAGATCAGCGAGGAGGCCGCCGGTCGCCTGGACGATATCCGCGGCAAGTTCGTCGCCAACGAATCCAATGGCATGAGCGACCGCGAGGCGCTGAAGCTGCAGGTCAAGCAGCTGCAGGGCCGCCTGGCCGAGCAGGCCAAGGCGCAGCAGACGTCGCTGTCGGAATTCGACGGCGCCCAGGGCAAGCGCCTGGCGCAGGTCAGCGAGGACCTCAAGGCGCAGCAGGACAGCGCCGCTCAGCTGATCACCCAGCTCGACGGCAAGCTCAAGGCCATCTCCGAGGAGCAGACCAAGTTCAAGAATGTGCAGGCCGACCTTGCCACCGCCAATCAGCAGATCCAGGCGCTGAACACCGAGATCGCCAACCTGAAGAAGCAGGGCAACCAGAGCCAGGCAATCAAGAGCATCCAGGACGACCTGATGCTGTTGCGTGCCGAGGTCGATGGCCGCCAGGGCCAGGCGAGCAGCGATACCAAGGAGTTCGATGTGTTCCGCATCCAGGTGATGCGCAACATCAACACCCTGCAGCAGCAGATGCAGAACCTCCAGCAGCAGATCAGCACACGCTGAGCCGCGGCATGAAAAAAGCCCCCGCGCCGAAAGGTCCGGGGGCTTTTCATTGGCCATCCCTCTTTGGGGGTAGTCACGGCAATTCTTGTCTTGAATCAGTTTCAGGGCCGGCTTCGAGGCGAATAATCGCTAACAAATGAGAGTCATTCTGATTCTCCCTTTGTTCGCTCATTCGCCCGGAGGCTTCCCATGCACGATCTTCAAGCGCAACGCCGGTACCGCATCGCGGGTTACCGGCCCGGGATCGGCGCCGCCTTCCGCCAGCGTCTGTTCTCCATGGGGCTGCTGCCAGGCGCCGAGCTGAAGGTTCGCCGCGTGGCGCCGCTGGGCGATCCTGTGCAGGTGGATACCCGCCAGTGCAGCCTGGTCCTGCGCCGCCGCGATCTGGCCTTCCTCCAGCTCGAAGTGCAGGACTGATCGACCATGGATGAACTGCGCATCGGCCTGATCGGCAACCCCAACGCGGGCAAGACCACCCTGTTCAACCAGCTCACCGGCTCGCGCCAGCGCGTGGGCAACTGGGCCGGGGTGACCGTCGAACGCAAGGAAGGCAGCTTCCGCACCGCGCGGCACAGCGTGCGCCTGGTGGACCTGCCCGGCACCTATTCGCTGACCACCTTGTCGACCCAGGCCTCGCTGGACGAGCAGATCGCCCGGCGCTGCATCGTCGATGGCGAGGTGGATGTGCTGGTCAACGTGGTGGACGCCACCAACCTCGAACGCAACCTCTACCTCACCGTGCAGTTGCGCGAGATGGGGCTGCCCTGCGTGGTCGCGCTGAACATGCTCGATATCGCCCGTACCCAGGGCCTGAACATCGACCGCGAGGCGCTGGCGCGGGAATTGGGCTGCCCGGTGGTGCCGCTGGTATCGACCCGCGGCGAAGGCATCGATGCACTGAAGGAGGCCATCGACAGCCTGGGTGTACAGCAACCGCTGCAGGTGCCCTATCCCGCAGCCCTGCGTGACACCATCACCCAACTGCTACCCGCCGACGCACCGCCGGCCCAGGCCTGGATGGCGCTGCTGGCAGTGGAGGGCGACTTGCATTGCGCTCGCCAGCTCAAGCTCGAACCCGCCCGCCTGCTCGCCGCCCGCGATGCCATCCGCTGTGCCTGCGGCGAAGATCCGGAGCTGCTGCTGGTGGACGCGCGCTATCAATTGATCGGCGAACTCTGCGAACGTGCCAGCAACCATCGCGAGGCCGCGCCGCATCGCCTGACCCAGATGCTCGACAGCATCGCGCTGAACCGCTGGCTGGGCATCCCGGTGTTCCTCTTCGTGATGTACCTGATGTTCTTCTTCGCCATTACCCTGGGCGGCGCGCTGCAACCGATCTTCGACCAGGGCTCCTCGGCGCTGTTCATCGATGGCATCCAGTGGCTGGGGGCGCGAACCGGCGCACCGGACTGGCTGACCGCGCTGCTGGCTCAGGGGCTGGGCGGCGGTATCAACGCGGTGCTGCCGCTGATCCCGCAGATCGGCCTGATGTACCTGTTCCTCGCGCTGCTGGAGGACTCCGGCTACATGGCCCGCGCCGCCTTCGTCATGGACCGGCTGATGCAGGCCCTCGGCCTGCCGGGCAAATCTTTCGTGCCGCTGATCGTCGGCTTTGGCTGCAACGTGCCGTCGATCATGGGCACCCGCACCCTGGACAACCCGCGCGAACGCCTGATGACCTCGATGATGGCGCCGTTCATGTCCTGCGGTGCGCGGCTGGCGATCTTCGCCGTGTTCGCCGCGGCCTTCTTCGGCCAGAATGGCGCGTTGGCGATCTTCTCGCTCTACCTGCTGGGCATAGTCGTGGCGGTCCTTACCG
The DNA here is from genome assembly GCF_012971725.1 of Pseudomonas multiresinivorans. Taxonomy (NCBI): domain Bacteria; kingdom Pseudomonadati; phylum Pseudomonadota; class Gammaproteobacteria; order Pseudomonadales; family Pseudomonadaceae; genus Pseudomonas; species Pseudomonas multiresinivorans. Next base: position 1,765,715 of record NZ_CP048833.1, read on the forward strand.
GGCTGTTGCTCAAGCACACGCTGATGCGCGGCGAGGCCTCGCCCTTCGTCATGGAACTGCCGCTGTACCACGTGCCGCACCTGCGCAGCCTGCTGTTGCAGACCTGGACGCGCCTGCGCGCCTTCATCGTCCGAGCCGGTACCGTAATCATCCTGGTCAGCCTGGTGATCGGCGGGCTGAACAGCGTCACCCTCGATGGCCGCCCGGTGCAGGGCGACATCGCCGACTCGGCGCTGTCGAGTCTCAGCCACAAGGTCACGCCGCTGCTGGCGCCCATGGGCGTGCACCCGGACAACTGGCAGGCCACCGTTGGCCTGGTCACCGGCGCACTGGCCAAGGAAGTGGTGGTCGGAACACTCAACACCCTCTACACCGCCGAACACATTCAAGGCGAAGCTTTCGACGCCGACGGCTACGACCTCTGGGGCCAACTGAAACAGGCCGGGGCGGATACGCTGGACGGCCTGCGCGACTCGTTCAGCCTCAGCGTGCTGGCCAACCCGGTGGCCGCGAGCATGGCCGACGGCGAGATGGAAGAGGGCTCCATGGGCACCTTCGCTGCCAAGTTCGGCAGTCCGTTGGCCGCCTACAGCTACCTCGTCTTCGTGCTGCTCTACGTGCCCTGCGTGGCGACCCTTGGCGCGCTGACCCGCGAGAGCGGCCGCGGCTGGATGACCTTCTCGGTGCTCTGGGGCCTGAACGTCGCCTACTCGCTGGCGACCCTCTGCTACCAGGTATTCAGCTTCGCCGAACATCCGCAGTACAGCGCGGTGGCGATCGGCGTGGTGTTGGCATTCAACCTCGTGCTGTTCCTGATCCTGCGCGGGGTTGGCCGGCGCGGACTGGAGCTGGATGGCGAGCGCGAGCTGCGCGCGGCTCCGGCGGGGAGTTGCCACTGATGGCCACGACAATTGCACTGCGCAACCTGCTGGGCGAGATGGGCGAGGCGGATGTGCCCACCCTGGCCCAGCGCCTCGGCGCTTCAAAGGCGCTGCTGGAAGCTTTGCTGGAAAGGCTGCTGGCAATGGGCGTGGTGGAAAAAGTCGCGCCCGAGCCGGCGGCCTGCGGCAGTTGCAAGGGTTGCACGGAAGCGACGCGGTGTTCGACGACGGGGTATCGCCTCTCCAGGCGCGACGATCCCACACCCTTGCGCTGGAGCACCCCCTGACTCCGGACCTGCAGAGCGCTCCGACGCAGAACCTGACGCGCTTTTTGTAGGAGCGAGCTTGCTCGCGAACAACCCCGGCCTCGGTGCCGAGCGGTTCGCGAGCGAGCTCGCTCCTACAGAGGTTTTCCGGTTTTCGCATGGCGAATAGAAAAAGGGCGCCTTCGCAGGAAGGCGCCCTTTTCGTTGGCGCGGGAACCGACCCTTACAGGCGCGGGTAATCCAGGTAGCCGACCGGGCCCTTGCCGTAGAAGGTTTCCGGGTGCGGTTCGTTCCAGGAGGCGCCTTTCTGCAGGCGGGTCACCAGGTCCGGGTTGGCGATGAACGGGATGCCGAAGGCGACCGCATCGGCCTTGCCGCTTTCCAGCCACTCGCTGGCGGTTTCCTTGGTGAAGCGCTCGTTGGCGATGTAAACGCCGCCGAAGATTTCCTTCAGTTTCGGGCCGATGCTGTCGTCAGCGGCCTTCTCGCGGGTGCAGATGAACGCCACGCCGCGCTTGCCCAGCTCGCGGGCCACGTAGCCGAAAGTGGCCAGCGGATCGGTATCGCCCATGTCGTGGGAGTCCATGCGCGGAGCCAGGTGGACGCCAACACGGCCGGCGCCCCACACGCCGATCACGGCGTCGGTGACTTCCAGCAGCAGGCGCGCGCGGTTCTCCACGGAACCACCGTACTGGTCGGTGCGCTGGTTGGTGCTGCTCTGCAGGAACTGGTCGAGCAGGTAGCCGTTGGCACCGTGCACTTCCACACCGTCAAAGCCTGCGGCCTTGGCGTTCTCGGCACCGATGCGGTAGGCCTCGACGATGTCGGCGATCTCTTCGGTTTCCAGGGCGCGCGGGGTGACGAATTCCTTGATCGGGCGCACCAGGCTGACGTGGCCGGCCGGCTTGAGGGCGCTCGGCGCCACCGGGGTTTCGCCATTCAGGTACAGCGGGTCGGAAATACGGCCCACGTGCCACAGCTGCAGCATGATGCGACCGCCGTTGGCATGCACGGCCTTGGTGATGTTGGTCCAGCCGCGGACCTGGTCGTCGGACCAGATGCCGGGGGTATCCGGATAGCCCACGCCCATCGGGGTCACCGAGGTGGCTTCGCTGAGGATCAGGCCGGCGTCGGCGCGCTGGGTGTAGTACTCGGCCACCAGCGCGTTGGGCACGCGGCCTTCGTCGGCGCGGCAGCGGGTCAGCGGGGCCATGATGATGCGGTTGGGCAGTTCCAGGTCACCGATGACGATGGGATCGAAAAGCGTGGTCATTGCGTTACTCCAATACGGGGTGAGGGTGGAGGATCAATCGAGGACGGTTTGGGTCTGGTTGGGCTTGCCGCTGAAGGCGATCATTACCGCGATCAGCGCGAGGACGGAGAGCACGGCGCCGGCCAGAGGGACGCGGGTCAGGCCCAGGCCGTGGTCGATGACGCTGCCGCCGACCCAGGCGCCGATGGCGTTGCCGACGTTGAAGGCGCCGATGTTCAGGGTGGCGACGAGGTTGGGCGCGGCGCCGCCGACGCGGACCACGTTGACCTGCAGGGCGGGCACCGCGGCGAAGGCGGCAGCGGCCCAGATGAACAGGGTGATTTCGGCCGGGATCAGCGCGGCGCTGGTCCAGCTCAGTACGGTGGAAACCACCGCCATGGTGGCGAATACGCCGGCCAGGGTCGTGCCCAGGCGCCAGTCGGCGAGGCGGCCGCCGATGATGTTGCCCAGGGTCAGGCCGAGGCCGATCAGCACCAGGCTCCAGGTGATGCCGCGCGGCGAGACCTGGGTGACTTCGCCAAGCAGCGGCGCGACGTAGGTGAACAGCGCGAAGACCGCAGCGGAGAACAGCACGGTGGTGCCCAGCGCCAGCCACAGCGGGCCGTTGCGCAGCGCGGAGACTTCCTTGCGCATGTCCACTGCTTCTTCATCGTGTTGCTTGGGCAGCACGCGCCACAGGCTGATCAATGCGATGACGCCGATCAGCGTGACTGCCCAGAACGGCGAGCGCCAGCCGGCGACCTGGCCCAGCGCAGTGCCGGCCGGAACGCCGAGCACGTTGGCCAGGGTCAGCCCGGTGAACATCAGCGCCACGGCGGAAGCCTTGCGGTTGGCCGGCACCAGGCTGGCGGCGACCACCGAGCCGATGCCGAAGAAGGCGCCGTGGCACAGCGCGGTGATGACCCGCGCCAGCATCAGCAGGCCGTAGTTGGCGGCCACGGCGCAGAGCAGGTTGCCGAGGATGAAGATGCCCATGAGCATCAGCAGGGCAGTCTTGCGCGGCAGGCGGGCCGTGAGCAGCGCCATGATCGGCGCGCCGATGGCGACGCTGAAGGCATAGCCGCTGACCAGCCAGCCGGCGGCCGGAATGGAGACGGACAAGTCGCCCGCGACCTCGGGCAACAGGCCCATGATCACGAATTCCGTGGTGCCGATGGCAAACGCGGACAAAGCGAGGACGAGAAGCGAAGTGGGCATGCGCCTGCTCCTGGAAAGTGGGATTTGTCTTGGCTGGCAGTAGCCGGGTTACAGCGCTTCGCTCAGGTGGCGAACAAAGGCCTGAATGGTTTCTTCATTGCGTTTGAAGAAGTTCCACTGGCCGACTTTTCGACTGGTCACCAGACCCGCGCGCTGGAGGGCGGCCAGATGCGCGGAGACGGTGGATTGCGACAGACCGGTACGCTGGTCGAACTTGCCGGCGCAGACGCCGATCTCGAAGGATTGGTGCTCCTGCTCGACGAAGAACTGCTCCGGGTCCTTGAGCCAGTGCAGCATGTCGCGCCGCACCGGGTGGGCCAGGGCCTTGAAGATTTCGTCGAGGTCGAGAGAGGGTTGTTCAGTCATGGCCGTATCGGTATATCGCGTTGGGACGAACTATATATCGGTCAAAAACGATATGAATTCGTTTGGCGCGATAGTAATGATCGACACCCGTGATAATAGGTCGGGCTGCCGTGGGAGCGGACTTCGTCCGCGATGATTCCGCCTCCGCTCCGTACCGCTTTTTGTAGGAGCGAGGGGGCGCCCAGTCCTTGCTCGCGAAGCTCTTGGCACCGAGCAGTCTCGGTTCGCGAGCAAGCTCGCTCCTACAGAAGAGCACCGGTTCCGCGCTAAGCTCAACGACATGAACTACCTTGCGCACCTCCACCTGGGCGGCGACCGGCCCGCCCAACTGCTCGGCAGCCTTTACGGTGATTTCGTCAAAGGCCCGCTGGCCGGGCAGTGGCCCGCCGAAATCGAGGCGGGCATCCGCCTGCACCGGCGCATCGACGCTTTTACCGACAGTCATCCCTTGATACACAGTGCCAAGTCGCGCTTCCCCAGTGAGCGCCGGCGCATGGCCGGCGTGCTGTTGGACGTGTTCTACGACCACTGCCTGGCCCGCGACTGGGAGCGTTTCTCCGGCGAGCCGCTGGAGCAGTTCACCCAACGGGTCTACGGTGTACTGGGCCGCACGCCCGGCCTGCCGGAGCGTCTGGCGCGCATTGCACCGCGCATGGCCGCGCAGGACTGGCTCGGCAGCTATCGGCAGTTCGAGGTATTGCAGGACGTGGTCGCCGGCATGTCCCGGCGCCTGTCGCGGCCGTCCCTGCTGGATGGCGCCTGGGAGGAGCTGGATCGTCTTTACGAGCCGCTGAGCGACGACTTCCGTGAGTTCTATCCCGAACTTCAGGAGTTCGTCAGAAATCCGCCGAAATCGATGGACGGTCCGGCCTGACTTGATATGCGTCAACCGCCCGGCGGCCCATAGCGTGTGCAATAGACACATCTGAAGGACGACGAGAGGAGCAGCATGATGAAGTCGCTAATGGTCGCAACGGATCTTTCCGGCCGTTCCGAAAAGGCTTTGCACCGTGCGGCAGCGCTCGCCAAGCGCTACGCCTGCCCCTGGACCGTGCTTTACGTGGTCGATGAGGACCAACCGTCGGCACTGGTCGAACAGGAAGTCACCCAGGTGCGCATGATGCTCGAGGCGCGCCTGGTCGAACTCACCGAAATGGGTGGTACCTGCCCGAAACTGCTGGTGGAGCGCGGCGATCCGAACCAGAAGATCCTCGCCGCAGCGAAGAACCTGAACTGCGAAATGCTGGTGATGGGTGCGCACCGCAAGAGCGTGCTGCGCGACATCTTCGTCGGCACCACGGTGGAACGAGTGCTGCGCGCCGGGCAACTGCCGGTGCTGGTGGTCAACCAGCCGGCCGCCGGGCAATACCGCGACCTGCTGATTGCCCTCGACACCTCGCCGGCTTCGGCCCACGCGGTGGAAGTGGCCAATGACCTGGGCCTGCTGGAAGGCGCCGTGCGCCGCGGCGTCTACGCCTTCAGCCCGCTGGCCAAGGGCATGATGCAGTACTCCGGAGTGAGCGAGGAACGCATCGACGAATTTGTCAGCAGCGAATCGCGTCAGGCGGTGGAAGAGCTGAAGACGTTCCTCCACGACCAGCACCTGGAAGAACGCATCGATGAACAACTGGTGGCCGTCGGGCTGCCGGGCAACGTGTTGCAGCGGATGGTCGACAAGCATCGGCCGGATCTGCTGGTCATGGGTACTCGGGGTATGGGCGGAATCAAGCGTGCCCTGATCGGCAGTGTTGCCGACTACGCTCTGCGCGAACTGGATTGTGACATCCTGGTCGTGCCGCCGGAGGCTTGAGCCTGCGGCGTCTGGAGGCTGTTTTCAGGTTGCGTCGGGCGACTCGAGGGTGCCGCCCGGCGCAGTTTGAAAGCCGTTTCGTCAGAGTGGGAACCCGCCGGCCGTAGGTTACGGCGGGCTCCAATCCCTTCTCTTGTCAGCGAACCTCAGGCCGCAATGGCCGCCTCTTCCTGCTCCTCACACACCACCGCACGGATTGCTGCGTGCGCTTGCCTGGCCAGCAGGTTGCGGTCCTGGTGGGCGCTGGACAGCGCCGGCAAGAGGTGGATTTCCACGACTCCCCGATCATTGTCGAACAGACGCTTCAAGTGGCTGACCAGATCATCGTCACCGATGAAGGGTGCCAGCTCGCACGCCTCCCCGTTGCGTCGGTAGCGCAGCGCCACCGGCTGCACCGGCACGCCGGCCTCGATGGCGCTGGCCATCAGGCGACCGTGAAAGGTACGCAGGCCCTGGCCGTCGGTGGTGGTGCCTTCGGGGAAGACCAGTAGAGAACGGCCGCGCGAAAGGTGCGTGGCCAGTTGCGCGTTGATCATTCGAGCATCGCCAGAACCCCGGCGGATGAACAGCGTGCCGGCCTTTTCCGCCAGCCAACCGGCGACCGGCCACTGGCGCACTTCGGCCTTGGACAGGAAGGTCAGCGGCAGCAGCGCACCAAGCAGCGGGATATCGACCCAGGACACATGGTTGGACACCCACAGCATCGGCTGACCGGGTAGCTCGCCGTGCACTTTCACCTCGAAGGGCAGGGCGCCACCGAGGCGTGCCAGGTACCAGCAGGTCAGGCGCTGGCGCAGGAGCATCCAGTCGCGGCCGGGCAGGCGCTCCAGCAGGCTGACGAAAGCAGCCAGCGCGAGGCCCACCGTCAACACCAGCAGCAGGCGGGCAACGCGCAGCCAGGCGCGCAGGCTGCGCATCAGACCGCGGCCTTGAAGTGGCGGGCGTAGCGCGGGCAGAGCTCGTCGCGCTTGAGCAGGATGAACACGTCGGCGACGCCGAAGTCCGGGTCCCAACAGGGCTCGCCGCAGATCTTCGCACCCAGGCGCATGTAGGCCTTGAGCAGCGGCGGCAGCTCGGCGGTGAGGTTTTCCGGAACGTCTAGTTGCGGCAACGGGGTCTTCGGTTCGGCGCGCAGGTTCTGCTGGCACAGGTAGCGGTCGCGCAGGCGCTGCATCACCGCGCGGGCCTGGATGCCGCCGTCGCGCATGGGGATGCTGGCGCAGCCCATCAGGTAGCGGTAGCCGCCTTCATTCAACACTTCGGCCAGCTCGCTCCAGAGCACGGCGATGGTGCCGCCATTGCGGTAGTCCGGGTCGACGCAGGTACGGCCGATTTCCAGCACCGGGCCCTGCAGGTTGTCCAGGCCGTCGAGGGCGAATTCCTCTTCGCTGTAGAAGCGGCCCAGGCGCTGCGCGGCGCGGTGGTCGAGCAGGCGGGTGGTGGCCACCAGCGCGCCGGTGTTGAGGTCGCGCACGCCGATATGAGCGCAGTGGCGGTCGTAGTCATCCATGTCTAGCCCCTGGTCCGCGCCCTTGAGCTGGGCATCGAACTCGCTGCTGAACACGCGGTAACGCAGGGCCTGGGCTTCGCGCAGGGCGCGGGCGCCGCGCAGACGCACGGCCTTGAGACGGCGTTCTGCCGGGGTGTCACAGGAGAGGGCGATCTGACTCATGCGAGTGCCTCCGTGAACCGGCCATGCGGGTTGCGGCCGGTCGGCTTTGTTGTGCAAGCTCAGGCTAGGAATGACCGGTGTCACGCCCATGACGGTGCGGTGATGCTTGTATGACAAGAACAACGACCTCGAAGGAAGGAGCGCCGCGATGCCCTGGAAATGCCTGCTCGGCCCGCAGGACCGGTTACCGCCCGGCCTGGCCCTGGACGACTGGTACACCGAACTGCTGGCGCGCGCCGGCCATAGCGGCAGCTTCGAGCTGGCAGTGCTCGGCGGGCGCCTGGCGACCTCACCGGGGCTGGCCTTCCTTGCCGGCTACCAGGCCGCCCTGCGCGCGCTCTGGCCGGCGGCCCCGCTCAGCCTCGGCGCGTTCTGCGTGACCGAGAAGAAAAGCGTGCGCCCCGCCGACCTGCAGACCCGCCTCGACGGTCTGGTGCTGCACGGTCGCAAGGACTTCGCCACCGCCGCCGACAGCGCCGCCTGGTGGCTGATCGCCGCGCGTGACGAGGACGAGGGACAGCCACCGCGCATCGCCATGACCGTTATTCAGGCCGGTGCGCCGGGCGCGAAGCTTGAGGCGTTGCCGGCACTGCCGCTGATGCCGGACATCCCCCACGCCCGCCTGCTGCTCGACGGCGCCCACTGCGAACGCCTGCCCGGTGATGGCTGGGAGGCCTACAGCAAGCCTTTCCGCACCCTGGAAGACACCCATGTGCTGGCGGCGGTCTGCGCCTGGCTCTATGGCCTGGCGCTGGAGCACCAGTGGCCGGCGGAGCTGGCGCTGCGCCTGACCGGTGTGCTGGCCGGCTGCGCGGAAGTCAGCCGGCAGCCGGCTTCGCAGCCGGAAACCCACCTGCTGCTGGCCGGCGTGTTCAGCCAGTTCGAGGGCCTCGCCGCGACACTGGATGCCGCCTTCGCCTCGGGCGACCCGGAGCTGGCAGCGGTCTGGAGACGCGACAAGGGTGTGCTCGCCATCGCCGGCGCCGCACGGGCCAAGCGCCTGGAGAAAGCGAGGGTGGCAATAGGCCTTGACCCACGTCAGTGAGGGCCTGGGGAGGGGACGTTAGCCTTACAGATGTTTCTGAGATACCAAGAAATTTCCGCAGGGCTACCCACTGTTTTCCCTCCCACTGCTTTAGGAAATCCCCTCATGCGACGCGAACCCATCGTGCTGTTCGACGACGGTAAACACCAATGCCTGTGTTTCGACGATCTGGTCAGCGGCGACGGTGTGCAATCCAACCAGTTCCTCATCGTCGACCACGACAAGCGCCTGCTGCTCGATCCGGGCGGCGACCTGACCTATACGCCGCTGTCCCTGGAACTCTCGAAACTGTTCTCGCTGCAGGACCTGGACTACATCTTCGCCTCGCACCAGGACCCGGACATCATCGCCGCGCTGGACAAGTGGCTGCTGCACACCCGCGCCAAGGTCATCTGCTCGAAGCTCTGGGCGCGCTTCCTGCCGCACCTGACGGCCAACTACCTGGCGGTCAGCCATGGCATTTCCACCTATGACCGGGTGATCCCGCTGCCGGACCGCGGCGAGTCGGTGCAGCTGGGCCGCTGCCAGCTGAAGATGATCCCCGCGCACTTCCTCCACTCGGTGGGCAACTTCCAGATCTACGATCCGGTCAGCAAGATCCTCTTCTCCGGCGACATGGGCGCCTCCCTGGTGGACGACGCCAGCCCGGTGCAGGATTTCGCTGCGCACGTACCGCACATGGAAGGCTTCCACCGTCGCTACATGGCGTCGAACAAGGTCGCGCGGCTCTGGGCATCCATGGTGCGCGGCATGGACATCGAGATGATCGTCCCGCAGCACGGCCGGCCTTTCGTGGGCAAGGCCATGATCGGCGCCTTCCTCGACTGGATCACCGACCTGCAGTGCGGCATGGACCTGATGGGGCCGGACGATTACCAGGTGCCACGCTGACCGATTGCGCCAATCGTCCTTGATTACGGCACGATCGGCGCTTAATTCGTCATCTTCACCGTGCTAGGGTGCGGGCCGACCTGATAACAAGAGGCCCGCCGATGCCCTTCACTTCCTACAGGCCAGCGCTGCGCGCATTGGCCCTGGCCACCTGCCTGCTCAGCAGCCATGCCCACGGTGCCGACACCTGGCCCGAGGCCGACTGGCCACACGGCGCCACGCCCAGTGGCGCTGCTGTCGAAGCCTTCGAAAGCTATGCCTTCCCCAGCCGCGACGACGCGACCCGCAAGGGCGTGCGCACCGATGCGGTGGTGGTGATCCGCGACGGCCAACTGATCTACGAACGCTACGCCGGCCCGACCAGCGCGCAGACGCCGCACCTGGCCTGGTCGATGAGCAAGAGCGTGATGGCCAGCGTCCTCGGCGTGGCCTTCGGCGAGGGCAAGTTCCAGCTCGACGACCCGGTTGCCAAGCATTACCCGGCCTTCGCCGACCATCCCGATATCAAGATGCGCGACCTGCTGCACTGGGCCTCCGGCCTGGCCTGGCAGGAAGAGTACGAATACGCGCCGGTGCGCTCCTCGGTGGTGGCGATGCTCTATACCCGTGGCCGCGACGACATGGCGAGGTTCACCGCCGGCTTCGCTGCCGATGCCGAGCCGGGCAAGCGCTTCCGCTACTCCAGCGGCGACAGCAACGTGCTTTCCGCCACGCTCAAGCAGATGGTCGGCAAGGACTACGCGAACTACCCCTGGACCTCGCTGTTCGAGCCGCTGGGCATCCAGTCCGCGGTCTGGGAGCGCGATGCCAGCGGTACCTTCGTCGGCTCGTCCTATGCCTACATGACTGCCCGCGACATGGCGCGCATCGGCCTGCTGATGGAGCGCGACGGGCGCTGGAAGGATCGCCAGTTGCTGCCGCAGGACTGGATGAAATTCGTTCTCGCGCCGTTCCCCGAGTACCAGCCTGATCCGAAGAAACCCAACGAAGCGGTGCCCGGTGGCCAGTGGTGGCTCAACCGCCCGGTGGCCGGCGCGCCCGCGCCCTGGCCGGACGCTCCGGAAGATACCTTCGCCGCCCTCGGCCACTGGGGCCAGGCGCTCTACGTGATCCCCGAGCAGAAACTGGTGATCGTCCGCTACGCCGACGACCGTGACGGCAGCTACCAGCACGATGCCTTCCTCAAACTTGCCCAGGCAGCCTTCGCCCACGGGGAGGTGCAGCCATGATCCGTCGCCATCCGATTCTTACCGCCCTGGTCCTTTTGCTGCTCGCCCTGGCGACCACGGCCTGGCAGAACCGCATCCACCTCGCGGCGTTCCCCGGCATCATCGGCGCCTATACCGCCAAGGAGTACTGCTCCTGCCGCTACGTTATGGGGAACTCGGCGGACTATTGCCGGGCCTATACCAAGCAGTACGTGCCGACCAGCGGCTTCCTCGACGACGAAGCGCGCAAGCGGGTGACCGCTCGCGGCCTCGGCAGTACACAGACAGCCGCCTGGCTCAGCGCGCGCGAGGGATGCCAACTGATGCCCCAGGCGGACGATTTGCCCGAATCGGGCAGCCACTGACGGGCGCGTTCCACGGAGCGGGGCGACCCGCTTCGGAGGATCAATGCATTCTTTTGTAACAGGAGCCGTGTGCGCATTGCTGGTGCTGGCCAGCCCCCTGGCGATGGCCGAATGGCAACTGGACGGCGACACTTCGCGGATCAGCTTCGTCTCGGTCAAGCGCGGCAAGATGGCGGAAGTTCAGCGCTTCGACCGCCTTTCCGGGCAGATCGACGACCAGGGCGCGGTGCGCGTGGTGGTGCCGCTGGAGTCCATCGACAGCGGCCTGGCCCTGCGCGACGAGCGCATGCGCAACTCCTTCTTCGAGATCGAGCGCTTCCCCGAGGCGATCGTCAGCAGCCAGCTGGACCTGAGCCGTTACGACGACCTGCGGGTCGGCCAGTCGCGCCAGGAAACCTTGGACTTCAACCTCGACCTGCACGGCCAGCAGCGTCGGCTCAAGTCCGAGGTGCTGGTCAGCCGCCCCAGCGAGAGCCGCATCGAGGTGACGACCCTGGAGCCGCTGGTGCTCAAGCTGATCGACTTCGACCTGGAAGAGAAGCTCGAACCGCTCAAGGCAGTCGCCAACGTGCCTTCGATCACGCCCGAGGTGCCGGTGTTCGCGGTGCTGGGGTTCAGTCAGGTGATCAAGCAGGAGCCGTGATACTCGCACCATGAACCTGTAGGAACGGGCCACGGCTCCAATGATTGGGATGTGCTGCCTCAGCGTGGGTATTCCAGCATTGCTTCGGCGTGCGCGCAGAATCAGTGGTTTCGCCCCCTCGGGCGACCCACTTTGGCAAACGCCCCAAAGTGGGCAAAGGTCTTGCCCCGGACATCCGGTTTTTCGCCTAGGCGAAAAATTCCCTCATTGAAGCGAAGTTTCAGGGGCACGCGCTGACGGGCCATCCCTGGCCCGACAGCGCTCTCGCGGCATCCATGCCGCTCAACCCCTGAAACTCCGCTTCAACGAGGCCTCCTGAACGGGGCCGCTCGGAGTGCGCTGAGGTTTATCTGGAAGTCTTCAAGAGCCAGCGCCAGAGCCAGGCCATAGCCATGCCGAGATATGTGGCTTTTCGTAGGAGCGAGCTTGCTCGCGAACCGCACGGCACAGCGTCAATCGCGAAAACAGCCAGCCTTAAGACCGCGCCGCAATCGCCGGCAAGTCTGGCTGGAAGCGAAAGCCCGAGCCCACGCTGCAACTGGAGGCGCTGAGGAACACGAAGGCGAGCAGCAGGATGGTTTTCATGGCGGTGTTCCTGTCAGTCAGGATCGGGCCACCTCCAGTGTAGGTCGTGCCGCCCGGCGCGCGCCGAAGGTCACGAAACTGCCCGCTGCGAACAGCCACGCGCTGATGCCGCCGTAGCCCAGCATCCAGCCGAAGCCCTGCACCAGCGCTGCCCGTGCGCTGGCCGGATCGTCGTTACCCAACTGGCCAGCGGCGATACTCGCTGCCAACTGCAGCTTCTGAACGCCATCCACGCCGTGCAGTGCGGCGGCGACGCCCCAGAGCAGGATCAACCCCATCACCGCGATATTGATCGCCAGGGAAATCATCCTCGCGCTCATGTCGATGCCCGAAGCCATCCCCGCACGCGCAGCGGGCACGGCGGCGGTGGAGGTGTTGGTCACCGTGGTGTTGGTCATGCCCAGCCCGATGCCGGCCAGCACGCAGCCGGGCAGCAGGGTCAGCCAGCTGGCGTGGTCCGCGGCGCTGCCCCAGAGCATCAGGAAGAAGCCGGCGCCGATCACGAACATCCCGCCGGGGATCACCCAGCCGGGGTGGAAGCGGTGCGCCAGGCGCTCGGCGATAGGCGGCACCAGCAGCGTCGGCAGCGTGTACGCCAGCAACGACCAGCCGGCCTTCACGTCGCCGTAGCCGAGCACACCGTGGTAGTAGACCGGCAGGTAGATCATCAGCGGCCAGAAACTTGCGTTCATCCCCGCCGAGGCGAACATCGCGCCGGAAAACGCGCGGATGCGCAGCACTGAGAGGTCGAACATCGGGTGGGCGACGCGGCGCTCGATCAGGACAAAGGCGGCGAGGCTGGCCAGGCTGAGCAGCAGGATCGCCAGCGCGGCCGGGCTGGTGAAGCCCATGTCGGCGCCCTGGGTGATGTAGAACACGATGCCGAGCACGGCCAGTGACAGCGTGAGCATGCCGCCGATATCCAGCCGCTCGGCTTCCGGATCGCGCGACTCCACCGTGCCGTACTGCGCCAGCGCGAGGGTGAGCAGGGCGAGCGGACCGTGCACCAGGAACACCCATTGCCAACTGGCCAGGGCGACAATGGCGCTGCCGATGATCGGCCCGAAGCCCAGACCGATGCCAAACACCACGCCCCAGGCGGCGAAGGCGCGCACGCGTTCGGCCGGGTCGCTGAACTGGCTGGTCAGCACCGCCACCTGGCAGATCAGCATGACGCCGCCGGCGGCGCCTTGCAGGAAGCGCCCGGCGATCATGGTCGGCATGTCGCCCGCCAGCCCGCAGAGCAACGAGGTGAGGCCGAACAGCGCCAGGCTGATGACGAACAGGCGCTTGCGGCCGAAGCGGTCGGCCAGGGTGCCGGCGGCCATCAGCACGCTGGTGACGGCGATGGTGTAGGCGTTCATCACCCATTGCAGGTCCTGGAAGTCGCCGTGCAGTACTCGCTCAAGGGCCGGAAGGCTGGCGGGAACGCTGGAAATTTCCAGGCCGAACATCATCGAGGACAGGCACACCGCGGCCAGGGCGATGAGGTTTCTGGGGTTATGGAGGGCAGTCATGAGGATGGCTCCGTGGGACGAACCACTATTCTGAAAAAGAACAGGGTTCCCCATTGGCTCCATTTCGTCCCATCATTGGGTCTCTTGAGGATTCAAAAGGGGCTGCCTGATGGATGACCGACTCGATGGTATCGCCACCTTCGTCCAGGTGGTGGACGCCGGCAGCTTCGCCCTGGCCGCCGAGCGCCTGAACCTCACTCGCTCGGCGGTAGGCAAGGCCATCGCCCGGCTGGAGGCGCGCTTGGGGGTGCGCTTGCTGCAGCGGACCACGCGCAGCCAGAACCTCACCGACGACGGCCAGGTGTTCTACGACAGTTGCGTGCGCGCGCTGGCCGAACTGGACGCCGCGCACACCGCGCTGGAGGGCGGTCGGATGGAGCCGCGCGGGCGCCTGCGGGTCAGCGTGCCGATCTCCTTCGGCCACCTCTGCGTGGTGCCGCTGATGCTGGCGCTGGCGCGGCAGTATCCGTCGCTGAAGATCGACCTGTCCTTCACCGACCGCCGCGTCGACCTGGTGGAAGAGGGCTTCGACCTCGCCGTGCGCATCGGCCCGCTGGGCGACAGCGCCACGCTCGCCGCGCGCAAGCTGGGCGTGCAGTACACCAGCATCGGCGCGGCGCCCTCGTATATCGCCGAGCACGGCATGCCCGAAGGTCTGGACGACCTCGCCGGCCACTCGGCCATCAGCTACTCGGTTGCCGGTGTCACTTCACCCTGGGACCTGCGCGACGACGACGGCCAGGCGAAACGCATCGACATCGACCCACAGCTGAGCATGGACGACCTGCAGGCCATCACCGCCGCCGCCGTGGCCGGCTTCGGCCTGGCACGGCTGCCGTCCTGGCTGCTGGCGCGGCACGTGAAGCTGGGCGAGTTGGTGGTGGTGAAGGGCCGCTGCAACCTGCCGCCGCTGGAGATCCATGCGGTGTGGCCGAAGACCCGCTACATGCCGTCGAAGATCCGCTGCGCCATCGATGCGCTGGTGGCCGGGATTCCGGCGCTGCTGGCCGACTGAACCATTGGCGTCGACGCCTGCCCAAAGGGCTCGCCGCTCGGCCGGTTTGCAAGCCGACGGCGGGCCGCTATCGTTGGCCGTTGGTCCATCCGTTTCCATGTAAGGGATTTCATGCGCTCGCTGTTCGCCTTCCTCTTCGCGGCCTGCTTCGCCGCTTCCGCCCAGGCTGCCTGGTACCTCGACTACGAGTCCTCGCGGCTGACCTTCGTCACCACCAAGAATGCCGATATCGCCGAGGTGAACCGCTTCCTGGTGATGCACGGCAAGGTGGAGGAACAGGGCCAGGTGGAGCTGCGCATCGAGATGGATTCAGTCAGCAGCGGTATTCCGCTACGCGATGAGCGCCTGCGCGACAAGCTGTTCGACACCGAGAAATTCCCCGAGGCGCGTATCACCTCGCGCATCGACCTGCGCCCCATCACCGAACTGGCCAGCGGCGTGCAACTGGAGATGCGCCTGCCACTGCGCCTGGAGCTCAACGGCCAGGCGAAGGACTACCGCACCGATGTACTGATCACCCGCCTGGACGAGCACCGCTTCCAGGTCGTGACTCTGCAGCCGCTGGTGATCAATGCCGCTGACTTCGGCCTCGCGCCAGGCGTGGCGCA
This sequence comes from Pseudomonas multiresinivorans, assembly GCF_012971725.1. Lineage (NCBI taxonomy): Bacteria > Pseudomonadati > Pseudomonadota > Gammaproteobacteria > Pseudomonadales > Pseudomonadaceae > Pseudomonas > Pseudomonas multiresinivorans. The sequence continues at coordinate 1,781,057 of NZ_CP048833.1, forward strand.
ACTGCGCAAACTGGCCGGGCTGAAGAGTATCGGCCTGTCGGTGCCCGTGGGCGCCGTGCTGATCTTCGCCTCGCGGTGAGCGGCCCGATCTTTCCCTGGCGAACGGGCAACCGCTTCGCCCTGCTCTGCGACGGAGAGCGCTTCTTTCCGCGCATGTTCCAGGCCATCGACAGCGCCGAGCGGCAGATCGAGCTGGAACTCTACCTGGTGGAAAGCGGCAGCTGCGCCGAGGCGCTGCTGGATCGCCTGCTGGCCGCCCTGGGGCGCGGTGTGAAGGTGCGCTGCCTGTTCGATGCCTTCGGCAGCCTGAAGCTTTCCAGCGCCTGGACGCGGCAACTGGTGGAGGCGGGCGGCGAACTGAGCCACTACAACCCGCTTAACTGGAAGGCCGGCCTGCGCAACCTGTACCGCGATCACCGCAAGCTGCTGCTGGTGGACGAGCGCATCGCCTACGTCGGCGGCACCGGTGCTACCGACGAGTTCTGGTCCGCGCGGGAGAACCGCAGCGACTGGCATGAGGTGATGGTGGAGTTGACCGGCCACATCGTCGCCGACTGGCAACGCCTGTTCGAGCGGCAATGGAATGCCTGTCTTGGCGTGCGGGCCTGGAAGCCCCGCGAGGAAGTCCTGCTGACCCGCCTGCCGCCCATTCCCAACTACGGCGAAGGCCTGGCGCGTGTGGCCTACGCAGACGCCGGCCAGCATCGCGACATCCTCCAGGCGCTGGTGCGCTCGCTGCGCGGTGCGCACCAGCGGGTGTGGCTGGCGACGCCGTATTTCCTGCCGACCTGGAAGGTCCGCCGGGCGCTGCGCAAGGCCGCCCAGCGCGGCGTCGATGTGCGGCTGCTGCTCACTGGCCGGCTGACCGACCACGCGCCGGTGCGTTACGCAGGCCAGCGCTACTACCCTGGCCTGCTGCGCGCCGGGGTGAAGATCTTCGAATACCAGCCGCGCTTTCTTCATCTGAAGATGGTACTGGTCGATGACTGGGTCAGCGTCGGCTCGTGCAACTTCGATCATTGGAACCTTCGGTTCAATCTGGAGGCCAATGTAGAAGCGTTCGATCCGCAATTCACCGCGGCGGTGGCCGACTGCCTGGCCGCCGACTTCGCCCAGAGCCGCGAGATCGACCTGGGATTCTGGCGCGCGCGCCCCTGGTGGAAGCGCCTGCGCGAGCGGCTGTGGGGCTCGCTGGACCGACTGGTGGTGAACTTCCTCGACCGCCGCCGCTGACGTCGTTGTTGTCTGTCGAGAAGGAGAGAGGCGTGGAGACCAATCGCAAGGAACGTTTCATCGGGCTGGAATGGCTGCGCTTCCTGATGGGCCTGTACGTGGTGATCTACCACACGTTGCACAGCTACCCCGCCGAGCAGAAGTTCGCCGGCCTCGATGACCTCACCGCCCTGGGCTTTTTCGCCACCAGCACCTTCTTCGTGCTTTCCGGCTTCCTGCTGTGCCACGTCTACGTCACCGATGGACAGCTCCGTGAGAGCCCGCGCAGCTTCTTCACCAAGCGCCTGTCCAACCTCTACCCGCTGCACATCTTCTCGATCCTGCTGACCATCGCCGTGCTGCTGGTGGTCAGCGGGCTGGGCATCGGCCCGGACCTGGACCAGGCCACGCCGCGCTTCGTCATCTACGACACCAACGAGGCCATCGGCCGGCTGCAGCCGGAGCTGTTCCACCACTGGATGAGCGACCGCGAACTGCTGTTCAACAGTATCCTGCAGCTGACCATGCTGCAGGCGTGGAACCCGTATTACCTGACCTTCAACGCGCCGCTCTGGTCGCTGTCGACGCTGTTCTTCTTCTACCTCTGCTTCCCCTTCGTTGCGCCGCGCCTGGCGCGTCTGCAGCACAAATGGCGTTGGCTGCTGGTGCTCTGGGGCGTGTACCTGATCCCGCCGCTGCTGGTAGTCGCGAGCGAACAGTACGGTATGCCCTGGACCGGGCTGTTGCACCGCAACCCGCTGCTGCGCCTGCCGGAGTTCCTCAGCGGCATCCTCGCCTACGGGCTCTTCCGCGAGTACAAGGACGCCGGCCGCCTGCCCGGCCGCGGAACGCTGGTGGCGATGGGCGCGTTCGTGCTGGCCAACTTCCTGGTCGCCGATTACCTCTACACCCACGGCGCCAAGTTCTGGTACTTCCTGTTGCACAACGGCCTGCTGCTGCCCGCGCAGCTGATGCTGGTGTACATGAGCGCCTTGCCGCGGGACCCGAAGAGCAGCCTGGTGCGGCACTGGTCGCCACGGCTGGGGGCGGCGTCACTGTCGCTGTTCGCCCTGCACGTGCCGTTGTTTACGCTGTTCTCGCGGACGGAAAAACTGATTCGCGCACCGGGGGACTGCCTCGCGGACTGGGCCTTCTGCGTCGAGTCGGCTACCCATCAGCAATTGTCGCTGTGGCTGTATCCGCTGTTCCTGCTGTTCATGGTCACCAGCTGCGTGCTGGTGCAGGAGCGCTGCGTGGTGCCGGTGCGCAAATGGCTCGTGCGGCACCTGTTGCCGGCCCCGCCTGCGCCACCGACCGCGCGGCGGCGAGTGGTTACCGAGTCGTAACCCATCGTTGGGCCGTTCGCGAGCCAGGACTCGGCGTCCCCCTCGGTCCTACAGGTCGCGCTCTTCGCAGGAGCAAGCTTGCTCGCGAACCAGATACTGCGCCGCCCTCACCAGCTCTGCCGACCTGCGCTGCGCGTGCTAGGTTTTCTGCAGCGCGCCGCCGCTGCGGCCCTTTGCGGACGAAAACCACCATGCCCATCGAGTTCCGCCTGCTAGGCGGAGACGCCCTTCGCCCGTTCATCGATGATCTGGCGCGACTGCGCATCACCGTGTTCCGCGAGTATCCGTACCTCTACGATGGCAGTCCGGAATATGAAGCCGGGTACCTCGACGGCCATGTGCGATCGGCCTGGAGCCTGTGCGTGCTGGTGATCGATGAGGGCAGGGTAGTGGGGGCTTCGACCGGGCTGCCGCTGCTGGACGAGGCCGAGGCTTTCCAGCAGCCGTTCCTGGCGCAGGGCTGGAACCCGGAGCGAATCTTCTACTTTGGTGAGTCGGTGGTTCTGCCGGAGTACCGCAGCGCCGCTCTCGACCTGCGTTTCTTCGAAGAACGCGAGCGCTTTGCGCGTGGTCTGGGTCGCTTCGATTGGGCGGCCTTCTGCGCCCTTCGGCGGCCGCCGGAGCACAGCGCACGACCCGTCAGCTACCGCTCGCCGGACGCCTTCTGGCTGCAGCGTGGCTTCACTCCGCAACCCTCCCTGCAGACCGAATACCACTGGCGCGATATCGGCGAGCAGCAGGAGACTGCCAAGTCGATGATGTTCTGGCTCAAGGAGCTGAGCTGACTCGGGTTCAGTAACCGGCTTCGCGCTGGTGGCGGATCGCGAGGATGACCAGTGTTTCCCCATCGATGCGGTAGCGGGCTATGTAGCCGCTGTCACCGAAGTCGATGGGCCATTCGCGGAATTCGATCGGTAGGTCATCGATCAGTCGCCCCATCTGCGGATAGGCCCCCAGCGCCTGGGTGGCCTGGAGAATGATCTGGCCGGCACGGCGGGCGGCGGTGGGATTGGTTTCCCGGAGGAATCGGCGCAGGCGGTCGAGGTCGCGAAGCGCCGCGGGCGCGTAGATCACTCGCATTTCGGTGCGGCTTGCTCGTCCTCATCGCCCCAGCTGTTCAGCCAGCTCTCCACCGCTTCGGCAGCGACGTGCTGGCCGGTCGCCTGGAATTCTTCCCAGGCCTGCTCGGTGTCGCGCTTGAGCTTCTCGCGCTGCTCTTCACGCACGACGTATTGGCCGATGGCTTCGCGCATGATCCAGTGCGGCGAGCGCTGGCGCAGCTCGGCCAGCTCGCGGACGCGGGCGAGCATTTCCTCGTCGAGTTTGACTGAAGTGGCCATGGCGGCACCTGTGTAGTTAAAGGTAATACCGGGTAATACTTCGCCCTGGGTGCAGCAGTGTCAAACAGGTTGGGATGAGCGGGGCTCGCCCTGGCGTTTGTGTGAACTCTTCGACCCGGACTTTCGACGGGTGGCAAGCCCCGGCGCGGTGGTTATGCTCCGGGCATAACCATAAGAGGGACTTTCCATGCTCCGACTGGCCCTGTGCGCCTTTCTCCTGATGCTGGCCGGCTGCAGTTCGCCCGGCGCCTTCTTCGGCGCGGTGGATGGGCCGCCGTACAGTGCGCAGCCCGCAGATTCGCAGCAGGCCACGGTGTACCTCTACCGGCCGCAGAACCAGTGGTCCGATGAAGAACTGGAAGCGCCGGGGCTGTTCCTCAACAACGAGCTGATCGGCAGCCTGCCGAGCAACGGCTACTTCACCCTGCACTTCGCCCCCGGCAGTTATCCACTGCAGATGCGCCGCCCGCTGCTGGGTAGCTTCTGGACCTTCTTCGCCGGTGGCAGCCTGGATTTCACCCTGATTGCGGGGTTCACCCTGGAAGCCCGCGCCGGCGAGGTGTACTACCTGCGCTACGACGAGACCCACACGCCACCCAAATACGAGCACACCGCCGGCCAGGGCGCCGGCCCGCTGCAACTGGTGGGCAAGGAGCTGGGCTCGCGGGAAATCCCCGCCACGCGCCAGGTGCAGGAGCCGGTGAGCATCGCCGCCAGCGGCAAGGAAGTCGAAGGGCCGGGCTTCTTCGAACGTATCGGTCTGTGAGATTCACGCCCCTCTGGAGTTATGAGGGCAACTCATAGCTCCTTGAGTTTTTGTGGTTACCGGGCCGCTCGGGCCCGGTGCTAAAAATCGTCGCACCAGCTCATCGACAACAACAAAGAGCGACGCGACATGACTTCCTTCCTGCTTTCCCCGCCCTCGATCCGTCCTCTGCACTCCGGCCTGTCCGGTGCTTTCGCGCACCCGTCCTACTGGCCCGTCGATAGCTGATCCCAACCCTTTTTCCCCCGGCGCCCTCCGCCGGTTTTGCCACGGGCCGCCCGAGCGTGCCCGGGCTTTCCTGCACCCCACGTTTGCATGAGGTACCCCATGAAAAAGCTCGACCTGTACATCGGTGAAGGTTTCGAAGGCCCCGGCGTCAACGCCGCGCACATCAACATCCTGCTCGGCCCGCGCAGCGGCCCGGCTGGCCAGGCGTTCGCAAGCAGCCTCGCCTCGCCCAGCCAGGGGCACTGCCCGTTCATGGTGATCGCCCAGCCGAACATCCCGGTCAAGCCGATGACCCTCTACGTGAACAAGGCCGAGATCAACGGTGACATGCACGCCAACGCCACCTGGGGCGCGTCCCAGGCCGGTATCGCCAAGGCCGTTACCGAGGCGCTGCTGGACGGCACCCTGCCGCCCGAAGCCGAGGACGAGTGGGCCATCGTCACCGCCAACTGGGTCAACCCGGGCTGCGATGACCTCGATGCCGTCTACCTGAACAACTACAACGCCTGCCGCACCGCGATCCGCGCGGCGCTGAGCTGCAAGCCCGAGCGTGCGCAGCTGGCCGACGTGGTCAACGCCATCGCCAACCCCTTCTACACCCCCAAGGCCTGAGGTAAGCGCCATGCAATACATCCGTCTCGGCAACTCCGGCCTGCAGGTTTCCAAGCTGTGCCTGGGCACCATGAACATGGGCACTCCGGACTGGAAGCCGTGGATCTTCGATGAACAGAAAAGCGAGCCGATCGTGAAGCACGCGCTGGATGCCGGCGTGAACTTCATCGACCTCGCCGACTTCTATTCCGCCGGCGTCGGCGAGGAAGTCGTCTGCCGCATCCTCAAGCGCCTGGTGCGCCGCGAGGATGTAGTGATCACCACCAAGGTCGGCTACGGCACCTGTCCGGGCATCAACGCCAGCGGCCATTCGCGCAAGCACATCATGGACGGCATCGACGCCTCCCTGAAGCGCATGGGCATGGATTACGTCGACTTGTACATGCTGCACTTCTACGACGTGAACACGCCCGTGGAAGAGGTCATGGGCGCGATGAACGACATCGTCCGCGCCGGCAAGGCCCGCTACATTGGCGTGTCCACCATGCTCACCGGCCAGCTGGCGAAGATCCTCATGGCCTGCGAGCGCAACGGCTGGGTCAAGCCGATCAACATGCAGCTGCAGCTCAACTGCGCCTACCGCGAGGAAGAGCGCGAGATGATCCCGTTCTGCCGCGACCAGGGCCTCGGCGTCTCGGTGTTCAGCCCGCTGGCGCGCGGCCTGCTGACCGGTGACGTGAACTCCACGCGCAATCAGACCGACTTCTTTACCCAGCAGATGTACGCCGACGAGGCTTCCTTCGAGATTGCCCGCTCCGTGCAGCGCGTCGCGCAGCGTCGCGGAGTATCCAATGCACAGATCGCCCAGGCCTGGGTGCTGCAGCATTCCGGTGTGGATTGCATGCTCGTTGGCGCCGACACCACCGCGCAATTCGACAGTGCCCTGGCCGCGCTGGAGACCCGCCTGGACGACGAGGAAATCTACGAGCTGGAGCGCAACTACACGCCCTGCGACGTGATCAACGACTACACCGCCGGCAAGCGCATCCTGCGTGCCGCCCGCCCCATGCGCGAAGCCTTCGCGCTGACGGAGGCGGTGGCATGAGCGCGCTGCTGAAAACTGGCCACTACATCGACGGCAAATGGGTGACGGGTGGCGCGACCTACCCGGTGCGCAACCCGGCCACCGGCGCGCTGATCGTCGACGTTGCCCGTGGTGGCGCCGAGGAAACCGACGCGGCCATTGCTGCCGCCGAACGTGCGCTGCCGGCCTGGCGCGCCCTGACCGCCAAGGAGCGCAGCGTGCGCATCCGCCGCTGGGGCGAGCTGATGCTGCAGCGCCAGGACGACCTGGCGCGCCTGCTCAGCACCGAACAGGGCAAGCCGCTGGCCGAGGCCAAGGGTGAGGTCGCCTACGCGGCGAGCTTCCTCGAGTGGTTCGCCGAGGAAGCCAAGCGCGTCTATGGCGATGTGATTCCCTCGCACAAGGGCGATGCGCGCATCGTGGTGATCAAGCAGGCCATCGGCGTGGTCGCGGCGATCACGCCGTGGAACTTCCCGCTGGCGATGGTCACCCGCAAGGTTGGCCCGGCGCTGGCGGCAGGCTGCACCATGATTCTCAAACCGTCGGAAGAAACACCGCTTTCCGCCTTCGCCCTCGCGGTGCTGGCGGAAGAAGCGGGCATTCCGGCGGGCGTTTTCAATATCGTCTCCGGCGACGCGCCTGCCATTGGTGGGGCGATCCAGGCATCCGGCGCGGTGCGCAAACTGTCCTTCACCGGCTCGACCCGCACCGGCAAGCTGCTGATGCGCCAGGCGGCGGAGACGCTGAAGAAAGTCTCACTGGAGCTGGGTGGCAACGCCCCCTTCATCGTCTTCGATGACGCCGATATCGATGCGGCCGTCCGCGGCGCCATGGCTTCTAAGTTCCGCAACACCGGGCAGACCTGTGTGTGCGTCAACCGCTTCTATATCCAGGAGCGCGTCTACGAAGCTTTCGTCTCGCGCCTGACCAGGGCAGTCAGCGCGATGCGTGTGGGCAACGCGCTGGATGGCGAGACCGAGCAGGGCCCGCTGATCAACGAGGCGGCACTGGCCAAGGTCGAGCAGCATGTCGGCGACGCGCTGGAGAACGGCGCGAAGCTGATGTGTGGCGGCCGTCGCCACGCTCTGGGCGGCACGTTCTACGAGCCGACCGTGCTGGCCGAAGCGAATTCGCAAATGCTGATCGCCAGTGAGGAAACCTTCGGCCCAGTCGCCGCCTGTTTCCGCTTCCGCGACGAATCTGAAGTCCTGAGTCTGGCGAACGATACGCCCTACGGGCTCTCCGCCTATTTCTACAGCCGCGATATCGGCCGCGTCTGGCGCATGGCCGAAGGGCTGGAGGCCGGCATGGTCGGCATCAACGAAGGAATCATCTCCACCGAGGTGGCGCCCTTTGGCGGCATCAAGGAGTCGGGCCTGGGCCGCGAAGGTTCAAAGTACGGCATCGAGGACTACGTGGAGATCAAGTACCTGCTCATGGGCGGCCTGTCTGCCTGACGACCCCAGTCAAGGAGTTCTGCCACAGCCGCCGCGCCATTGTTCATGGCGCGGCGGCCCAACCTCGCTGTGTTTCCAATAACAAAAAGTCGGAGACGATCATGTCGGGTCAAACAGTCAAAATCGATGACCTGCCCATCGGCAGGTTCCACATCAAGATCGCCGGCCTCACCTTCGGCGCCCACTTCACCGATGGCTACATCCTCGGCCTCATCGGTATCGCCTTCACTCTGATCAACCCGCAGATGGCGCTGACGCCCTTCTGGCAGGGCCTGATCGGCAGCTCCGCGCTGCTCGGCCTGTTCATGGGCAGCCTGTTCTTCGGCTGGATTTCCGACCACCTGGGGCGGCAGAAGATATTCCTCATCAGCTTCGTGCTGATCACCATTGCCTCGGTGATGCAGTTCTACGTCGAATCCGCGATGCAGCTGTTCCTCTGCCGGGTGCTGATCGGCATCGGCCTGGGCGGCGACTTCAGCGTCGGCCATGCGATGCTCGCCGAATTCTCACCGCGCAAGCACCGTGGCGTGCTGCTGGGTTCGTTTAGCGTGATCTGGACCTTCGGCTACGTCGCCGCCACCTTCGTCGGCACCGCCATGCTGCCATTGGGCGACGATGCCTGGCGCTGGATGCTGGCGTCCTCGGCGATCCCCGCCGCGATGATCCTGATCGCCCGCATCGGTACCCCGGAGTCGCCGCGCTGGCTGGTCTACAAGGGCCGGATCGAGGAAGCGCGCGCCATCGTGCACAAGCACCTGGGTGCCAACGTGGAGATCGACGAGGAAGTCATCAACCGCAAGCACAGCGGCTACAAGGCGCTGTTCAGCCGCGAGTACCGCAAGCGCACCGCCTTCAACTGCCTGTTCTTCATCTGCATCGTCATGCCGTACTTCGCCATCTACACCTTCCTGCCGTCGATCCTGCAGAAGATGGGCCTGGCCGAAGGCTTCGGCACCGAGATGATGCTCAACGCACTGCTGATCGTCGGCGCGCTGCTGGGCATCTGGTGCACCATCAAGTTCAGCCGCCGCGGCTTCCTGATCAACTCCTTCCTGATCCTTGCCGCCTCGCTGTTCCTGCTGGTGCTGCTGCCCGGCAGCCTGGCCTGGCTGATGGTGGCGTGCTTCGGCCTGTTCACCCTGGTGCTGTCGGCGGTGAGCAACCTGGTCGGCGTCTATCCGGCGGAGAGCTTCCCCACCGAAGTGCGCGCCGGTGGCATCGGCCTGGCCACGGCGGCCAGTCGCCTGGGCTCGGCGCTGAGTACCTTCCTGCTGCCAGTCAGTGTGGCGGGCATCGGGTTGAGTCCGACCATGGCGATCCTCGCCGGTATCCTGCTGTTCGGTGCGATCATCTCCATCGCCTGGGCGCCGGAAACCAAGTACCTCACGCTCACCGATTGCGGTCGTGGGGAGGCGGACGGCGCCAAGCCGTCCGTGACGGCCAAGGTCGCCGCGGCCTGATCGGCGCCGGCAATCCCTGGGCGCGGATTGCGCTCAGGGGTTGCTGACCAGGTTCAGCCAGTCCTGGAAGCGCTGCACTTTCGACAGGCCGCATTTGTCCGTCGCAATGTCCAGCCAGTAGCCATAGGGGCCTATCACTTCGATCGGGGTGATCGGCAGCAGGCTGCCCGCCGCCAGTTCACGTTCGATCATCTGCCGGTCGATTACCGCGAGCCCGCCGCCGGCCAGTGCGGTATGGATCACCTGGTCGAGGGTGCTGAACTCGATGCCGCTGCTGGCATCCACGTCCGTCCTGCCCACCGCCTCCAGCCAGTTTTCCCAGACCTTCAGGCGCTTGCCCTCGTGGAGGATGTGCAGTAGCGGGTGAGTGCTGAGCTCCGGGGGCTGCTCGCCGTCGAACAGCTCCGGGCTGGCCACGGCGATATGGCGTTCCATCACCAGCAGTTCGCTGTGGCAATGCGCGGCTTGTTGCAGGCCGAAGCGGATGCGGCAGTCCAGCTCGCCCGCACTTTCTCCGTCCAGGTGATTGGTGACGCTCAGGCTGATGTCCGGATAGCGCTGCAGGAAGGTCCGCAGCCGCGGCGACAGCCAGCGAGTGCCCCAGGTGGGCGGCGCGAGGATGCGCAGGCGCTGGCGCAGGTTGGGCACGCGCACGGCCTGCAGGGCGCGCTCCATCTGATCGAAGGCATCGCTCAGGTGAGGGGCGAGGGCGCTGCCCGCTTCGGTGAGCGTCAGACCGCGTGGTGTTCGTAGGAAAAGGCTGATTCCGAGGTATTCCTCCAGCTGCTTGATCTGCCGGCTGACAGCTCCCTGGGTGACGTTCAATGCATCGGCCGCACGATTGAAACTGCGATGGTGGGCCACTTCTTCGAAGACGCGGAGCATGGTCAGGGGCGGCAGGTTGCGCATGGCGGGGCCATCCGGAAGTACGCTCAGGGCGCGGGCTTTTTTCGCTGATTCTAGCGATGGCGACGCCTTCGGAATATGCGTTTTTCTCGGGTTCGATTGGCGATTCTGGCGATTGTTGGTGGCTTCGCCACTGGTTGGTTGTAGTTGTGCCAACTCATAGGGCTGTGGCTGGCTCACCGGTCGTGGCGACCCGTGCATTCGCACCGGCCACTGGGAACGCCAACTGGATGACAACATTGGCTATTCGTTCTGATCCGCGTGAGGCCCGCCTAGCGCGAGGCGCTGTAGTAGCGGCGTATTACCCCGCCACCAGCGTGACTGTCTAAGCTCTCCCGCATGCCCGGCCGCCACGGCCGGGCCCTGCCGGGAGGATGCCCCAGATGGCCGCGAAGAAGATCCTGATGCTGGTCGGCGACTACGCCGAAGACTACGAAACCATGGTGCCGTTCCAGGCACTGTTGATGGTCGGGCACACCGTCCATGCCGTCTGCCCGGACAAGAAGGCCGGCCAGAGCATCCGCACCGCCATCCACGATTTCGAAGGCGACCAGACCTACAGCGAGAAGCCGGGTCACAACTTCGCCCTCAACGCCAACTTCGCCGATGTGCGTGCCGACGACTACGACGCGCTGCTGATCCCTGGCGGCCGCGCTCCGGAATACCTGCGCCTGAACGCCAAGGTGATCGAACTGGTGAAAGCCTTCGACGCCGCGAACAAGCCCATCGCCGCCGTCTGCCATGGCGCCCAGCTGCTGGCCGCCGCCGGTGTGCTCAAGGGCCGCGCGTGCAGCGCCTATCCGGCCTGCGGTCCGGAAGTGACGCTGGCCGGTGGCGAATACGTGGACATCCCGGTGGATGCCGCCCATGTCGACGGCAACCTGGTCACCGCGCCCGCCTGGCCGGCACACCCTGCCTGGCTGGCGAAGTTCCTCGACGTGCTGGGCACCAGGATCAGCCTGTAGACTGGCCCGTCATCGAAGCTGGAGAAGCCGTCCATGTGCGAACTCTATGTAAAGGCCGACCCGATTCTCTATGAGTCGCGCTCCCGCTCGCTGCGCATCCGTGGCGTGGTCACCACGCTGCGCCTGGAGAACCAGTTCTGGGACATCCTGCGCGAGATCGCCGAGGTGGACGGCATGACCACCAACCAGCTGATCGCCAAGCTCTACGACGAGGTGATGGACTACCGCGGGGAGGTGGTGAACTTCGCTTCCTTCCTGCGGGTGAGTTGCACGCGTTTCCTCGCCCAGCGCCGTGACAATGTGGTGGAGCTGAACCGGGTGCCGCGCAGCGCCTGAGCCCTGCGGCCCGCTTTTTTGTAGGAGCGAGGGGACGCCCAGTCCATGCTCGCGAACCGCTTAGCTCCGGTGCTGCCGGGAACTCCGTTCGCGAGCAAGCTCGCTCCTACAACAGAACGCCGGTGCTGCCGGCTGTTGTAGGAGCGGATTTATCCGCGATCGGCTTGCCGCCGCGCCATACCCCCACATGCCACCCATGAAAAAGCCCGGCGCATGGCCGGGCTTTTTCATGGAGCGGTCACGCAGTGATCACTGCACTTCCACCGCCAGGTTCTCGGCGATCTTCTTCTGCCAGATGGCCGGGCCGGTGATGTGCACCGACTCGCCATTGGTGTCGACCGCGACGGTCACCGGCATGTCCTTCACTTCGAACTCGTAGATCGCTTCCATGCCCAGTTCGGCGAAGGCCAGGACCTTGGACTTCTTGATCGCCTGGGCGACCAGGTAGGCGGCGCCGCCCACGGCCATCAGATAGACGGCCTTGTTGTCCTTGATCGCTTCGATGGCGATGGGGCCGCGCTCGGACTTGCCGATCATGCCCAGCAGACCGGTCTGCTCGAGGATCTGGCGGGTGAACTTGTCCATGCGGGTCGCGGTGGTCGGGCCAGCCGGGCCAACCACTTCGTCACCGACCGGATCGACCGGGCCGACGTAGTAGATGAAGCGGCCTTTCAGGTCCACCGGCAGTTCTTCGCCCTTGTTCAGCATGTCGACCATGCGCTTGTGCGCAGCGTCGCGGCCGGTGAGCATCTTGCCGTTGAGCAGGATGGTCTCGCCCGGCTTCCAGCTCTGCACTTCTTCCGGGGTGATGCTGTCGAGGTTGACGCGGCGCGCGGACGGGCCGGCTTCCCAGACGATTTCCGGGTAGGCGTCCAGCGACGGCGCTTCCAGTTCGGCCGGGCCGGAGCCGTCGAGCACGAAGTGCGCGTGGCGGGTGGCGGCGCAGTTGGGGATCATGCAGACCGGCAGCGAGGCGGCGTGGGTCGGGTAGTCCATGATCTTCACGTCGAGCACGGTGGTCAGGCCGCCCAGGCCCTGGGCACCGATGCCCAGCTGGTTGACCTTCTCGAACAGTTCGAGGCGCATTTCCTCGATCTTGTTCTGCGCACCGCGAGCCTTCAGCTCGTGGATGTCGATCTCGTCCATCAGGACTTCCTTCGCCATCACTGCGGCCTTCTCGGCGGTACCGCCGATGCCGATGCCGAGCATGCCCGGCGGGCACCAGCCGGCGCCCATGGTCGGAACGGTCTTCAGCACCCAGTCGACGATGGAGTCGGACGGGTTGAGCATGGCCATCTTCGACTTGTTCTCGGAGCCGCCGCCCTTGGCCGCGACGTCCACTTCCACGGTGTTGCCGGGAACGATGGAGTAATGGATCACCGCCGGGGTGTTGTCCTTGGTGTTCTTACGCGCGCCGGCCGGGTCGGCCAGGATGGAGGCGCGCAGGACGTTCTCCGGCAGGTTGTAGGCGCGACGCACGCCTTCGTTGATCATGTCGTCGACGCTCATGGTGGCGCCGGCCCAGCTCACGTCCATGCCGACGCGGACGAACACGGTGACGATACCGGTGTCCTGGCAGATCGGGCGGTGACCGGTGGCGCACATGCGCGAGTTGATCAGGATCTGCGCCATCGAGTCCCGGGCGGCCGGCGATTCTTCACGCAGGTAGGCTTCATGCATGGCCTGGATGAAATCAACCGGGTGGTAGTAGGAGATGAACTGCAGGGCATCGGCGACGCTCTGGATCAGGTCGTCTTGCTTGATCACGGCCATGGAGCACGGTCCTCTTCAGGCAGGAAAGTCAGGCGGGTAGTACAGGCTCTCGCCTGTTACATCGGGAATTCGCCGACACGGCTGCGGCGAAAAAAGGCGCCGTAGTATACCGCCGCGGCTGCTTGCCGCGCACCCGCCAGCGATCCGACCTTGGTCCCAAATGGACTCTGATCCTTGCCAGGGCCGCCCACATTCCGATCGGCTAGGCACTGGGGCGCTTTGATAGTAGAGTGAAGGCCAGGTGCCATTACGGGACGGAGCCCCATGAGCACGCTGAAACCACCTCTGAAGCAGCACGCCTTACAAAAACTACTCATCAGGCGATTCGGCATGGCCCTCGGGACCTATGCCCTGGCGCTGCTGTTGCTGTGGTTGGCCGTGTTCGGCGAGTTTTACCGCGCGCCCGTCAGCTTCGCCCTGACCTGCACCCTGCTGGTCGCCGGCAGTCAGCTGGTGTTCGGCTGGCTGTTCCTCACCGGGCGCAACCAGCGCTTCACCGACCCGAGCATGACCGAGCCGCAGGTATTGGTGGCGGTGGTCTGGCACACCCTGTTCCTGGCCAACGTGGATACCGCGCGCGGCACGCTGATGGTGCTCTACGTGCTGATCCTGCTGTTCGGCGTCTTCCAGTTGCAGCCCAGGGTGTTCGCCCGCTGCGCGGCGCTGGCCTTCATCGCTTTCGCCGGCCTGAACCTCCACGAAGCCTTCCAGCAACGCCTGCAACTGCCGGCCCAGGCCGTGTTGCAGTTGCTGGTGCTGTTCATCGTGCTCACCTGGCTGAGCCTGTTTGCCGGCTACGTACAGTCTTTGCGCCAACGCATGCGCCAGCGCCGGTATGCGCTGCAGGCGCACCAGGACACGCTGCGCGGCATGATGCGCCAGCTCGAGGACCTGGTGGCCACCGACGAACTCACCGGGCTGTTCAACCGCCGGCATTTCCTCCGTCTGGCCGGTCGTGCCCTGGAGGACATGCGCGAAGGCCAGCGCCACGGCCTGGCGCTGATCGACCTGGACCACTTCAAGCGCATCAACGATGTCCATGGCCACGCCGCCGGCGACCGCGTGCTGCAGACCTTCGCCGCTGTGGCGCGGGCCTGCCTGCGAGAAGGCGACGTGCTGGCACGCTACGGCGGCGAGGAATTCGTCCTGCTGCTGCCCAACGCCGATGCCGATCGCCTGACCACCTGCTGCGAACGCCTGCGGCTGGCCTATGCCGCGGCGGAACCGGTGGGCGTGAACATCGAAAGCCTGAGCCTGTCGGCGGGCATGACGCTGCTCGACGCCAACGACGACCTCGACGAGGCCTTGCAACGGGCCGACCAGGCGCTCTACCGTGCGAAACGCAGCGGACGCAACCGCTGCGATGCCGCATGGGAGTGGACGCGTGCCTGAGATACGGGCCGGATCGCAACGCTTTTCGGTAAGTCCCGGAGTCAACCTGCTCGATGCTCTGCGCGGGGCCGGCGTCGCCGTGCCCTACAGCTGCCGAGCCGGCAGTTGCCATGCCTGCCTGGTGCGTTGCACGCAGGGCGAAGTCCTCGATGCGCTACCCGACGCCCTTGATGCTGCGCGGCGTGAAGAGGGTTGGCGGTTGTCCTGCCAGTGCCGGGTGGTCGACGACATTGCGGTGGAAACCTTCGTCCCGCAGCGCGACGGCCTGCCCGCCACCGTCACCGAGTTGGACTGGCCGGCCCTCGATGTCCTGCGTCTTCGGCTCATCCCGCAACGCCCGCTGCGCTACAGCGCCGGGCAACACCTGATCCTCTGGAGCGCCGACGGTGTGGCGCGGCCTTATTCACTGGCCAGCGTGCCGGGGCTCGATCCCTGGCTGGAGTTCCACATCGACTGCCGCGAGCGCGGCGCCTTCGCCGATTTTGCCCGTGGGCTGAAGGTTGGCGACGCTCTTCGTCTGGGAGAGCTGCGTGGCGGTGCGCTGCACTACGACCCGGAATGGCACGAACGACCCTTGCTGCTGATGGCTTCCGGCACCGGCTTGGCGCCGCTCTGGGGCGTCCTGCGCGAGGCACTGCGCCAGCATCACAGCGGGCCGATCCGCGTCATTCACCAGGCCCATGACCGCGCTGGCCATTACCTCGCCGAACCCCTGCAAACCCTGGTCGCCAGCCACTCGGAGCTGGACGTGACGCTGATGACCACGGCCGAGTCGACCGAGGTTTTGGCGCAACTCCGGCTTGTTTCGCGGCGAACCCTCGCCTTACTCTGCGGCCATCCCGCCAGCGTCGATGCCTTCGCCCGCCGTCTTTACCTCTGCGGTGTGCCCCGTGGCCAGACCCTGGCCGACTTGTTCCTGCCCCACGCCTGAACCGGTCGCTCCACTCAAAAACAACAAGGAATTGCCATGAGCGAACAGATTCTCGTCGAGCGCGAAGAGGGCCTGCTGACCCTGCGCCTGAACCGTCCGGACAAGATGAACGCGCTGACCCGCAGCATGTATGCCGGTCTCGCCGACGCCCTGGAAGCGGCGCAGGAGGATCGTTCGGTGCGCGTGGTGCTGATCACCGGCAACGCCGAGTGCTTCACCAGCGGCAACGATATCGTCGACTTCCTCCAGGAACCGCCCAGTGGCCCGGACAGCGCGGTGTTCCGCTTCATGCGCGCGCTGATGGAGTTCACCAAGCCGGTGGTCGCTGCCGTCGCTGGCCCGGCGGTGGGGATCGGCACCACGCTGCTGCTGCATTGCGACCAGGTGTTCATCGCCAAGGGCGCCAAGCTGAAGATGCCTTTCGTCAACCTGGGCCTCTGCCCGGAGTTCGGCTCCAGCTTCCTGGTACCGCGCCTGGTTGGCCCGGTGAAGGCTTCCAGCCTCCTGCTGCGCGGCGAAGGCTTCACCGGTGAGCAGGCCGTGGCCTACGGCATCGCCAACGAGGCACTGGAAGATGGCGCTACTGCGCTGGAGCGTGCGCGCGAGGTCTGCCAGACCTTCCAGCAACTGCCGCCAGCCGCCGTGGCGCTGAGCAAGCGCCTGCTGAAAGCGCCCTTCATCGAAGAGCTGCGCCGCGTTGTGGCAGAAGAGGGCCAGCATTTCGTCCAGCGCCTGCATTCGCCCGAAGCCCACGAGGCGCTGAGCGCCTTCACCCAGCGCCGCCAGCCGGATTTCTCGAAGTTCCTCTAAGCGCTGCCTGTCGGCGTACAACCGCGAACGGTTGTACGCCCTACGGATTGGTATCGGTGCCTTTGGGCAGGATGTTCGCGAGCAAGCTCGCTCCTACAGGGAACACCAACCGGACCCCCGGTGGCGTAGGAGCGGACTTTGTCCGCGATTGGTCTGCATCGCCGAGAAAGCTTGCCCACACAATCTGTGGAACGCGCTGTGGATAAGCTTTGGGGCAACCCGGCCAGGCCACGCCGGCTGTGGCCTGCAGGGGATTGAGCGGTATTTGAGCGATGCACGGAAGGTTGCCCACATAAGATGTGGAAGGTGCTGTGGATAAGCTCTGGTGCAACCGCTGCGAGCCAGGCGCGATAGGGCCTGGCGCGGATTGAGCAGGAATTGAGCAGCGTGAGCTTTTGTTCCTTGTAGGACCGAGGGGCACGCCCAGTGCTTGCTCGCGAACAAGCCCCCGCTGCAATCCTGGTTCGCGGGCAAACTCGCTCCAACAAGGCCCCGGCAACGGAAATGAAAAGGCCGCCCCGAAGGGCGGCCTTTTTTTGCTCCGAACGCAGGATCAGGCCAGCAGATCGCCCACGTGCAGCACCTTCATGGTGTTGGTGCCGCCCTGGGCGGTGTAGCTGTCGCCCTTGGTCAGGATTACCCAGTCACCCTTGGTCACCACGCCACGCTGTAGCAGCGCGTCGACGGCCTCCTGGCTGACACGTTCCGGCGGCAGCGCAGCCGGGTCGAAGGGGATGGTCTCCACGCCGCGGAACAGCGCCACACGGGCCTGGGTTTCGCGGTGCGGGGAGTAGGCGAAGATCGGTACCGAGGAACGGATGCGCGACATGATCAGCGGGGTGTAGCCGCTTTCGGTCAGGCAGATGATCGCCTTGATGCCCGGGAAGTGGTTGGCGGTGTACATGGTGGCCAGGGCGATGCTCTCGTCGCAGCGCTCGAAGGTCTGGCCGATGCGGTGGCTGGACTTCTTGGTGGTCGGGTGCTTCTCGGCGCCGGCGCAGATGCGTGCCATGGCCTTGACCGCTTCCACCGGGTATTCGCCGGCGGCGCTCTCGGCCGACAGCATCACGGCGTCGGTGTAGTCGAGCACGGCGTTCGCCACGTCGGAGACTTCCGCGCGAGTGGGCATCGGGTTGTGGATCATCGACTCCATCATCTGGGTCGCGGTGATCACCGCTTTGTTGTAGCGGCGCGCGTGCAGGATGATCTTCTTCTGGATGCCGACCAACTCGGCGTCGCCGATTTCCACGCCGAGGTCGCCACGGGCCACCATCACGGCGTCGCTGGCGCGGATCAGGCCGTCGAGGGCTTCGTCGTCGGCCACCGCTTCGGCGCGCTCGATCTTGGCCACCAGCCAGGCAGTGCCGCCGGCTTCGGTGAGCAGGCTGCGGGCGTATTCCATGTCCTTGGCGTCACGCGGGAAGGACACGGCGACGTAGTCCAGGTCCATGCTCGCGGCCAGCTTGATGTCGGCCTTGTCCTTCTCGGTCAGGGCCGGCGCGGTGAGGCCGCCGCCACGACGGTTGATGCCCTTGTGGTCGGACAGCGGGCCGCCGATCAGGACTTCGCAGACCAGTTCGTCTGCCTTCACTTCCTTCACCACCATGACCACGCGGCCATCGTCCAGCAGCAGCTCATCGCCGATGCCGCAGTCCTTGACCAGGTCCGGGTAGTCGATGCCCACGACCTGCTGGTTGCCTTCGGTGCGCGGGTGGCTGGTGGAGAAGCGGAAGGTGTCGCCGACCGCCAGCTCGATGCGCTTGTTGGCGAACTTGGCGATGCGGATCTTCGGACCCTGCAGGTCGCCCAGCAGCGCCACGAAGCGGCCGTGCTTGGCGGCGATGTCGCGTACCAGTTGGGCGCGAGCGCGGTGTTCGTCGGGAGTTCCGTGGGAGAAGTTCAGGCGGGCGACGTCGATCCCGGCGAGGATCAGCTGTTCCAGTACTTCGGGGGAATTGCTGGCTGGGCCGAGGGTGGCGACGATCTTGGTGCGGCGAAGGGACATGCGGGACTCCTAGGGGAAAGCAGCGGTCAGGTTGCCCCGAGAGCGGGTCCGAGGCAGCCAGGGCGCCATCTTACTCTCTTTCAGATGACTCTTTCAGGTGGCTCTCTCAGGGGCCGGGTCTGATCACCAGCAGATCGCATTCGACCTCCTCGAAGACCCGCTCGGCGGTCTGGCCGATCAGTGCGTTGTCGAGCTGTCCGCGGGCGACAGAGCCCATCAGCAGCAGGTCGATGCCGTGTTCCTTCACATAGGTGGGGATGACTTCCTCGGCGAAGCCTTGGCCCAGGTGAGTACGTGCGCGGTCGATCTGTGGATAACTGGCCAGCAGCGCATCGAAGGCTTTGCGGTGATGCGCCTCGGTGCGCAGCACATAGTCATCGTAGTCGGCCAGCAGCTCGGCGTTGAACGCCAGGGTGTGCGGCAGGGCCATATAGGCGTGCAGGTAATGGGCGTCGAGTTGCAGGCGCTGTTCCAGTTCGCGGGCCACCGTGATCAGCCGGTGGTCCAGTGCGGCCGGGGCGTCACCGATGTGCAGCGGGTCGACGGCGGCGCAAAGGTTCCTGCCGGCCCACTCGCCATGCTGCACCAGCCATAGCGGCTGCGGGCAGTGGCGGATCAGTTGCCAGTCGTTGTTGGTGAGGAACAGGCGCTTGAGCAAGTTGTGGTGGTGCGCGGACTTGAGTACCAGGTCGGGCGTGGTCTGCTCGCAGTGGAGGACGACCTGGTGGTGCAGGGACTTGCCCCAGCGTACCTGGCAGTGCACATCGAGGCCGCCGTCGCGCAGCGGCTCGGCCAGCGCTTGCAGCCAGGCCAGGCGTTCGTCCAGCAGGTTGCGCTGGGCGGCGTCGAGGTCGCCGCGCTCCAGCAGTAGCGCGTTGTCCAGCGCCGGGTTGTATTCGCAGGCCAGCAGCTCCAGGCGCGCGCCGCAGCGCTGGGCAATCCAGCGGGCGCGGGTGAGGGCGGGCTGGTCCTCGCGGATCGGGTCGATGATGACGAGCAGGTGCTGCAGCTTCATGGCGGAGTCCTCGCTTGCTCTGCGCTCAATGCAGAGCAAGCGTAGACACTGGCGCCTGCCGCGCGCCTTGATGTGGCTCAGCGGCGCGCGCCGGGTTTGCCGTCAGCTGCGTGGCGAGGTCTGGTTCAGCGCACGGTCCAGATGGCGGGCGCCCTTGTCGGCCAGCTCGCCGTTGGGGAATTCGGCGAGCTGGCGGCGCAGGTAGGCGATGGCCTTCTCGCGGTCCGGGCGGGGGTTGTCCGGGGCCATGTACATCAACCCCAGCTGGTAGAGCGCCTTCTCGCGGATGTCCGGCGGAATGGCCGGGTCGTTGGCGCCCAGCAGATAGAGCTGCGCGGCTTCGTCGACACGCCCCTTGAGTACGGCGCGGCGCGACAGCAGGGTCATGTCCGGGTCGAGGGTGGGCTTGTTGAGGTCGAGGTTGTACTGCGGCTGCCAGTCGGCCAGCAACTGCTTCGCGGTCTTCTGCACCGGGTCCTTGGCGCGCTGCTGGATGACCAGTTCGCGGGCATCGGCATGCTGCGCGGCCTGGGTGCCGGGGAATTCGCGGTCGATGCGCTGGAAGTAGTCCAGCGCCTTCTGGTCATCGCGCTGGTCGTTGTAGCGGCTCATGTAGATCAGGCCGATCTGGTACAGGGCGATCGCCCGCACTTCCGGCCCGTAGCGGGTGTTGTCGTAGCCGGTTAGGTAGAGCTGCTCGGCTTCGCTGCTTTTGCCATCGCGGATGGCCTGGGCGCTGTAGGTGAGCAGGTCGCCTTCCTCTTCCACGGCGGCGGTCATGCGCTTGTTCTTGAGTTGTTTGTACTCGGCGACCTCCCCGGTGGTGATCTGCGCGACGAACAGCGGTGTGGTTGGGGCGCAGGCGGCGAGCCAGGGCAGCAGCATGACGAGGGGCAGGGCAGGGACGAAACGCATGGCAACTCCTTTGCGCCAGGGCGAAGTCCACGTGAGTCTAGTGGCGGGCTACAGTACGGCCAAGACGGGCCGATACACTTCCCAACGGAGGATATGCCCATGCGAACCCTTTTCCTCGCGCTGCTGGCGCTGAGTGTTACCGGCTGCACCAGTTGGTCGATGAACTATCACCTGAACAACGCCTACCGCGCGTACAAGAGCGGCGACTGCCAGCGCGTGCAGCTGGAACTGTCCGAGACCGAGCGCAAGGCCCGCGCGCGGCCGTGGATCCAGCCGGAAATCTCCATGCTGCGCGGGCAGTGCCTGGAGCGCGAGAAGTTCTACGTCGACGCGGCGCAGACCTACCAGTTCATCATCGCCCGCTACCCCACCAGCGAGTATGCTTACCGGGCCAAGGCACGCCTGGAGACACTGCGTCTCAACGGTCGGCTGCCCGGCGATTCGCGTACCTACCCGGCTACCCCCTGACCGCCGGTCGGTGGCGAACTTGAGCCAGGCCGATAGCTGGCTAATCTCTTGAGTGCTTTGTGCAAGGAGGTACGAATGCGCGCCCTGTGGCTTTGCGCCTGGTGTTTCCCCCTGCTCGCTTCGGCGGATATCTACCGCTGGACCGACGCTCAGGGAAAGGTGCACTTCAGCGAAACACCACCGCCGGGGGCGCAACGCGTCGAGGTCAAGCCGCAGGTCGTCGAACGTGACGCGGCGACTCGCGAGCGGGAGGAACGTACCCGCCGCTTTTACGATGCGCGTCGAGATGAAAGCGCGGCCGCCCAGAGCCAGGCGGCGCAGCAGCAGGCCAAGCTGGACCAGCAGTGTGCGAAGTGGCGCCATGACCTGGAGTCGATCAGTCATGGTGGGCGTTACTTCACGCAGGATGGCAACGGCGAAAGGACTTACTACAGCGATGCACAGGTTGACGCCGCTCGTCAGGCGCTTAGCGCACGACTGGCGGAAGGTTGTCGTTAGGACTGGCCCCCGGCGGGCAGCATCGTCATACTGGACGATATCTCATAGCGAAACGCCATTATGCGTCATCAACGACATATCGAGCGCCATCAGCTGCCCTACTACCTGAAGGTGTTCAACAGCATCACCGACAAACCGATGGGTTACCTGGGCAACGTGTCGCTGGACGGGCTGCTCCTCATCAGCCAGCTGCCGATGCTGGTAGGTGGCCGCTTCGAAATGCGCCTGAAGATCCCCGGGCACGACGGCAAGCTGCAGTTGATCGAGTTCGCCGCCACCTGCCAGTGGTGTCGCGAGGACGTCAATCCGGGCAACTACGATTCGGGCTTCAGCCTGGCGGCGGCGCCGACGGAGTACGTCGAACTGGTCGACGCGCTGCGCCGTTATTTCAGTTTTCGCCGGCAGGTGGAGTCGGTCTGAAGCGCAGGACGCGCTGACCGATCTGCACGGTGTGGGACGCCAGGGAGTTGGTGTCCGGTCGTGGCGCGCTGTTACAGCGCGCCAGCCTTCTTCCAGCCCAGGTAACGGCTGATCAGTTCCGGCCCCAGCTGGCTCGGCCGCGCGTCGAGCACCGGCACGCCATGGGCCGCCAGCTTCTCGTGCAGGCCGGCGCGGGCGTTCAGGTAATCCACCGCACCGCAGTACGCCAGGGCTTCCTCGAAACCTTCCACCGGCGCCTGGCGCAGGCGGTCCAGCACCTCCTCGCGCAGGCTCGCGACGAGCACGCGGTGCTGGCGTCCGAGGCGTTTCACCGCCGCCACCAGTTCCTCGTCATCCTCGTCGCGCAGGTTGGTCACTATCACCACCAGCGCGCGGCGACGCTGGTGCGTCAGCACGGCTTGCACGGCCGCCGGGTAGTCCGCCGGGCGCTGGCTGCTGCGCAGGTCGTAGACGCTGTTGAGCAGGGCGGTGAGCTGGGCGCTGCCCTTGGCCGGCGGCAGGTGGCGCGGTTGATCGCCTGCGAAGGTCATCAGGCCTACGGCGTCGCCCTGGCGCAGGGCGACGTAGGCCAGCAGCAGGCTGGCATTGAGCGAATGGTCGAAGTGCGAGAGGTCGCCGTCGTGGCTTCGCATACGCCGACCGCAGTCGAGCAGGAAGAGGATCTGCTGGTCGCGCTCGTCCTGGTATTCGCGGGCGATAGGTGTGCGCTTGCGTGCGGTGGCCTTCCAGTCGATCTGCCGCAGGGTGTCGCCGTCGCGGAACTCGCGCAACTGGTGGAAATCCAGGCCCAGGCCACGCCGCTGCCCGGAGCGCACGCCGATGCGGTTGAGCCAGTGGTCCACTGCCATGAGTTCGGCGCCGTAGAGGCGGGCGAAGTCCGGGTAGACGCGGGTTTCGTCGCGCTGTTCCAGGTAGCGCCGGCCCTTCCACAGGCGCAATGGGCTGGACAGCTCGATCTCGCAGCGCTGGAAGACGAAATGCCCGCGGGACAGCGGGCGCACGCGGTAGCCCAGTTCAGTCTGTTCACCGGGGTGCAGTTCCACGGTCTGCGGCAGGTATTCGAACTCCATGCCGGCCGGCAGGTGGTCGAACACCGTAACGCGTTGCGGCTGGGCGTAGCGGTGATGGAATTGCAGGCGTATCTCGCTCCAGCGGCCCAGCGGCAGGTTGCCGCTCAACTGGCGGCGTAGCTCGGGCGAGGGCGTGCGGCGCAGCCAGAGCGCATCGGCCAGCGCCAGCAGGAGCAGCGCGCAGAGCGCCCCCCACCAGAGGCGGCCGAGCATGGCCGATCCCGAGTCCAGGGCTTCGGCCGCCCCCAGGGCGATGGCAATCGCCAGCAGGACGCCGAGCAGCGCGAGGAGCGCGCGCGATGGCTTCATACGCGCGGCGCCGGTACCTGGTCGAGCAGTTGTTGCAGCACCTGGTCCACCGACAGGCCTTCGATCTCCAGTTCCGGAGACAGGCGCACGCGATGGCGCAGCACGGCCAGGGCGCTGCCTTTCACGTCGTCCGGAATGACGAAGTCGCCGCTGCGCAGCAGGGCGCGGGCGCGCGCGCAACGCACCAGGGCGATGGACGCACGCGGGCCGGCGCCCAGCGCCAGGCCCGGCCAGTTGCGGGTGGTACGGGCGATGCGCACGGCGTAGTCGAGCACCTGGTCATCGATGGGCAGGTCGGCGGCGATCTTCTGCAGCGCCAGCACGTCCTTGTCCTTGAGCAGGGCGCGCATGGGCGCCACGTCGAGCATGTCGCTGCGCGCCGAGCGGGTGACCTGGCGCACCAGGGTCTGTTCCTCGGCCTCCAGCGGATAGTCGATGCGCAGCTTGAGCATGAAGCGGTCGAGCTCGGCTTCGGGCAGCGGGTAGGTGCCTTCCTGCTCGATGGGGTTCTGCGTGGCCAGCACCATGAACGGCTGCGGCACCGGCAAGGCGCGGCCCTCCAAGGTGACCTGGCGCTCCTGCATCACTTCCAGCAGCGCGGCCTGGGTCTTGGCCGGGGCGCGGTTGATTTCGTCGGCCAGCAGCAGGTGGGTGAACACCGGCCCCTTGCGCAGCTTGAACTGTTCGGTGGCGAGGTCGTACACGGCGTGGCCGGTGACGTCGCTGGGCATCAGGTCGGGGGTGAACTGGATGCGCGCGAAGCCGCCGTCGAAGCAGCGGGCGAGGGCGCGCACCAGCAGCGTCTTGCCCAGGCCGGGCACACCTTCGATGAGCACATGGCCGCCGGCGAGCAGGGCGGTGAGCACGTCGTCGATCACGGCCTGCTGGCCGATCAGGGCCTTCTGCAGTTCGTGGCGCAGCGCCTGGGCCAGCTGGCTGGCGCGCTGGCGCTGGGCGGCGGCATTGGGAGCGGTGGTGCTGGTGGGTTCAGGCGTCTGTTCGCTCATAGGGCATTCCTGAGGCTTTGCAGGTGCGCGACCTGGCGGGTGAATTCGGCGACGGCCATGCGCTGTTGCGGATAGGGGCGCATGGCCTGGCTGATGGCGCTGACCGACATGCGCGTCATGCGGCCCAGAGCTTGCCATTGTTCGGCGACCGGCAGGCGGTCGAAGCCGGGCTGGCGCTGCCGCGCCCGGCGCATCACATCTCGTTGCAGGCCTTGCAGCAGGGCGAGCTGGCCGCGCTGGCGGAGGATGAAGTCGGCGCCGGCGCGCAGGTGTTCTTCCAGTTGCCGACGGCTGCGGTCTGGATTGGGCTGCAGCGGGCCCTGGCGCAGGCCATTGCGCCAGAGCACCAGCACCAGCAACAGGGCGGCGGCCAGCAGTGCCTGCGGGAAATAGCGCATCAGCAGGGTCATGAGGCTGGTGCCGTCGGCACGGTAAACCAGGGTAACCGCGCTGTCCTGGGCCAGGTACCAGAGCAGCCAGGCGTTGTCGTAGGCGTCGAGTTCGCCGTTCTGCCAGATCCAGTTGTCGGTGAGCACGGTGATCAAGCCCTGGCCCCGCTGCAGCTGCAGCAGGTGGGTGGAGTCGCCGCTGTTGGCCCAGGCGTAGGCGAGGTTCTTCGAATCGAACAGGTGATAGTCGGTGTCGAAATCGATATAGGCCGGGGCCTTCTCGTTCTCCAGGTAAAGCTTGGTCAGGTTCGGGTAGGGATCGGCTTCTGTCTCGGCCTTGTCGGTAGCGCCGGAGGCCTGGTCCGGGTGCTCTTCTTCCACTTCCGCCTTGCCGGTTTCGTTGTCCGCCCGGTCCTCGGACGGGGAAGCGGTCTGCTCGTCGGACTGAGTGGATTTCTCCTCCTCCTTGTCCTTCAGATCGGCAGTGAGGAACTGCTGGACGCCCAGTTGATCCAGCAACAGGTCGCCACTCTTGCCTTCGTCCTCGTCCCACAGGCTTTCGGCGGTGACGATGAGGTGGCCGCCGCGGTTGGCCCAGTCCAGCAGGCGGGCGTTCTGGGTCGGCGTGACGTTCTCGCGGGTGCCCAGCAGGATCAGGGTCTGGCCCTTGCTCGGCAACTGGTCCAGCACTTCCATGCCGCGGGCGGTGGTGACGCGGATGCCGCGACCGCGCAGGTACATCTCGGCAGCAAGATAGGGGTTGGCGCGGGCTTCCGGGGAGGCGCCGTGCTCGATGGTCTCGGTGTAGGGCTCGAGGTTGCGGTACAGGTAGTAGCCGATGCCGCCGAGCACCAGCAGGACGAGCAGTGCCAGCAGAGCGAGGTTGCCGCGCTTCATGCCGGCACCTCGTTACCGAACAGGTGGCGCCATTCGCTGCACAGCTGCTGCTTGAGTTCGGCCTGCGGCGTGCGGTGCCCGTAGGCGAGGGCCTGCCACTGCTGGGTCAGGCTACGGGCGAAATTGTCCAGCGGCGGGTCGTTGAGGTCGGCCACGCGTACAAGGACTTCACCTTCGGTGGTGGACTCGCGCAGCGGCACGCGGAAGTCGTGCAGCAGGCGGCTGAGCAGGGCGCGGTAGAGCAGGCCGAGGGCGGCGCGCGGTTGCTCGTCCCACAGGCGCTCGGCTTCGCTGGCGACGTCACTGGGCAGGGTTTCCGGCGCCAGGTCCAGCCCGAACAGCACGCTGGGGGCTTCGCGGCGCGGCTTCTGCGGCAGGCCGATACGCCCGACGAACAATCGCAGCCATTGCCGATAACGCCAGATGACCAGGGCGATGACGGTGAACAGCAGGCCCCAGAGCAGTACCTCGATGCCTTGCGCGGCGAACTTGAAGGCCTTCCAGTTTTCCAGTGCCTCGAAGAAGCTCTTCAGGCGTTTGGCGTCATTCGGGTCAGCCGGCTTTTCCTCTTTCTTGTCTTCGCTCAGTCGCCAGCCGGTGACCTTCTCGCTGTTCTTGAAGGGCGGCGCGGCGAGGATCCTTTCCGCGGCGCTGCGCGAGTCCTCGCTGTTGAGTTTCTGCTGGGTCAGCCGCGCACCCTGGGGGCCGTCGGGATTCTGGTCGGGCAGTGGGCAACTCTGGCTGGCCTTGCCGCCGGCTTCCGCGCCGGCCGCCAGTGCGTCATGGGCCGGCAGTAGCGCGAAGGCGCCGGCCACCACCAGCAGCAGGGCATAGGCGCTGCCGATCAGGCGCTGGCGCAGGCGACGGAACACCAGTTCGATGTCCCAGGCTTCCAGTTCAGTGCGGCGGTTGAGGTAGAGGGTGAAGCCGCAGGCGACGTACACCGGTTCCCAGACAATCAGCAGCAGGGCGTAGACCAGGTTGCTGATGTGCTCGAGCCACACCCAGTCGCCTTCGGCGGCGCTGATCAACGACTTCCATTCCCAGTCTTCCACCCACTGGTTCGGCAGCATCAGGTACATCAGTGTGGTCAGGCCCAGCCACAGCGCCAGTTCGAAATGCATGCCGACGATGGTCAGCCAGGTGGCCCCGCCCGCATTGCGCTGGCCGAGCACCACCAGGCGCTGGCTGCGTGCCTGGCCCTTGAGGCCTTCGAGCTGCAGCACCGGCAGGTCGAAACTGCGGGTCGGGCTCAGCCGTCTCCAGAGCAGGCTGGGCAGCAGCTGTGACTTGAGCAGGCCGGGGAAGGCCCTCAGTGCTTCCTTGAGCGTCGGCGTGTCGCCGAACAGCGAGCGCGACAGGATGTACAACGGCAGGCGCTCGAAGGCGGGCTTGAGCCACCAGAAGATCAGTATCGCCCAGCTGGAGTAGTTCCACAGCAGCACGGAGAGCAGCACGAATACCGGCAGGGTGACGATGGCCCAGCTGGCCATCAGCACGCCGGCGTGGCGGCGCGCCAGGAGAACGCCCAGGTCCAAAGCCTCCCAGGCACTGCGCGGGCGGATGGCGACGCTGGCGTCAGTCAGGCGCATGACGTCTCCGTCCGGCAAGGAGGAAATAGCTGCCCACCAGCAACCACAGGCAGGCGCCGACGATGTACTTCACCGTTGCCGAGAAATGCGTGACAGAGGACCAGTAGCCCTCGACGAAGGCGGCGATCAGCAGCATCAGGATCACCCCGCCGATCAACTGCACGGCGCGGGCGGCGGCCTGGCGCAGGGCTTCCAGGCGGCTCAGGCGGCCGGGGGCGAGCAGCGCCCAGCCGAGCTTGAGGCCGGCACCGCCGGCGAAGGTGATCGCGGTCAGTTCGAAGGCGCCGTGGCCAATGACGAAGGACCAGAACGTCTCGATGTAGCCGACCTGGGTCAGGTGGCCGGCCACCGTGCCGATGATCAGGCCGTTGAACAGCAGGAAGAACAGGCTGCCGACGCAGAACAGCAGGCCGCTGGCAAAGGTCTGAAAGGCGATGCCGATGTTGTTCATGATGTAGTGGCCGAACATTTTCCAGTCATCGCCGGCGTCGCGCGTGCTCATGGGGCCCAGGCGCGTGGTGTCCGGCGAGTACATCGACTCCATCTCGGCGACGCGCTCCGGTGCCATGACGCTGTAGACCAGGTCGGGGAAGTGGTAGACCAGCACGCCCATCAGCAGCAGGCTGCCGTAGAACAGCAGGCTGGCGATGGCGATGCAGCGCCACTCCTCGCGTACCAGGCGGGGGAAGCCGGCGACCAGGAAACCGAGGATGCGCGCACCCAGATGGCTGCGGTGCCGATAGAACTGCTGGTGGCCACGCATGGCGAGCTGCTGCAGCTGGTCGATCAGGTGGCTGCTGTAGCCGCGCTCCTGGGCGAGCGCGAGCTGCTGGCAGATGCGCCGGTAATCGGCGGCGAACTCTTCGGGCTTCTCGCTCGGTTCCTGGCGCTTGCCGCTTTCCAGTTGCTCCAGGCGCTTGGCGAAGCGTTTCCAGCCGCCCTGGTGGCGCTGTTCGAAGAAAGCCTGCTTCATGGGTGGCCCGTCCCGTTACCGAGCAGGCCGCTGGCGATGCGATTCAGGCGGGCCTCCGCCTGCTCCGGGGCGATGCCCAGCGGTTGCGCCAGAATGCCGGCGAGCTCCTCTCGGCGTGCGGCCGAAAGCTGCGTGCCGCGTTCGGCGAAGCTCATCAGTGCGCGCTGCTCTGCCAGGTTCAGCGGCCAAGGCGCGAGCTCGGGCACAGCCTCCGAGACCTGAGGGCGGCTTGGTGGCGGGTCGCGGTAGATCACCAGGGTGCCGGCGGCGAGGTCGCCCAGGCGCTTGAAGGCCGAGTTGGACAGGCAACTGAGCAGCCCGAGCGTGTAGGCGAACGGCAGGATATCGGCGAAGCGCAGCAGGTTGCGCAGCAGCGAGGCGGACCAGCCGATTGGCGTGCCGTCGTCGTGTACCACGCGCAGGCCCATCATCTGCTTGCCGGGCGAGCGGCCCTGGTTGAGCACTTCGAACAGCACCATGTACCACCAGGTCATGACGAAGGTGAGGATCAGCCCGAGGCCGGTGCCCAGTTCGCCGAGGAAGGCCAGCAGCATGAACAGCGCCACCATCAGCAGGATGCGGATACCCAGGTCGATCAGGTAGGCGAGGGCGCGGGGGACGACACCAGCGGGACGCAGCAGCAGATCGATGCCTTCCGGAGTCTCCACGTGGTAGCGGGTGTCCAGGACGGGGGCGTGGGAAGACGCTTGGGGTGAAAGGTCTGCTGGGCTCAAGGGAAACCGCTGTCGATGGCTGAGAGCCAGATGCTAGCCAGCGCGGTGCGGCGAGGCAACCACGCTGGCAGGCTCAGGCCGAATTGATCACTTGGCCGGTGGCAGCACGCCGAAGATGGTGCGATACAGCACGCCGATGGCGACGATCAGCCACGGCATCACCCAGATCAGCGCGATACCCAGGGTCAGGGTGCTGAGCATGAACAGCAGGCCGAACACCAGCAGCAGGCCGAAGACCTTGAACCAGTGCTGGCTGATGGCCTTGCGCGAGGCTTCCAGCGCCGCCCAGGGCGACAGGCCACGCTCGACCACCAGCGGGATGGCGAGCATGTAGGCGATGCTCAGGTAGATGCCCGGCAGCACGAAGAGGAAGTAGCCGACGCAGATCAGGAGGGTGCTGAGCAGCACGCAGACGACCACCTGGAAGGTGCGGCCGAAGTGGCTGAAGACTTCGTTGAAGCGCAGCGGCTGGTCGGCGGCGCGGCGGATACCGAGCATGTTCACGCCCGCCAGCAGCGGGTAGCACACGGCGGTGGCGACGAAGCTCAGGACGATGGAGCCGATGAAGAAGGCCACCAGCGCACCGACCGCCATGCCGCCAGCGGCTTCGCTATCGCCGAGCAGCCCCATCCCGGCGATGCCGGCGACGCCGACCACGGTGAGGAACAGGCTGAGCAGGTTGACCAGGGCGAAGATCGCCGCATAGAAGACCACGAAGCCGCCGATGATCAGGCCCTTGGTGCCTTTGGTGCGGCGCCAGGATTCGCCCAGCAGTTCGTTGATGCTGAAGTTGTAGCCGCGGCTCAGCGCCTCGGCGACGGAGGGCACGGCGCCCTGGGCTGAGCCCGGTTCGAGGTTGCTCAGTGGAGCGCTGTAGGGATTCTGTGCTGCGAGGTCTTGCATGAGGAAAGTCCTTTCCAGTGGGGTGTCCTTGCGACGGCCATCATAAAGGCGGGAGCTGGCTAGGTGCCAGCGAGGCGTTTTGGAAGTGTGGCCGGCAGCACTGTTAGACTGCGACGCACTCGCTTGCAGGCAAGGAAAAACGATGAACGCCAGCATCTTCTGGTACGACTACGAAACCACCGGCATCGACCCGCGCCGTGACCGTCCGCTGCAGGTGGCCGGCATTCGCACGGACGAGGACCTCAACGAGGTCGGTGAATCGCTGAACCTCTACTGCCGGCCCAGCGATGACATCCTCCCGCACCCGGCCGCCTGCCTGGTCACCGGCATCACCCCGGATCGCCTGGAGGAACGCGGCCTGGGCGAAGCCGAATTCATGACCCGCCTGTACGCCGAACTGGCGCAGCCGGGCACCTGCGTGGCGGGCTACAACACCCTGCGTTTCGATGACGAGGTCACGCGCTACAGCCTGTACCGCAACTTCTTCGATCCCTACGCCCGCGAGTGGCAGGGCGGCAACAGCCGCTGGGACCTGATCGACATGGTGCGCACCGCCTACGCGCTGCGCCCGGAGGGCATCGTCTGGCCCGAACAGGATGGCGTCGTCAGCCTCAAGCTGGAACGCCTCACCGCGGCCAACGGGATTGACCATGGGCAGGCGCACGATGCGCTGTCCGACGTGCGCGCCACCATCGCTCTGGCGCGGCTGGTGCGCGACCGCCAGCCGAAACTCTATGACTACCTCTATCGCCTGCGCGGCAAGCAGGGCGTGCTGGATCAGGTTCGTGTGCTGCAACCGATGGTGCACATCTCCGGCATGTTCTCCGCGGCGCGGCACTACCTGTCCGTGGTACTGCCGCTGGGGTGGCATCCACGCAACCGCAACGCGCTGATCGTCTGCGACCTGGGCGTGGATGTTTCGCCGTTGCTGGAGCTCGATGCGGAAACGTTGCGCAAGCGCCTCTATACGCGCCGTGATGAGTTGGCCGAAGGCGATTTGCCGGTGCCGCTGAAGCTGCTGCACATCAATCGCTGCCCGGTGGTGGCGCCGTTGTCCGTACTGCGCCCGCAGGACCGCGAGCGCATCGGCGTGGATCTCGATGCCTGCCTGGCCGCTGCGCAAACCCTGACTCAGTCAAAAGCGATCTGGCAGGACAAACTGGCGCCCTTGTATGCCGAGGAAAGTTTCGCCGGCAGCGAAGATCCCGAGCAGCAGTTGTATGACGGTTTTATCGGTGACCGTGATCGCCGATTGTGCGAACAGGTGCGCCAGGCTGATCCCGCGCGGCTGGCGAAAGAACAATGGCCATTCGATGATGCGCGACTTCCCGAACTTCTCTTCCGTTATCGGGCACGCAATTTCCCGGAAACTTTGAGTGCCACGCAACAGCAACAATGGCAGGACTTCTGCCGCGCGCGCCTGAGTCAGGCCGAATACGGCGCACCGAATACTCTGGATAACTTTGCCGCGGCAATGAGTGAACAGCTGGTCAATGCCACGCCGGCCGGCCGTTTGGTGCTGGAAGAATGGGAGAAGTATGCGCAGGTGTTGCGCGCGCGCTATCGCCTGTAGCGCCACGCACTTTTCTGCAGGCAATAAAAAACGCCAGCGCGAAGCTGGCGTTTTTCATCTCCGCAAGGCTCAGCCCAGCAGTGTGGCCCAGCCTTCCACGGCTTCGGCGCCCCACTTGGCTTTCCATTCCTTGAGGGTCTTGTGGTTGCCGCCCTTGGTCTCGATGACTTCACCGGTGTGCGGGTTCTTGTATTGCTTGACCTTGCGAGCGCGCTTGGTGACGGTGGCTTTTGCGGTGCGCGGCGATTTGCTCAGCTTCGCGTCCGGATCGAGCAGGGCGATGACGTCACGCAGGGACTTGCCATAGCTGGCCATCAGCGCGCGAAGTTTCTCTTCGAACTCAAGCTCTTTCTTCAGCTTGTCGTCCTGCTCCAGGGATTTCAGGCGCTCCTGAAGTTCCTTGATGGCTTCTTCGGTAGCGCGGTACTCGTTGATCAGCGACATGTTGGGTACCTTGTTCTGGGTCCAGCGGTGGCGGATAGTTTGTAGCAGACATAATAGTCAGCGAAGTTGTTCAAGTAAATGCTTGCGGAAAGTTTTGTCGTTAATTGTCGACTTATTTAACTAATTCATTCTCTGGTAATTAATCGATGCACTCGCAATGCACCGAACTGGCTCTCGTCGGCGCACTGCGGCAATGGCTGATCTTTTCCCCGGCAGCCGCTAGAATGGCGGCCTTCGCGATGTATCTGGAGTACACCCATGCGCACTTTCCGACTGGTGATCGCCTGCCCCGACGGGGTCGGCATCGTCGCCAAGGTGAGTAATTTCCTGGCCACTTACAACGGCTGGATCACCGAGGCCAGTCACCATTCCGACAACGACAACGGCTGGTTCTTCATGCGGCATGAGATTCGTGCCGACTCCCTGCCGTTCGATATCGACGGTTTCCGCCAGGCCTTCGCCCCCATCGCCCGCGAGTTCTCCATGGAGTGGCGGATCACCGACTCCTCGGTGAAGAAGCGCGTCGTGCTGATGGCCAGCCGCGAATCGCATTGCCTGGCCGACCTGCTGCACCGCTGGCACAGCGGCGAGCTGGACTGCGAGATTCCCTGCGTGATCGCCAACCACGATGACCTGCGCAGCATGGTGGAGTGGCACGGCATTCCGTACTTCCACGTCCCGGTGGACCCGAAGAACAAGCAGCCGGCCTTCGAGCAGGTCTCGCGCCTGATCGACGAACACCAGGCCGACAACGTGGTGCTGGCGCGCTACATGCAGATCCTGCCGCCGGACCTGTGCCAGAAGTACCGCCACCAGGTGATCAACATCCACCACAGCTTCCTGCCGTCCTTCGTCGGCGCCAAGCCGTACCACCAGGCCTCGCTGCGCGGCGTGAAGCTGATCGGCGCGACCTGCCACTACGTCACCGAGGAGCTGGA
The DNA here is from genome assembly GCF_012971725.1 of Pseudomonas multiresinivorans. Lineage (NCBI taxonomy): Bacteria > Pseudomonadati > Pseudomonadota > Gammaproteobacteria > Pseudomonadales > Pseudomonadaceae > Pseudomonas > Pseudomonas multiresinivorans. The sequence continues at coordinate 1,813,786 of NZ_CP048833.1, forward strand.
CGCCGGCCCGATCATCGAGCAGGACGTGGTGCGCATCAGCCACCGCGACAACATCGAGGACCTGGTGCGCCTGGGCAAGGACGTCGAGAAGCTGGTGCTGGCCCGCGGCCTGCGCTACCACCTGGAAGACCGCGTGCTGGTGCACGACAACAAGACCGTGGTGTTCGACTGATCCACGCGGTCTCGTTCCAGACTGGGTACTCCGCATGCTCTCGCCGTCCCCCGACGGCGGGCGCTGCACCCAACGGAGACGCCGCCATGAGCGACCCGAAGAACCCCGGCACCGCCACCCCGCCGCCCACCCTGGGCGAAGGCTGCACCAGCCGCTACGATCCCGACGCGCTGAGCGAAGAGGACGGCACCGAGTTTCCCGGCGCCGCCGAGCTCTGGGATTCGCTCAAGCCTGAGCAGAAGCAAGACAAACCCGCCAGCGGCTGAGAGCTTCAGGCGCGTTCGCGCATCCCTATCAGCTTGCGCAGCAGCGGACGCCCCGCCATGAGGGCGAACACCGGCGCGCCCATCACCAGGTAGAAGTAGTAGGTCACCACGCGCCAGATCAGGATGGCCGCGGCCGCCGTGGATTTGCCCACCAGCGGGGCGAGCAGCGCGGCGCTGGTCAGCTCGGTGCCGCCAGCGCCGCCCGGCAGCAGCGTGGCCAGGCCCGCCGCCAGCGACAGCAGCTGGATCAGGAAGGCCCAGGCCCAGTGCAGGTCCACGCCCAGCGCCTTGAGGGTGATGTAGAGCACCGAGAAGCGCAGGATCCAGTGGCAGCAGGTGAAGAAGAAAATCAGTGCCAGCCGGCGCTTGGGTTGGCGCAGGCAGCTCACCAGGGTGTCGCGGAAGTGCAGAGCCTTGCGCGCCCAGTGCAGGCGCGTACGCGGCTTCATCCCCAGGCGTTTGAACAGCCGGCCGTTGGCCTTGATCACCCGGCGCTGGAAGCGCGCCAGCAGTACCACACCGAAGAAGATCCCGCCCAGCAGCACGCCGCTGGTGATCAGCGAGGTCTCCAGGTTCGGGCTGACGCTGTGCGATAGCGCCCAGACCAGCACGGCCGCCAGTGCACAGAGGAAGAACAGCAGATCGCTCAACTGGTCGACGGCGAAGATCGCGCTGCTGTGTGCCGGGCGCATGCCGTGACGGGCGAGCAGGGCCATCAGGGTCAGCGGGCCGCCGGTGCCGCCGGGGGTCGCATAGAAAGCGAACTCCGAGGCCATGATGATGCCTACCGAGCGCACCTTGCCGATCTCCCCGGCGCGACCATTGAGCAGCACGCGGAGCTTCTGCGCGTTGATCAGCCAGCAAAGGCAGATCATGCCGAACATGATCAGCAGCTTGTCGAGGGGGAAGGCGAGGACGTGATCGAGCATTTCCCGGCCGCCGAGGGCGAGCGGGATCAGCGAGGCGCCGATCAGGCCGAGCAGCAGCCACCAGGCACGGCTCACGGGCGTACCTTCGGTGGCTGGAGGGGCAGGAACGAGGCGGAGCGGATAACCAGAGCCTCCTGTCGGAATCGAACTGTCATGCTGAATGGACCGTCAACGGCATGCTGCGTTCGCCGAACTTTACGTGGGCAAGGGCGCCGCGATCAGTCGGCGCCCTTGCCAATCACTCGGCGGATTTTCCGTCGTCGGCGCCTTGTTCCAGTGCCTTGTTCTCCCAGCCTTCCTCGCCGGGGAGGATCAGGTTCAGGAGGATCGCGACGATGGCGCACAGGGCGATGCCCTTCAGGCCGAAGTCGTCCGGGCCGGTGCCGGTGCCGATCAGCACGCCGCCAATGCCGAACACCAGGGTGACCGAGACGATGCACAGGTTGCGCGCCTGGGACAGGTCCACCTTGTGGCGGATCAGGGTGTTCATGCCCACGGAGGCGATGGTGCCGAACAGCAGGCAGAGAATGCCGCCCATCACCGGTACCGGGATGCTCTGCAGGATGGCGCCGAACTTGCCGACGAAGGCCAGGCTGATGGCAAAGATGGCCGCCCAGGTCATGATCTTCGGGTTGTAGTTCTTGGTCAGCATCACCGCGCCGGTCACTTCCGCGTAAGTGGTGTTCGGCGGGCCGCCGAACAGACCGGCGGCGGACGTGGCGATGCCGTCACCCAGCAGGGTGCGGTGCAGGCCGGGGGTCTTCAGGTAGTTCTTGCCGGTCACGCCGCCGACGGCGATGACGCCGCCGATGTGCTCGATGGCCGGAGCCAGCGCCACCGGGACGATGAACAGGATGGCCTGCCAGTTGAATTCCGGCGCAGTGAACTTCGGCAGCTCCAGCCAGGGGGCGGCGACGATCTTCGCCACGTCGACCACGCCGAAGGCGAAGGCCAGGCCGTAGCCCACCAGCACGCCGGCGATAATCGGTACCAGGCGCAGCATGCCCTTGCCGAACACCGCGACGATCAGGGTGGTCAGCAGCGCTGGCATGGAGATGAACATGGCGGTCTTGTAGGGGATCAGCTCGGTGCCGTCACCCGCCTTGCCCATGGCCATGTTGGCGGCGATCGGCGCCATGGCCAGGCCGATGGAGATGATCACCGGGCCGATTACCACCGGTGGCAGCAGGCGGTCGATGAAGCCGGTGCCTTTGACCTTCACCGCCAGGCCCAGGAAGGTGTAGACGAAGCCTGCCGCCACCACGCCGCCCATGGTCGCCGCCAGGCCGAACTGGCCCTTGGCGAGGATGATCGGGGTGATGAAGGCGAAGCTCGATGCCAGGAACACCGGTACCTGGCGGCCGGTGAAGATCTGGAACATCAGGGTGCCGAAGCCGGCGGTGAACAGCGCGACGTTCGGGTCGAGCCCGGTGATCAGCGGCATCAGCACCAGCGCGCCGAAGGCCACGAAGAGCATCTGTGCGCCAGAAATGATCTGGCGCCACAGCGGTTCGTTGAATTCATCGGCCATCGATCAGGTGTCCTTCTGCTTGGTGCCGAAGATCTTGTCACCGGCATCGCCCAGGCCCGGCATGATGTAACCGTGCTCGTTCAGGCACTGGTCGATGGAGGCGGTATAGATGAGCACGTCCGGATGCGCATCGTTGACCGCCTTGATCCCTTCCGGCGCCGCCACCAGCACCATCGCGCGGATGTCCTTGCTGCCGGCTTTCTTCAGCAGGTTGATGGTGGCGACCATGGAGCCGCCGGTGGCCAGCATCGGGTCGATGATCAGCGAGCGGCGCTCGGCGATGTCCGGCGCAAGCTTTTCCAGGTAGGTGTGCGCTTCGAGGGTTTCTTCGTTGCGTGCCACGCCCACGGCGCTGACCTTGGCGCCCGGAATCAGGGTGAGCACGCCCTCGAGCATGCCGATACCGGCGCGCAGGATCGGCACCACGGTGATCTTCTTGCCGGCGATCTTCTCGACCTGCACCGGGCCCGCCCAGCCTTCGATCTCGTAGTTCTCCAGCGGCAGGTCCTTGGTCGCCTCGTAGGTCAGCAGGGCGCCCACTTCCTGGGCCAGCTCGCGGAAATTCTTGGTACTGATATCGTGACGGCGCATCAGTCCGATCTTGTGGCGGATCAGGGGATGGCGAATCTCGAGTACGGGCATGGACGGGTTCTCCGGACGGGCTGGCAAAAAAATTGCGGTAGCGTAATGCATCCTAGCTACCTTGGGCCACGATTGTCGGCGACATTCGTCCGCTGACCCTTGCTCCGCGGCACGCCGATAGGTACCTTTGCGCACTTTTTCACCGGAGAGCCCCCATGTCCGTCGATCTCGCGCACATCCGCCAAGTCATGGCCGAAGCCGACTGCCTGTACACCAACGCCGAGGTAGAGGCCGCCATCGCCCGTGTGGCCGAGGCCATCAATGGCTCGCTGGCCGACACCAACCCGGTGGTGTTCTGCGTGATGAACGGCGGCCTGATCTTCTCTGGCAAGCTGCTCCCCCTGCTGAATTTCCCGCTGGAAGCCTCCTACCTGCATGCGACCCGTTACCGCAACGAGACCACCGGTGGCGAGCTGTTCTGGAAGGCCAAGCCGGAAATCTCCTTCATCGACCGTGAAGTGCTGATCATCGACGACATCCTCGACGAAGGGCACACCCTCTCGGCGATCATGGACTTCTGCAAGCATGCTGGCGCCAAGCGCGTGCACACCGCCGTGCTGATCGACAAGGACCACGACCGCAAGGCCCGCCCGGACCTGAAGGCCGACTACGTGGGCCTGTCCTGCATCGACCGCTACATCTTCGGCTACGGCATGGACTACAAGGGCTACTGGCGCAACGCCGCCGGCATCTTCGCCGTCAAGGGACTCTGACGATGAGCGGGCCGCGTTTTCTCGACAGTGCGCTGTTCGACGAGGTCGCGGCCCGTGCCGCCGCCAGCCCCCGGCGCCGGCAGAACCACAATTTCCATGAGCAGACTGAGCCCTGCCATCGCCTGCTCAACGCGCTGCAGCCCGATACCTATATCCCGCCGCACTGCCACCGCCACCCGGACAAGGCCGAAAGCCTGCTGGTGGTGAAGGGCGCGCTGGGCCTGCTGATCTTCTCCGAGTCCGGCGAACTGCTGGCTACCCGCCTCCTGCGTGCGGGTGGCGACTGCGTCGGTGCGGACCTGCCGCCGGGCACCTTCCACGCCATCGTCGCGCTGGAGCCGGACAGCATCATGTTCGAAGCCAAGGCCGGGCCGTTCGTGCCGCTGGGTGAGGACGAACGCGGGCAATGGGCGCCACGCGAAGGCGAGCCGGGCGCCGCCGAGTACCTGGCCTGGATGCGTTCCCAATTCCCGCTCTGAACCCGGCACGCGCGTAGGAGCGGACTCTGTCCGCGATGGCTTCGCCCAACTCCCTGGTCGAGCGGAGTGGTGGTGAGTCGATCGCGGACGGAGTCCGCTCCTACGTTCGATCATGCATCGAGATTGTTCGATGCATGCATGGGCTAACGTGCATTTTTGCCGATGCATGCCCCGCCTATCCTGCGACCCTCACAAGACAACCGTCCGAGGTTCGCATGTCCCGTCTCCTTTATATCGATGGCCAATGGCAGGCCGCCGACAGCGGCGCCGTCCTGCGCCCGATCGCTCCCGCTACCCGTGGAGCGCTGCCGGAAGTCGCCTGCGCCGGTGTGTCCGACGTAGAACGCGCGGTCGCTGCCGCCAAGCGCGCCTTCGCCGGCTGGCGCCAGACCACAGCCGCCCAGCGCGCCGGTTATCTGCGAGCTTTCGCCGAGCAGCTCGAAGCCCGCAGCGAAGCGCTGATCACCCTGCAGATGCAGGCCAGCGGCAAGCCGCGCCTGGAAGCGGAAATCGATATCGGCGACGCCATCGCGACCTTCGCCTACTACGCCGAGCTGGCCGAGCAACTGGACGCCCGGCAGAACGCCGAAGTGGCCCTGCCGGACGCCGGCTACCGCTCGCAGACCCGCTTCGAGCCCATCGGCGTGGTCGGCCTGATCGTGCCGTGGAACTTCCCGCTGGTGACCAGCGCCTGGAAGGTCGCACCGGCCCTGGCCGCCGGCTGCACCGTGGTGCTCAAGCCCTCGGAGATCACTCCGCTGATCGAGCTGATGCTGGGCGAGATCGCCGACGCCATCGGCCTGCCGGCCGGCGTGCTGAACCTGGTGCCGGGCCTGGCCGATGCGGGCGCTGCGCTGTGCAGCCATGCGGGCATCGCCAAGCTGTCCTTTACCGGCAGCAACGTCGTCGGCCGCAAGGTCATGGAAGCCGCTGCCGCGCGTACCCTGCCGGTGGGGCTGGAGCTGGGCGGCAAATCGCCGATCCTGGTGTTCGAGGACTGCGACCTGGACGAAGCCGTGCAGTGGATCATTGCCGGCGTCTACTGGAACGCCGGGCAGATGTGCTCCGCCACCTCGCGCCTGCTGGTGCAGGAATCCATCGCCGAGCCGCTGCTGGCGAAGCTGAAGGTCGCGGTGGATGGCCTGCGCGTCGGCGATTCGCTGCTGGGCGAGACCGACATGGGCCCGATGACCAGCGAAGCGCAGTACCGCAAGGTACTCGACTACTTCGCTGTGGCCCGCGACGAAGGCCTGGCCTGCCTGACTGGCGGTGAGGCGGCGGAGGGCTGGTTCATCCAGCCGACCGTGTACACCGATGTGCCGGCGGACAGCCGTCTGTGGCGCGAGGAAATCTTCGGCCCAGTGCTGTGCGTGCGTACCTTCAGCGATGAAGCCGATGCCCTGCGTCAGGCCAACGACAGCGACTTCGCCCTGGCCGCCACTGTGTGCAGCGCCGATCTGGACCGCGCCCAGCGCGTCGCCGAGAACCTGGAGGCCGGCAACGTCTGGCTGAACTCGCCGCAAGTCGTCTTCCCGCAGACTTCCTGGGGCGGCGGCAAGCGCAGCGGTATTGGCCGCGAGCTGGGTCCGTGGGGCCTGTCGGCATTCTTCGACATCAAGCACATCACCGCGCCGCGCTGATCGGCGTCACCCCGTGCTCCAGGCGCAGGTCCTCGACCAGCGCCTGGAGCGCTTCGTTATGCCCCGGCTCGTCGCGCACCACCAGGCTGTGGGTGATCCCGTAGCCGAGGCTGTCCGGCAGCAGGGCGCGCATCTCGCCCTGTTCCACCCAGCGCTCGGCGTAGTGGGTGGGCAGGTAGCCCAGGTGCGTGCCGGCGCGCACCGCGTGCAGCACTGCTTCCATGTGCTGGGCGAATGCCGTGCTGCGCTGCGGGTCGGCGGGCAGTTGCACGTCGGCGACGGCGTAACCGTGTTGAATCCAGTTGCAGGTCTCCAGTTCAGCGGCGTCGCTCACGTTCTTGTCGAACAGCGGATGCTCACGCCCGCAGAACACTGCTACTCGCTCGTGATACAGCGGTTCGTAACGCAGGTTCGGCAGGCGCCGGCTGAAGCAGGCGATCGCCAGGTGCAGACGGCCGCTGAGCACCAGGCGCTCCAGTTCGCTGGAGGACTCGATGAGGAAATGCAGGCGCACGTCCTGGTCGCGGCGGTTGAACCGCGCCAGAGTCTGGTGGATGCGTGCGTCGGGCAGCGTGGCGATATTGTCGGCCAGACCCAGGTGCAACTCGCCGACCAGCCGCCCGGCCAATGACTGCACCTGATCACGGAAGTCCCCCAGCGCAGCGAACAGGTTCTGCGCGTAGTCCAGCACCCGCTCGCCTTTCTCGGTCAGGCGGAAGCCGCTCTTGCCGCGTTCACACAGGCGGTAGCCCAGGCGAGTTTCGAGGCTGGCGATGTGTGTGCTGATGGTCGACTGGCCCATGCCCAGTTCGCCCTGCGCGGCCGAAAAACCACCGCAACGCACCACGCAGGCGAAGATGCGCAACAGGCGCAGGTCGAGATCGGAGACGTTGTGCAGCATGGCGGAATCGGCCCGTATCGATGCAAGGGGTGTTTCGTGTCGAAGGCTATCAATGTATCGGCATGCTTGCCATGTGCGCCTGTCGTGGCGCTCCGGGCGCGTGCTAGAGTGCCCGGCCCTGTCCCGCGGAGGTGATGATGTCCGTTCGCATGCCGGGCGCCGTGCTGGCGCTACTGTTCTGCATTCCCCTCGGCTTTGCTGGTGCAGCCATTGCCGCACCGATGCACGGCCAGTTCCTGCCGCCGGACGATGCCGGCCTGCGCCAGGGCGAGCCGGAGCAGCAGCAACTGCTGCAGGTTACCGAGTACAGCGTGGTGCTGGGCAACCAGCGGCAGTCCAACCAGCAGCCGATCCCGATCACCACGCCGTCGCTGCTGCGCCTCAAGGGCAAGCCGCTGAACAAGGGCGCGCAGATCAGCCAGGTGGTGATCAGCTTCGACGCCGAGGGCAAGAGTCTGAAGAAGCCGGCCTACGACGAGAAGACTCGCGTGCTCAGCCTGTATTACCCGCAGGCGGCTTATCCACAACTGCTGGACCTGCTGCGCAACGGTACCGTCTACGTGCAGTTCCTCACCTACGGCAACGGCCATATCTGGGCCGACCTGCATACCGGCGCGGTGCGTGCGCGTTGAGCCGCGCCCGGCGCAGGGGTAAACTGCCCGACCCGTGGTGCCCGGCCAGCCGTTGCCGGCCGCGATCCCCGAGACAGCCGTAGAGAGAAGCGAGCGATGCGTAAAGACAAGAAGCAGGTGATTGGCGAAGAGATCAACGACAACGCCATCAAGCTGTTCCTCGACGTGGAACCGGCCGACGACACCCCGGCGTCCCTGCACAAGCTGGTCAAGGCCTACCGCGGCCTGCGCATCGACGACTTCGAGCGCTTCGTCGGCTTCTTCGTCGAAGCTGGCTACGACCTGTCCGCCAAGGATGCCCAGGGCAAGGACTTCGTCGCCCTGATCCAGGACCAGCGTCAGGCCGAGCCCTACATCGAAGTGATCAAGGCTGCCCGCGGCTGATCGCATCGATGCGCTGAAAAGCCCGCCTTGTGCGGGCTTTTTTGTTGGGGCGGTTCGCGAGCAAGCTCGCTCCTACGGAAGGCGGGCCCGCCAAACCTCCGAACGAATGGCTCTTGTAGGAGCGAGCTTGCTCGCGAACATGGACCGCAGAGAGGCTTTTGAGGCCGCCCAGGGCACCGCTCCAAAATCCCCGCCTAGACTTCTCCGAAGAACGATAACGACAAGGCGAGGACGAAGCCGTGCAAGTACAGCCCTATCTGTTTTTCCATGGTCGCGCCGATGAGGCCATTGCCTTCTACCAGCACGCGGTGGGTGCCCAGCTCGGGGCGCTGATGCGCTTCGAAGAAGCGCCGGGACCGTCACCGGTGCCCGATGGCTGGCTGGACAAGGTGATGCACGCCAGCCTGCAGATTGGCGAGACGGAAGTCTTCCTGTCCGATGGGCGCGGCGAGCACAACGCCGCCTTCAATGGCTTTTCCCTGCACCTGACGCTGCGCAGCGTGGTGGCGGCGGAGCAGGCGTTTGCCGCGCTGGCGGAGGAGGGGCGGGTGGAGATGCCGCTGGAGAAGACCTTCTGGGCGCAGCGCTTCGGCATGCTCACCGATCGCTTCGGCGTCGGCTGGATGGTCAGCTGCCACGGCTAGGTCACCGACATGAAAAAGCCCGCCAGGAGGCGGGCTTTTTCACGAGTGCAGCACTCAGGACGCGGCGACGATCTGCAGGCGGTCGGCGGTCATCTGGTTGACTTCGCGGTATACCGCGGCGTCGGTTTCCAGCTGCTTCTCGCGGGCCGGGAAGATCTCCTTGAGCTTCGCGGTCCACTCAGCCGATTTGTAGCGCTCGGGGAAGCAGCGTTCCAGCAGGCCCAGCATGATCGACACGGTGACCGAAGCGCCCGGGGAGGCGCCGAGCAGGGCTGCGATGCTGCCGTCCTGGGCCGCCACCAGTTCGGTACCGAACTGCAGGATGCCGCCTTTCTTCGGGTCCTTCTTGATGATCTGCACGCGCTGGCCGGCGGTTTCGAGGCGCCAGTCGGCCGGATTCAGTTCCGGGTAGAACTTGCGCAGGGCTTCGATGCGCTGGTCCATGGACTGCATGACTTCCTTCACCAGGTAGCGGGTGAGGTCCATGTTGTCGCGAGCCACGGCGAGCATCGGCAGCAGGTTGCTGGTGCGCACCGAGAGCGGCAGGTCGAGGAACGAGCCGTGGCGCAGGAACTTGGTGGAGAAGCCGGCGTACGGGCCGAACAGCAGGGACGTCTTGCCCTCGACCACGCGGGTGTCCAGGTGCGGCACGGACATCGGCGGGGCACCCACTTCGGCCTGGCTGTAGACCTTGGCCTGGTGGTGCTTGACCACTTCCGGGTTGTCGCAACGCAGCCACTGGCCGCTCACCGGGAAGCCGCCGAAGCCCTTGCTTTCCGGAATGCCGGACATCTGCAGCAGCGGCAGCGCGCCGCCGCCGGCGCCGAGGAAGACGAACTTCGCCTTGACCTTGCGCGAGTCGCCGGTCTGGGTGTTCTTGATGTCTACCAGCCAGCCGTCGCCGCTGCGCTCAAGGCCGACGACTTTCTGGAAGTAGCGGACGTCGCTGCCTTCGCGGCTGGAGAGGTAGCCCAGCAGCTGGTTGGTCAGGGCGCCGAAGTTGACGTCGGTACCGCTTTCCACGCGGGTCATGGCGACCTGCTCGTCGGCCGGGCGGCCGGGAATGGTCAGCGGGGCCCACTCGGCAATCTTCGCGCGGTCCTCGGTGTATTCCATCGAGGTGAAGGCATGGTGCTGGCTCAGCAGTTCATGGCGCTTCTTCAGGAACGGAATGTCCTTGCCACGCACGAAGCTCATGTGCGGAACGGGGTTGATGAAGTTGCGCGGCGCGCCGAAGGCGTCCTTCCCGGTCAGGTAGGCCCAGAACTGCTTGGACACCTCGAACTGGGCGTTGATGTTCACCGCCTTCTTGATGTCGATCGAGCCGTCAGCCGCCTGCGGGGTGTAGTTCAGCTCGCAGAGGCCGGCGTGACCGGTACCGGCGTTGTTCCACGGGTTGGAACTCTCGATGGCTCCGGATTCCTGCAGTTCGACGATCTCGAGCTTGACGCCCGGATCGACTTCCTTGAGCAGGACAGCCAGGGTTGCGCTCATGATGCCGGCGCCGACCAGCAGCACGTCCATCGATTCGATTTCGTTCTGCGCCATTAACGCGTCTCCAAAACTATCAGCAGCCAGTTGTGACAGAGGTTTCGCGTCCAGTGCGCAAAACAAATGTCCGAATTCTTCTCAGGTCGCAGGGGACCTTTCGCGAATGTCTCGGGCCGGGATCGGAGGAGGGGGAATGCGCACCTTCTCGGCAATCCACGGCGGACGAGTTCATCCGCAAGTGCATCCGGGTGCGGCGCTTATGCGCGGCTTCCGGTGCCGAAAAAGCGATTCAGTGCTGCGGGGTCAGACGTCAATGGTGCTACCAACGCAAAACTCTTCATTGCTCGCCACACTCTCGTGAAGTAGTGAAAAACCTTCGATCACGCTCTTTTGGAGGCGTGAAGCTCAAAGGGGATCGTCGTCGCGGGCCGGTCCGGTCTCCGTGCGGAGGGGGCGGCTGCATCCTTGCCAAGTTCTGCGCAACGAACGTACAAAGCGCGACGGCCAGTGACCGAGGCGAGTGGCGACTCTCTTTGAGGGGTGGCAGAGGCTAGACACGGTGTGTCGGCATCGTGCGGGGCCCGACCAGGAGGCGTCCTTATAATCGGGGGGCGATTATAACGGCGAAACACAAAAAAAAGCTCTGCACCTTAGACTTTTTTCCTAGTGTGCTCCCCTTGATTTGCCATTTGTGCCCCGTCCCGGTGCGTCTTGCCTGCAGGTGGGTCAAGGCGGCCTAACGACGCGTGGCGAGGGAACCCTGAGAACGGGTTCCGCGTCCAATGGCCAAGCGCTATCTGACTGCGCTGCCCGCCGGTATACTGCCGGCCATCGCTTACCCCATGGAGAGATGAGCATGCTGCCTCGCCTGTTGCTCGGCTTTATCGCTGCCGCCAGCCTGACCTTGACCGGCTGCGCCCTCAGCCCGCAACAACTCAACCCGACGCCCGAGTTCAAGGGGCCGGTCGCCGCCGTTGGCCAGGGCCAGCCGGTAGTGGTGAAAGTCGTCGACGGTCGCCCGAGCACCGCGCTGGGCACCCGTGGTGGCCTGTATTCGGAAACCAGCCAGCTCACCGTGCGCAGCGAGGACGTGATTCCAAAGCTGCAGCTGCAGGCTGAGACCGCCGTGCGCCTGCTGGGCTTCACCCCGTCGGCCAACGCCTATAACGCCCCGCAACTGACCCTGACCCTGGCCGAATTGAAGTACCAGTCGCCCAAGGAAGGCATGTACGTGACCGAGGCGGACATCGGCGCCACCTTCCGCGCTGACGTGCAGAGCGGCACCCGTCGCTACAGTGGCCGTTATGGCGCTTCGACCAACCAGCGTTTCGGCATGGCGCCCAACGAGGCGACCAACACCAAGCTGGTGAGCGAAGTGCTCAGCGACGCGCTGACCCGCGTGTTCAAGGACCCGACCATCGGCCAGACGCTGAACCAGCGCTGATCGAGGCGGCAATGAAAAAGCCCGGCAGATGCCGGGCTTTTTCGTGGGCGGCCGATCGGCGGATCAGGCGGCCTGGCGGTACGGGTCGACCTCGACCAGGCGCATGCGCTCGTCGGCTTCCGGCAGGTCCAGGTGCTCGTGGCCACAGGCCTGGGTGTAGACCAGCCAATGGTCATCCTGGACGTTGAACGAGAGTTCGGTGACGACAGCTTCGATTTCTTCCAGGTGTTCGATCAGATAGGCGTTTTCGTGGGGGACGATTTCGAGCATGGCGAATCTCCTTGGCGAAAGACTTCGAGTGGCAGAATTCGGTAAAGCCAGCAACGTGCCAATGCGCGGGAGAGGTCTTAGACCATTTCTCGATAATTCTTACGCTCGTCGTAAATAAGCGTTGCGCGCTGGCTGCGAAGCATGGCCAGCGGATAAAATGCGCGACGATTGTTTCTCATCCATGACGGGCCATGCCCGTTCGTCCAGACTGACCCCGCTTTGCTTCGAAGTCGTTGGCGTGCAGTTCTGAAGCGGAGGTTGTGATGTCGCTGCAGGCGCTCTGGAGTCTCTTCCAGGCCCATCCCGGTCGTATCGTGAACGACCTGGCCCTGTTCTTCGCCCTGGCCGGAGGCTGGCTGCTGCTGGCGACCCGTCGCCGTGAACGCCTCGCCCTGGCGCGCCTGGCTGCCGAAAGCGAAGTCGCACCGGTCCCCCTGGACAGCGTCGAGCCGACCGCGCGGATGAATCGCTTCTTCTACCGTTTCGGCTTTGCCTGCATGACGCTGGCGCTTGCCGTGAGCTGGTACAGCACGCAGCTCGGCCAGTAACGAGCGAAAGCAAAAGGCGCCCGAGGGCGCCTTTTTTCATGCCTGCGGCTTGAGCCGGTATTGGTTCAACACCGGGTTGGCGTACTGCAGGATCAGGTGGCCGCGCTGCTCCACGGGGCATTCGCCCAGGCGACGCTCCCATTCGGTGCGCGCACGCTGCAGTTCCTCGGCCTTGAACAGAGTCTCGGCGCGGGGCACGTTCAGCGCGGCATCGCGCAGCTCGGAGGCCTCGTAGGCGAGGTAATGCACCGGGAACAGCCGGTAGTTGCCGAGGATCTGCCGGTCCAGCTCGGCGGCGAGCTGCTTGGCGTCAGCGAAGTCGCCGGTGATCTCCTCGCCGAAGTTGATGTGCACCCGGCCCTTGTAGCCGGTGATGCCCTGCACGATGCTGCGGTCGTCCTCGCCCGGCGCCTTCCTGTACTCGCCGGTGGTGGCGCGGGTGTACAGCTCGCGGGCCTTGGCGGCGTCGCAGGGGTCGTATTCGTAGCTGATGGACACCGGGATCAGGTGCAGCTCGCGGATCACCTCGGCGAACGGCTCGTCCTTGCGGCTCATGTGGAACATCTTGAGGATCGCCGAATCGGTGCGGTCGTCACCGTCCTTGGCGCGGCCTTCGGCCTGGGCGATCCAGATCGACTGGACGTCCTGGCAGATCGAGTGATTGATGTAGGCCGAGAGGTTCTGGTACGCCGCCAGCTTCTCGCGCCGGCCGCTGATGGAGCGGTGCACGATGAAGCTCTTGTTCAGGCGCATCAGGTCGCTGACGAAGGGCTTCTGCAGCAGGTTGTCGCCAATGGCGATGCGCGGCGTCGGCAGCTTCGCGTGGAAGATCGCGTAGTTGCAGAAGGCCGGGTCCATCACGATGTCGCGGTGGTTGGCTATGAACAGGTACGCGCGGCCGGATTTCAGGCGCTCGACGCCCGAATAGGTGACGCCGTCGGTGGCGTGCTCGATGGTCCGGTCGACGTAGGGCTCGAACTTGTCCTGCAGCGCGACGACGCTGCGGATGCCGGTGACTTCGCGGGCCAGCCGATGGGCTATAAGAGGTCTGAGCAGCCAGCCGAACGGACCGGACAGACGCGGGAAACGGTAACGCGCCAGCGCGCCGAGGAAGGCGTCATCGCTCAGCAGGCGCTGCAGGACAGCCGGGACTTCGGCGTCGTTGTACGGTCGGATGGCTTCGAACTCGCCCATCATGCTCTCTAATGAATGCTCGGGGGTATCACGGGTCGGGCCGCGATGTAGACGGTCCGGAAGGGTATGCCGCCGACTCACCGGTCAGGCGGGCGCCCAAAAAGACCGCGCGATTATAAACGGAAGTCACGGGGGAACCAGCGATGCTCGAAAGTCAGGCCTATTCCTGCCCTTATTGCGGCGAGCCGGCCGAGGCTGTGCTCGACCTTTCCGGAGGCGACCAGAGCTACTATGAAGATTGCCCGGTGTGTTGCCGGCCGATCCTGTTCCAGCTCCACACCGATGGGGTGGAATGGTCCCTGGAAGTCCAGCGCGAGGACGATTGATGCAGCGAATCTACGCACCTGCCGACCTGATCGAAGCCGAACTGCTGGGTGGCATGCTGGCCAACGAGGGCATTTCGTCGCACCTGGGCGGGCGTCACCTGGTCGGCGGCATCGGCGAGTTGCCGGGCATGGGGCTGCTGCACCTCTGGGTCGAGGATGAGATGGCCGAGCGGGCGCGGGAGCTGATCGCCGCGTACAATGCCGCGCAACCCTTGCCGGGGCCCGCTGACGATCACGAAGGCGGCCCGGGCGTCCTGCTTTGCTGAATCCCTTCAACGAGTCCCGATGACCAGCCGCTACGCCTTGTTCCGCTGGAACCGCGAGCTGGCCGACAGCGCCGGCTTCCCTGCCGACCTGCAGCCGCAGTGGAGCCTCGCGCCCGGCGCGCGCGTGCTGATGCTGCGCGAGGAGAACGGCACACGCCATGCCGACCTCGCGCGCTGGGGCCTGACGCCTGCCTGGTTGAAGGACCTGTCACGCACTCCCGCCCATGCCCGTGTCGAAACCATCGCCGAACAGCCGATGTTCCGCGATGCCTTTGCCCAGCGCCGCTGCCTGCTGCCGGCCAACGGCTTCTACGAGTGGCGCGGCGTGCGCAAGCGGCCGCACTGGGTTTCCGGTGGCGGCCTGATCTGCTTCGCGGGGGTGTGGGAGGCGTATCCGGTGGAGGGCCACACCTATTACAGCGTGGCGATGCTGACCCAGGAGGCGGGCGGCATGCGTCGCCCTCTGGTTCTGGATGTCGCCGAGCAGGCGCAGTGGCTGTCGAGCGACACTGAAACGGCGCGCTTGAATGAGTTGCTGCTGTTGCCCCAGGCGCGGTTGCGCGAGCAGGCGCTGGCGCATTTCATCAACGACCCCGCCTGCAATGGGCCGGAGTGTCTGACGCCCGCTTGAGAGCATTCCCGTAGGAGCGGATTCATCCGCGATGTTTCCGCGCGAGCTGGGGGCCATCGCGGACAGAGTCCGCTCCTACGAAACCCATGTCGCCATGGGTGGCCGTCTGACGCCGTGGCGTCAGACGGCATGCCTCACACCTTGAACTGATTCACCAGCCGCCGCTGCTGCTCGGCCAGCTTGGTCAGCTCGGCGCTGGCCTGGGAGGCCTCGTCGGCGCCGCCGGCCACCTGGTTGGCGACCATGCCGATGTTGCTGACGTTGCGGTTGATGTCCTCGGCCACCGCGCTCTGCTCCTCGGCGGCGCTGGCGATCTGGGTGTTCATGTCGTTGATCACCGACACCGCCTGGGTGATCGACTCCAGCGCCTGGGCCGCTTCGCCGGCATGGCGCACGCTGTCTTCGGTCTTGTCCTGGCTCTGCTGCATCACCTGCACCACTTCGCGGGTGCCGTTCTGCAGTTGCTGGATCATCGACTGGATTTCCTCGGTGGCCTGCTGGGTCTTCTGCGCCAGGTTACGCACTTCGTCGGCGACCACGGCGAAGCCGCGGCCCTGTTCGCCGGCGCGGGCCGCCTCGATGGCGGCGTTGAGCGCCAGCAGGTTGGTCTGCTCGGCGATGCCGCGGATGGCCACCAGGATCGCGTTGATATTCTCGCTGTCGCGGGCCAGCGACTGCACCACACCGACGGCGCGGCCGATCTCGCTGGCTAGCGCCTGGATCGCCGTGGAGCTGCTCTCGACGATGCGCTTGCCGTGGTGCGCGGCCTGGTCGGCATGGTTGGCCGCTTCTGCCGCGTGGGTGGCGTTGCGCGCCACGTCCTGGGCGGTGGCGGTCATCTCGTGGACGGCGGTGGCCACCAGTTCGATTTCCGCCAGTTGCTTCTGCACGCCCTGGTTGGTGCGGATGGCGATGTCGGCCGTGTGCTCGGAGGAATCGCTGACGTGCTGCACCGAGGTCACCACCTGGCCGATCATGCCCTGCAGCTTGACCAGGAAGGTGTTGAAGCCTTTGGCGATGGAACCCAGTTCGTCGGCGCGGTCGCTGGTCAGGCGACGGGTCAGGTCGCCTTCGCCCTGGGCGATGTCGTCGAGCATGCCGACCAGCTGGCGCAGCGGGCGGGCGATGCCGTGGCCGACCAGCCAGATCACGGCCAGGCCGATGGCAGCGATCAGCAGGCCGACCAGGGTCATGCCCAGGGTGTCGCTGTCGCGCTGGGATTTCAGATCGTTCTGCAGCTTGTTCAGATCGCCCAGCACGGCTTCCTGCGGCAATTGCAGCATCAGCGTCCAGCGCGCGCCGGAGTCGGCGATGGTGAAGGGCAGGAACAGTTCGATATGGCCGTGCTCCTTGTCCAGTGAGGTCAGCGGCTGATCGAGTGTGAGCTTGGCCAGGTTGGCCACCTCATTGGCGTCGAGCACGCTGCTGGCGGATTCGCCGAGCTTGGCTGGGTCCTTGGTGTACGCGACCAGGCGACCGTTGGTGGAAATCAGTGCCATCTCGCCGGCGCCGTCGTAGAGCTGGCTGTCGGCGGTCTTGAGCAGGTCCTGGATGAAGTCCAGCGACAGGTCGACGCCGACGGTGCCCTTGAACTGGCCCTTGACCATGATCGGCGCGTTGAAGGAGGACATCAGCACCATCTTGCCGCCCATTTCGTAGGGCGCCGGGTCGATGATGCACGGCTGGTGCTTCTCTTTCGGGCACAGGTAGTACTCGCCTTCACGCACGCCGGTGGGCTGCATCTTCTGGCTTTCCAGGGTGTCGCCCATGGCCTCGACGGTGAGGCCGCCGTCCTTGCGGTACCACCAGGGCATGAAGCGGCCGCTGGCGTCATAGCCGGGTAGCCCCGAGTACTGGCTGTCGTTGCCGGCGAAGGCGTTGGGTTCCCAGCCGGCGAAGGCGTCGAGCAGCTTGGGGTTCTGCGCCACGGTCTGGCGCAGCAGGTTGGACATGCCGGCGCGACCGATGCCCAGCAGCGGCTGGCCATTGGCGTCGGTTTCGTCGAGCAGGGCGTTGGTATTGGCCAGGTCGCGGGCGACCGTCAGGGGGTACTCCAGCTCGCGCTGGATCTGGGCGACCTGGCCGCGCGCCATGGCCACCAGGCGTTCGTTGATCACCTGTTCGAGCAGCGCCTGGGTGCGCTCCTGCACCAGCGCCTGGGTCCGAGAGCCGGCGAACAATGCGTACAGCACCAGCGCCGCGACCACTGCCAGAACGCTGGCACCGGCCAGCGCCACCACGGAAAACTGGATCGACTTGAATTTCATACGGGTACCCGGAATGCGCCAGAAGCCTGCGTGTCTATCTGTATCGGCAGGACCGGGGAAATTCCTTAGGCGGCCGTTGTAATGGGTTGTAACGCGGCTGTTCACCGCCTGTCGCAGGATTGTCGGCGCTGGCCGGGAGGTCTAGCATGTGATGTCAAAATGAAATTACTCGGCTGCGCCGAGCGCCTTGAACCTGTGCTTGAACGGGGGACGAGGGCGCCGGCGACGGTTGTTCCGTGGTGGAGGCGCGCCGGTGCGATGGCCTCTGCTGCCTATGCCACGACAGATGGCCCCCGGCATCTTCCGATCAGCCGGTCCGGTTTCGTAAGTCACTGCTGCGCCGGCTGTTTCCTGGCAGTTGCCGGGCACCGGGGGTGGGCCTACCATGCGCGCTGTCCGTGGGAGATTGCATTGTTTCGGGAGAGCAACATGCCCAGAGTTTTCCGTATCGCCGGCCTGGCCGCCGCGCTGATGCTTACTGCCTGCCAGCAGGTGAACACCACCAGCGGCGGCGTCGTTGGCGTCGAGCGTAAACAGACCATGTTCAGCATGCTGTCCAGCGCGCAGGTCGACCAGATGTATGCGCAGTCCTACCAGCAGACCCTCAGCGAGGCTTCCAAGGCCGGCAAGCTGGATGCCAGCAGCAGCGACGCCAAGCGCGTGAAGGCCATCGCCGACCGGCTGATCCCGCAGACCGGCGCATTCCGCCAGGATGCGCCGTCGTGGAAGTGGGAAGTCAACGTGATCCAGAGCGACGAGCTCAATGCCAACTGCGGTCCCGGCGGCAAGATCATCGTCTACACCGGGCTGATCGATAAGCTGAAGCTGACCGACGACGAACTCGCCGCGGTGATGGGCCACGAAATCGCCCACGCCCTGCGCGAGCACGGCCGCGAGGCCATGTCCCGCGCCTATGCCGAACAGGTCGGCCTCGGCCTGGGCGGCCAGTTGCTGGGCCTGGGCCAGACCAGCGTGGACCTCGCCCACCAGGTCGTCGAATACAGCATGACGCTGCCCAACAGTCGGCAGAATGAGAACGAGGCCGACCTGATTGGCCTGGAATTGGCAGCGCGGGCCGGTTATAACCCCAACGCCGCTATCACCTTGTGGCAGAAGATGGGGCAAGCCGGGGGCGACGCACCGCCGGAAATCCTCAGCACCCACCCGGCGGATAGCACGCGGATGGCCAACCTGCAGGCCGCCATCCCGAAGGTCATGCCGCTCTACGAGCAGGCCAAGACCCATTAAGCAGTGGTTCGTGATTCTCTCGAACGGCCAGGAGCGGCGTAAGGTTGCGCCGCTTTATCCAGTGAACAGGGAGCACCCGTGAAAATCGCTGTACTCGGAGCCACCGGGCTCCTGGGCCACCACGCCGCCCGCGCGATCAAGGCGGCCGGCCACCAGCTGGTGCTGATCCACCGACCCTCGTCGCAGATCCAGCGCCTGGCCTACCTGGAGCCTGAGTGCCGGGTAGCCGAACTCTTCGATCACCAGGGCATGGCCCGCGCGCTGAGCGGCCTCGATGCGGTGATTTTCAGCGCCGGCTACTACCCGGTGCGGCCGCGCCGCTGGCAGGAGGAAGTCGCCAGCGCACTGGACCTGACCAACCATTTCTATGCGGCCTGCCTGCAGGCCAAGGTGCCGCGCATCCTCTACGTCGGCTCGGCGTTCGCCATGCCTTCGCATCCGCAAGGGTTGCCGGGGCACGAAGGGCTGTTCTACGAAGGGCTGCCCACCGGCAAGAGTGCCTACGTGATGTGCAAGTGGGCGCTGGACGAACAGGCCCGAGAACAGGCTCGCGGCGGGCTGCCGGTGGTGATCGGGATTCCCGGCATGGTGCTGGGCGAGCTGGACATCGGCCCGACCACCGGGCGCCTGATCACCGCCATCGGCCGCGATGAGATGCTGCATTACGTGCCGGGGCGGCGAAATGTCATCGATGCCTCCGAGGCCGGGCGCGGTCTGCTCAAGGCTCTGGAGCGTGGCCGGGTAGGGGAGCGTTACCTGCTCACCGGGCACAACATCGAGATGGCCGAGCTGACCGCGACCATCGCCAGGTTGCTGGGCAAGCCGGCGCCAACGCCGATGCCGCTGCACCGCGCCCGCGCGCTGGCGACCCTGGGGCGCTGGCGCTATCGCCTGACCGGCAAGATGCCGTTGCTTGACGACACCGCCATCGAGGTGATGGCCGGCGGGCAGTTCCTCGACGGCCGCAAGGCGCGGGAGGAGCTGGGCTTCGAGTCGCATGTGCCGTTGCAGGATACGCTGGAGCGGGCCATTTCCTGGTTCCACGCCAACGATTACCTCTGAGCTCGAGGCTAGGGTCACTGTAGGAGCGAGCTTGCTCGCGAACCGCATAACACCGAGTGACTCCTGTTCGCGAGCAAGCTCGCTCCTACAAGAGCAGCACCGGGAACGAATAAAGAAAAGCCCGGCGGATGCCGGGCTTTTTCTTTGTCAGGGCAGCGCCTTCTCCGCGAACGGTCGATTGGGCAGCCCCATCTGTGCGCGGAAGCTTTCCATGTCGAACAGCGTGCACAACTCCTGCACCTGGTCCTGGCTGTTGAACACCCAGAAGCCCATGGCCGAGATGCTGACGATGCGGTCGCTGGCCGGGTAACCCAGCACAGGCCTGACGATGCAGCCCATCAACGTGCTCCAGGTGAAGACCTTGTTGCCCTCGCGGATGCACTCCTCGACGGCCACTTCCAGGTCATCCATGCCGCCACGGATTTCCTCCACCAGGGCCCGGTAACCGGCGTTGTCCAGCGGCTGGGCAGTGAAGGCGCTCTTGTAGATGAAGTCCGGGCTGTGCAGTTGTTCCACCAGCGCCAGGTGCCCCTTGTTCCAGGCCAGGTCGATGTGATGGCGGGCGACTTTCTTCAGGTCTTTTTCCGGCATGGCGACATCCTTTGTCGTAGGAGGCGGAAACGCCACTGTGTATCGCAGGCGATACACAGGCATTGGCCGGCGCGCCAGCCTCCCTTCGAAAAGCTGTCGGTCAGAACACGCCGCCCAGTTTCAGCGCGTGGTACACGGCGGCCAGGCCGAGGACGGCGAAGGCTGCGGCAGCCAGGCGGCGGATCAGGTTCAGCGGCAGGCGCTCGGCGGCGAAGTTGCCGGCCAGGACCACCGGTACGTTGGCGATCAGCATGCCCAGGGTGGTACCGATCACTACCAGCCAGAAGTGCGGGTACTGCGCGGCCAGCATCACCGTGGCGACCTGGGTCTTGTCGCCCATCTCGGCGAGGAAGAAGGCGATCAGGGTGGTGAGGAAGGGGCCGAATTTCTTCAGCGAACCTTCTTCGTCGTCATCCAGCTTGTCCGGGATCAGAGTCCAGCCGGCGACGGCCAGGAAGGACACGGCCAGTACCCAGCTCAGCGTGGCTTCGGAGAAGAAGCTGGCGACCCAGCTGCCGACGGCGCCGGCGGCGAAGTGGTTGGCCAGGGTGGCGGCGATGATCCCGGCGATGATCGGCCAGGGCTTGCGGAAACGCGCGGCGAGGACGAGCGCGAGCAGTTGCGTCTTGTCGCCGATTTCCGCGAGGGCAACGATCAGGGTGGGGACGAAGAGGGATTCCATCAGGCGTTCCTAAAGGGGGCGGGTCGACTAATCACCATGACACGCGCCACCTGCCCGCCCCGGGTCAGGTTGCTCGTGTCATAGGTCTTGTCAAACCCGGGCCTGAACGCTGCAGGCCTGGATCGTACGCGCCATGGTCTGCGGACCAAGTGTGTTGACGCGTACCGGGCGAGCAGGGCGCTCGCGGGAGACTACTCCCCTAGGACGGGGCGCATTCTGCCCAAGTCCTCGGACTTGGGCAAGCCTGCGCGTCGGATCATTCGCGGGTGGGGCGAATGTCCATGTCTTCGTAGCGGATGAAGCGGGTCTTGTTCTTGAAGCGGTAGCCCAGCCAGATGGCGAGGAACAGCGGGATGGTGATGTAGGTAGCGACCAGGCCGGCCCAGTCCACGTGGTCGCCGACAAAGGCCTGGTAGTTCTGCCCCAGGGTGATGACCAGGCAGAGGACGAAGGCGAACAGCGGGCCGAAGGGGAACCACTTGGCGCGGTAGGGCAGGTCGTCGAGGTTGCCGCCCTGCAGCACGAAGCCCTTGCGGAAGCGGTAGTGCGACACGGCGATGCCCAGCCAGACGATGAAGCCGCACATGCCCGAGGCGTTCAGCAGCCAGGTGTAGACGGTCTTGTCGCCGATGAAACTGGTGAGGAAGCACAGCGCGCCGATCAGCGTGGTGGCGTACAGCGCGTAGCGCGGCACACCGCTCTCGGACACCTGGGTGAACAGGCGCGGCGCCTTGCCCTGGGTGGCCATGGTGTAGAGCATCCGGGTGGAAGCGTACATGCCCGAGTTGCCCGCGGAGAGGATTGCCGAGAGGATCACCGCGTTCATCACGCCGGCCGCGGCGGCGAGGCCCGCGCGCTCGAACAGCAGGGTGAAGGGCGAGGTGCTGATGTCGCTGCTGTCAGTCTTGAGCAGGTTCGGATCGGTGTAGGGAATCAGCATGCCGATGACGAAGATCGACAGGATGTAGAACATCAGGATTCGCCAGAACACCTGACGGATGGCGATGGGAATGGACTTCTGCGGGTTCTCAGACTCGCCCGCGGCCACGCCGATCAGCTCGGTGCCCTGGAACGAGAAGCCGGCGATCATCGCCACCCCGATCATCGCCTGTAGGCCGCCGACGAAAGGCGCATCGCCGGTGGTGAAGTTGCTGAAACCGGGGCTGTCGATGCCGTGCATGATGCCGATGATGCTGGCCAGGCCGATGCCGATGAAGATCACCACGGCGACGACCTTGATCAGCGCGAACCAGAACTCGCTCTCGCCAAAGCCTTTCACCGAGAAGAAGTTGAGCATGAACATGATGCCGAGGAAGCCGGCACTCCAGTACATGCCGGAGACTTCCGGGAACCAGAACTTCATCACCAGTTGCGCCGCCACCAGCTCCGCAGCGATGGTCACCGCCCAGTTGTACCAATAGTTCCAGCCCATGGCGAAACCGAAGCCATCGTCGATGAACCGACTGCCATAAGTGCAGAACGAGCCGGAATCGGGAATGTAGGCCGCCAGTTCGCCCAGGCTGGTCATGAGGAAGAACACCATCAGCCCGATCAGTGCGTAGGCCAGCAACGCTCCGCCGGGGCCGGCGGTGGCGATGGTGCTGCCGGAGGCGACGAACAACCCGGTGCCGATGGAGCCGCCGATGGCGATCATGTTCAGGTGGCGTGGCTTGAGGGAGCGCTTGAGGTGATGCGGCTTCTCCTTCGGCCCCATGGCGAATGTCAGTTCGACGTCATCTTTGATTCTGCGATTCACGGGTGTCCTCGATAGTTCAGGGCGAGCGGCGATGCGCCGATCCGGGCAGGCTCGGTGGAGTGTAGTGCGAGCCTGGGATCAGCGCCGGGCGCTGTAGAGTCGGAAGCCGTCGGCCTCGGCCAGGGTGCGGCAATGGCCCAGGTGCTGTTCGATCAGCGGCGGGTATTTCAGGAAGCTGTTGGCCACCAGGCGCAGCTCGCCGCCGGGCGCCAGGTGGCGGGCGGACTGGCGCAACAGGTGTTCGGTGGCGGCGTAGCTGGTGTGCACGCCCTGGTGGAAGGGCGGGTTGCTGACGATGGCGGCCAGCTCGCTCGGTGCGGCGTCGATGCCGTCGCCGGCGATCACTTCGCCTTCCAGCCCGTTGGCGGCCAGGGTCAGGCGGCTGCTTTCGACGGCAAAGGCGTCGACGTCCAGCAGGGTCAGCCGGCTTTGTGGATATCGTCGCTTGAGCGTCGCGCCGAGCACGCCGGCGCCACAGCCGAAGTCCAGCAGGTGACCGACCGGCAGCTTGTCCAGGTGCTCCAGCAGCAGCGCGCTGCCGCGATCCAGGCGGCCATGGCTGAACACGCCCGGCAGGGTGATGACTTGCAGCGGGCCGTCGGCCAGGGGCAGTTCATAGCGTTGTGCGAGGGCATGCAGGTCGGGCGCTGTTGGGGCGCCGTCGATGTGCGTGTGCCAAAGCTGGCAGTGGCGAGCGCTGTCGAGCTTGCTGGCGCGGCCGAATTCACCGAGCTGCTTGCTGGCGCGTTCGACACCGGCGCGCTTCTCGCCGACCAGGTACAGCTCGCCGTCCGGCACGCAACTGGCCAGCGCGGCCAGCAGGTAATCGGTCAGTTCTCGGGACTTGGGCAGGAACAGCACAGCGGCGTCGAACTGACCCTCGGGCGGAGTGGCGCCGAAGTGGCAGCGGCCGGCGTAGCGGGCTTCGAGCTGCCGGGCCTCGCCGGCGTGCCAACTCCAGCCTTGCGCCTGGGGCAGGTCGCCGAGCAGGGCGTCGGCGGGCAGGCCGGCGAGCAGGACGCGGCCCTGGAAGCGCTCGATCTGGCGCAGCAGCACTTCACTGGTGGGGGCGTTGGACATGCGGCCTCCTCGAAAAAAGGGCGCGAGTTTAGCAGGGCTGCCGCGGCCGAGCCTAGGCGAGCCGCACCTCGGCGTTCTTCCAGAAGTCCTCGCCACGCAGTTCCAGGGCGCCGGCCGCGACTTGTGCGCGCAGGCGCCAGGCGGCCAACAGGTCGCTGACGAACAGGCCGTCGACGTAAGCCATGGTCGGCCCGATCAGCGATTGCACCGGGCGCCAGGATTCGCTGGCGCTATCCAGCAGGATGCGGTCGATGTGTGCGTAACCGGTGCCGCTCAACTGGCCATCGAGCCACAGGCGCAACTCGGCGTTCTCGAGCAGCGCACGCTGCCAGTCCGCGCCCAGGCGCTGGCGCTTGGTGGCTTCCAGTTCATGACTGCCGGCCAGGGCGTTGGCCAGTTCCTCGGGTTTGAGCATGGCGATGGCGTGGCGGTCCTCGCTGCGGCACTGGCCGCTGCCGGCGCCAACGCTGCGCAGGGAGACGTGCGCGGGTAGCAGCGCGCAGACTCGCCGCAGCAGCAGTTGCTCGCTGGCGCTGTCGCCGTGCCAGAGGGTGACGGCGGGTACGTCGGGGCTGCGCAGCCAGTTCACTTCGGTGGCCAGTTCGATGGCGATTTCCCTGTCCTGCAGGGCCTCGCCGCCCAGCTCGTGCCAGAACGCAGCGCGTTGCTGGCAGGGTGGGGTGTCGACGTCACTCAGCGGGCCGACGGCCAGGTCGTCCGGCATCACGCGGATTTTCTTCTCGGTCAGCACGCCTGCTTCGACCGCGCGGCGCAGGGCATCGGCGGCACCGTCGCCGCAAACCAGGTGCAGGCTCATGGCGCCACCACCCGGCGCGGTTCGCCGGCGAAGAAACTGGCGGCGTTCTCGCTCAACTGGCCGACGATGCGCTGCCGGGCCTCGCGGCTGCCCCAGGCGCTGTGTGGGGTGAGGATGAAGCGCGGGATATCGCCGGCCAGCAGCGGGTTGCCGTCCTTCGGCGGTTCCACGCTGAGTACGTCGAATGCGGCGCCGCCCAGGTGGCCGCGACGCAGGGTGTCGGCCAGCGCCTGCTCGTCGACCAGCCCGCCGCGGGCGGTGTTGATCAGGAAGGCGCTGGGTTTCATCAGGTCCAGTTCGCGCTGGCCGATCAGGTTGCGCGTGGCTTCGGTCAGCGGGCAGTGCAGCGTCAGGGCATCTACTTGCGGCAGCAACTCCTCCAGCGCCAGGCGATCGGCGCGCGGCGGGCGGCCGGGCAGGGCGCCGAGCAGCACGCGCATGCCAAAGGCTTCGGCGAGCTTCGCCACCGCGCCACCCAGTTCGCCGTGGCCGAGCAGGCCGAGGGTCTTGCCCTCCAGTTCGACGATGGGGAAGTCCAGCAGGCAGAACTGTGGCGACTTCTGCCAGCGGCCTTCGCGGATCGCCGCCTGGTAATCCGGCAGCCGGGTGGCCAGGGCGAGCAACAGCATCAGGGTGTGCTGGGCCACCGACGGGGTACCGTAGCCCTGGCAATTGCTCACGGTCACGCCGTGCTGGCGTGCGGCTTCGAGGTCGACGTTGTTGGTGCCGGTGGCGGCCACCAGGATCAGCTTGAGATCAGGGCATTGCGCGAACACTTCGGCGCCGATGCGCACCTTGTTGCTGATCGCCACCTGCGCGCCCTGCAGCCGCTCGGCCACCTGCTGCGTGTCGCTGCGCCCGTGCAGGACCAGTTCGCCGAAGGGCGCGCGCAGCGGCGCGAGGTCGAGGTCACCGAGGTCTAGGGAGGCATGGTCGAGGAAGACGGCGCGAGCAGGATTCATGAGCGATGACACCTTGATCGGAAGGGCGGGATGAAGGGGATTCTCGGCACAACCGCCGCCGCGGACAACCCTGGCTTCCCGCGAGCGCACGGCTGGGCTGCCTTGCACTGATGGTAGATGTTTGATTGAAAAGTCTGACAGGCGTTTCAGTTTTCCCTCATCCGCCGAGCGCCAATGGCTTCGTAGATTGCACTCATCGAAATCTTGAGGTGAGCCGCGATGATGGGATGGATTCTTTCCAGCCTCACAGCTATTCGGGCGCTCGGCGCACGCGTCGGGCTGCGCGGTGGTGCGCATTCTCCCGGGCCACGGGCGCGGCGACGCCGCCCGAGCCCCTCGGCCGGTCCTGAGGCCCTGCTGTGCTTCGGCGCACTGATGGCTGCCTGTAATGGGGCGGTTGGTCACTCGCTGGTTCGCGAGCGCCCTGAGGTCGCCGCCGGTCTGGCCAGGGAGCTGGGCGAATGCTGGGGCATCGGCGATGCCGGTTCGGCTCGCAGCACCTTGCAGGACATGTTGCTCGAAGCCCACGGCCAGCTACTGGACGGTGACTTTCAGCGCCTGCAGCGCAACGAATCCAGTGCCTTCGACGGTGAGCAGCGGCTGCGCTGGCAGCGGGCGAAGCAGGCCTGGGTCAAGGCCGGCCTGGCGTTGCCGTGCCATTTGTCGATGGCCGCCCATGACTACGAATGCATCGCCTGGCTGGCACGTCGCTGCCGCGCCTGTGGATACCTCACCGAAGCCGAAGCCTGGTTGACCCTGGCCTGGGTGGCCGACGCGGCGATCCGAACCTTCGCCGACTGGCAGGCCTACGCCGCCTCCTTCGTGCTGGGACGGGCAACCCTGCTGCGCGACGGGCAACAAACTTCGCTGGCGATCCGTGCGTTCAAGGAACTCATGGGGGGCAAGCGCGAAGGCACTGCGCTGGCTGGCCTGTGGCAGGCGCATCCGCTGGCGGGCATACAGGTGGCCGAGGTGGTCCTGCACTCGGAACACTCGGTCAAAAGGCTCGGCCTTCCTGCGCAGCGGGCACTGCTGGCCTTCGGGGCGATGATTGCCACCAGCGGCGGCGCGCGTGCCGATGCCCTGGCAATTGCGGACCATGAACGGGAACTGAACCGGGCCTGGCTCGCCGAACGTTGGAGCGCCACCGACCAGAATGGGGTTCTCCAGCGTATGGAGTGGCTGATGGGCCATGGCAGTCGACTGAAGCTGGACCCCTTGCTTGGGCAACTCGGCACCGTGGGCGGTAAGCGGCAATCTGGTGGAGTGGCCTGTGGGACGCGCTTCGAGCAGGCGCGGCGGGCATTGCTCAAGGCCGGGCACGATCCGGAGATGATCGAGGAGTGTCAGACCCTGCTGGCCTACGATCTGGAGCGTGCAGCCTTCGGTGCGCGGCTGGCTTTCAGCGCCGGGTTGCTGGATGAAGAGACGCTCTGGAATGCCCTGCGCCACATGGCTCGTCAGGCCCGTGCGGCGTTCGATTGCTGGGAGCAATACCTGATCTCGATGGTGCTCGGCCATGCCCTGGCCAACGAGGATTGGGAGGCCGGCAAGCGCCTTATCCGCAGTGGTATGGAGTTGCTCGACGGGATAAGCCCCTTCGCCGACTACCTTTCGCCCTGGCAGGCCTGCCCGCTGCGTCAGCTGCCGCTGCTGCACGGTCTTGGCCACGCTGGCGCGCACTAGCTTCCGGGCCGCCTGCCAGCGGCTTGTCGGTTGCCGGTCGATTCGTATAGAAGATGAGGTTTTCTCGGCGGTTGTTCGGAGGCGCGATGTACTGGGCGGAATTTCTCACGGTGGCGTTCATTCACCTGCTGGCGGTGGCCAGCCCCGGCCCGGATTTCGCCGTGGTGGTGCGCGAGAGCGTGACCCACGGCCGCCGCGCCGGCACCTGGGCGGCCCTGGGCGTGGGCAGCGCGATCTTCCTGCACGTGACCTACTCGTTGCTGGGCATCGGCCTGATCGTCTCGCAGTCGATCGTGCTGTTCAATGCACTGAAATGGCTGGCGGCGGCGTACCTGCTGTACATCGGCATCAAGGCGCTGCGGGCACGCCCGGCCGACCCGGCGGCGACTGAAGCCATTGCTGCGCCGGTCGCACGGACGGCACGAGGTGCCTATGTTGCCGGCTTCGTCACCAACGGCCTGAATCCCAAGGCCACGCTGTTCTTCCTGTCGCTGTTCACGGTGGTGATCAACCCGCACACGCCGTTGCTGGTCCAGGCTGGATACGGCGTGTACCTGGCCTTTGCGACTGCCACCTGGTTCTGTCTGGTTGCGCTGTTGTTCAGCCAGCAGCGTGTGCGCGCCGGCTTCGCGCGCATGGGCCATTGGTTCGACCGGATGATGGGCGTGGTGCTGGTGGGGCTGGGGATCAAGCTGGCGTTCACCGAGCTGCGCTGAACGCGGCTTTTCGTAGGAGCGAGCTTGCTCGCGAACCAAGTCCACGTCGAAGCGGTTCGCGAGCAAGCTCGCTCCTACAGGAATGCTTTGTTCCGAATGAAAAAGGGGCGCCGAGGCGCCCCTTTTTCATGCCCGACGAAGTATCAGACCAGCTCGATCGCCACCGCGGTGGCTTCGCCGCCGCCGATGCAGAGCGAGGCGACGCCACGCTTTCCGCCCTTCTTCTGCAGGGCGTTGATCAGGGTGACGATGATTCGCGAGCCGGTGGAGCCGACCGGGTGGCCCTGGGCGCAGGCGCCGCCATAGACGTTGACCTTGGCGTGGTCCAGGCCGTGTTCGCGCATGGCGAGCATGGTGACCATGGCGAAGGCTTCGTTGATTTCGAACAGGTCGACGTCGTCCTTGCTCCAGCCCGCCTTCTTGAACAGGTTGGTCATGGCGCCGATCGGGGCCAGGGTGAACTCGGCCGGGTCCTGGCTCTGGGTGGCGTGGGCGACGATCTTCGCCAGCGGCTTGAGGCCGCGGCGGGCGGCTTCTTCGGCGGTCATCAGGACCAGTGCAGAGGCGCCATCGGAGATGGAGCTGGCGTTGGCCGCGGTGATGGTGCCGTCCTTGCGGAAGGCCGGGCGCAGGCCGGGGATCTTGTCCAGGTTGGCGGTCAGCGGTTGCTCGTCGTCCTTCACCACGGTCTCGCCCTTGCGGGTGGTGACGGTTACCGGGACGATTTCCGAGGCCAGCGAGCCATCCTTGATAGCAGCCTGGGCGCGTTTCAGCGATTCGATGGCGTAGGCGTCCATTTCCTCGCGGGTGACGTTGTACTGGTCGGCGGTTTCCTGGGCGAAGGAGCCCATCAGGCGGCCGGTGCGGGCGTCTTCCAGGCCGTCGAGGAACATGTGGTCCTTGATCTCGCCATGGCCCATGCGCAGGCCGGTGCGGGCCTTCTCGATCACGTAGGGCGCGTTGGACATGCTTTCCATGCCGCCGGCGACCATCACGCTGTTGCTGCCTGCCTTGAGCAGGTCGTGGGCCAGCATCACCGCCTTCATGCCCGAGCCGCAGAGCTTGTTGATGGTGGTGCAACCGGTGGCGGCGGGCAGGCCGGCGTTCAGCGACGCCTGGCGGGCCGGGCCCTGTTTCAGACCGGCGGGCAGCACGTTGCCCATGATCACTTCCTGTACGTCTTCGGGCTGGATGCCGGCACGGGAAATGGCTTCGCGGATGGCGATGGCGCCCAGGTCGACGGCGGAAACGCCGGACAGGCTGCCCTGGAAGCCGCCCATGGGAGTACGGGCGCCGCTGACGATGACGATCTCGGACATGACTTACCTCTTCGCTCTTGTTGTGATGCGCTATACGGGTACCGGCCGTGAACGGCCGGGCGCCAGGATTCTACCGCGTGACCGGATGTCGCCAAAGAGTCATCGGCAAATCACTCTTTTGACTGATGAATGGCTCGGCGCAGCGCTCTAGAGTCGGTCTCATCCTGATGAGACTCAACTCGAAATCCAGCCTTGAGAGTGCGCACGCCATGCTGAAAACCCGCGTCATCCCTGCTGCCCAGAACGCCTATCAGTATCCGTTGTTGATCAAGAGCCTGCTGCTGTCCGGCAGCCGTTATGAAAAGGGCAGGGAGATCGTCTATCGCGACAGCGTGCGTTACACCTACGCCACGTTCAACGAGCGCGTTGCGCGGCTGGCCAACGTACTGACCGAGGCCGGTGTGAAGGCCGGTGACACCGTGGCGGTGATGGACTGGGACAGCCACCGTTACCTGGAGTGCATGTTCGCCATCCCGATGATCGGCGCGGTGCTGCACACCATCAACATCCGTCTTTCGCCGGACCAGATCCTCTACACCATGAACCACGCCGACGACCGCTTCGTGCTGGTCAACAGCGAGTTCGCCGCGCTTTACCAGGGCATCGCCGGGCAACTGACCACGGTGGAAAAGACCCTGCTGATTACCGATGGCGCCGACAAGACCTGCGCGCTGCCCAACTGTGTCGGCGAGTACGAGACCCTGCTGGCCGCCGCCAGCCCGCGCTACGCGTTCCCCGATTTCGACGAGAACTCGGTGGCGACCACCTTCTACACCACCGGCACTACCGGTAACCCCAAGGGTGTGTACTTCACTCACCGCCAACTGGTACTGCACACCCTGGCGATGGCTTCGACCATCGGCAGCCTGGACAGCATCCGCCTGATGGGCACGGATGATGTGTACATGCCGATCACCCCGATGTTCCACGTCCATGCCTGGGGTGTGCCCTACGTCGCGACCATGCTGGGGGTGAAGCAGGTGTATCCGGGGCGTTACGAGCCGGAATTGCTGTGCAAGCTGATCCGCGAGGAGAAGGTGACTTTCTCCCACTGCGTGCCGACCATCCTGCAGATGATGCTCAACGCCGCCAGCGCCAGGGACCACGACTTCGGCGGGCTGAAGATCATCATCGGCGGAAGCGCGCTGAACCATGCGCTGTATGACGCCGCCAAGGCCCGTGGCATCCAGCTCACCGCCGCCTATGGGATGTCCGAGACCTGCCCGCTGATTTCCTGTGGCTACCTCAACCAGGAGCTTTGCGCCGGCAGCGAGGATGAGCGCACCACCTACCGCATCAAGGCCGGTGTGCCGGTGCCACTGGTGGAAGCGGCGATCATGGACGAACACGGTCAGTTCCTTCCGGCCGACGGCGAGTCCCAGGGCGAGCTGGTGCTGCGCGCGCCCTGGCTGACCCAGGGCTACTTCCGCGAGCCGGAGAAGGGCGAGGAGCTCTGGGCCGGCGGCTGGATGCATACCGGCGACGTGGCGACCCTCGATGGCATGGGCTTCATCGATATCCGCGACCGTATCAAGGATGTGATCAAGACCGGCGGCGAATGGTTGTCCTCCCTGGAGCTGGAAGACCTCATCAGCCGTCATCCGGCGGTGCGCGAAGTCGCGGTGGTCGGCGTGCCCGATCCGCAGTGGGGCGAGCGCCCGTTCGCCCTGCTGGTGTTGCGCGACGGCCAGGCCCTGGATGCCAAGGCGCTGCGCGAGCACCTCAAGCCTTTCGTCGAGCAGGGCCACATCAACAAATGGGCAATTCCCTCGCAGATCGCCGTTGTTACTGAAGTTCCCAAGACCAGTGTCGGCAAGCTCGACAAGAAGCGTATCCGGGTAGACATCGCCCAATGGCAAGAGGCCGGCAGCGCCTTCCTCTCCACGGTGTGACCGACGACCGGCAAGTCACGGATTGCGGGCGGCCGTGCCAAGCAAGCGCTTGGCACGGCGCAGCCCAGTGACCACGCCACCTCGGGCTCTGCGCAAGCGTCTAGTCAGGGCCTTTGTAAGACAAATCACACTTTCGAGCGATCAAGCACCGTAGGACGCTGGATATAGTCGCCGCTACTCATAACAAAAAACACATGGAGTAGCGTCGATGAAAACCATGCAACATATCTGGCGCCTGGCACGGTTGCCGCTGGCAGTCAGCCTGGCTTCTTCGCTGGCGGCTCCTGCTTCCGCCGTCAGCTTCAACATCGGGGAAATCGAAGGCTCGTTCGACTCGACGCTGTCCGTGGGGGCCAGCTGGTCGACGCAGAATCCGAACAGCAACCTCATCGGCGTGAACAACGGCGGCAAGGGCCTGTCCCAGACCTCCGACGACGGCCACCTGAACTACAAGGCCGGCAAGACCTTCTCGAAGATCTTCAAGGGCATCCACGACCTCGAGCTCAAGTACGGTGACACCGGCGTCTTCGTGCGCGGCAAGTACTGGTACGACTTCGAGCAGAAGGATGAGAACACCGAGTTCAAGCCGCTCTCCGACCACAACCGCAAGGAAGCCGCCCAGGCCTCCGGCGGTGAAATCCTCGACGCCTTCATCTACCACAACTACAACATCGCCGACCTGCCGGGCACCGTGCGCCTGGGCAAGCAGGTGGTGAACTGGGGTGAAAGTACCTTCATCCAGAACGGTATCAGCGTGATCAACCCGTTCGACGTCACCGCCTTCCGCCGCCCGGGCTCCGAGATCAAGGAAGCCCTGGTGCCGGTGAACATGTTCTACCTGTCACAGAACCTCACCGAGAACCTTTCCGCTGAAGGTTTCTACCAGCTGGAGTGGGACCAGACGGTGGTCGACAACTGCGGCACCTTCTTCTCCCAGCCGGACGTGGTGGCTGACGGCTGTACCCAGAACCTCGCGGTGCTGACCAACAACGCGGCCTCGATCCGCACCCTGAACGGCCTGCTTGGCCCGAACCTGGCGGTGACCCCGTCGCCGTGGAACGAAGGCCTGGTGGTCCAGCGCGGCCCGGACCGTGACGCCCGCGACAGCGGCCAATACGGCTTCTCGCTGAAGTACTTCGCCGACAGCCTGAACACCGAGTTCGGCGGTTACTACATGAACTATCACAGCCGCCTGCCGATCTTCAGCGGTCGTGGCGCCGATGCCTCCAAGGTGGCGCAGATCAATCAACTGATCACCAACATCGCGGCGATCAGTCCGTCCCTGGCGGCCCAGGCCGGCGCGGCGGCGATGGCGGGCAACTCGAGCTACTTCATCGAGTACCCCGAAGACATCCGCCTGTACGGCCTGAGCTTCTCCACCACGCTGCCCACCGGTACCGCCTGGCAGGGCGAGATCAGCTACCGCCCGAACGCACCGGTGCAGTTGAACACCACCGACATCCTGTATTCCGGCCTCGACCCGGTGTCCATCGGCGGCAACCACGTCTACGACAACGCCTCCGTGCTGACCGGCACCGCCGGCCAGGACCTGCATGGCTACCGCCGCAAGGAAGTTACCCAACTGCAGACCACCTTCACCCACTTCTTCGATCAGGTCATGGGCGCCGAGCGTCTGACCCTGGTGGGTGAAGTCGGCTGGACCCACGTTGGCGGTCTGGAAAGCCAGAACGATGCACGCTACGGCCGTGACCCCGTGTTCGGCCCGGGCCCGCTGAACGGCAGCCTCAACGGCCGCCCGACCTGCGAGGCGCTCAACGCGTCCACTCTGGGCTCCGGTCCGCAGAACAACCTGTCGCGCAAGTGCGAAAGCGACGGCTTCACCACCGCTGACTCCTGGGGCTACCGCGCCCGTGCGATCTGGGACTACAACGACGTCTTCGCCGGTGTGAACCTCAAGCCCAACGTGGCCTGGTCCCACGACGTGGACGGCTACTCCCCCGGCCCCGGCGGCAACTTCGAGGAAGGCCGCAAGGCAGTCAGCCTGGGTATCGACGCCGACTACCTGAACACCTACACCGCCAGCCTGGCCTACACCAACTACTTCGACGGCAAGTACTCCACCGTCGACGATCGCGACTTCGTCAGCCTGAGCTTCGGTGTGACCTTCTAAGCCGGCCGTTCAACCGGCAACCGGCCCGCCCGCGCGGCGGGCCATCCGCGCGGGCGGGGTGACCCGCCCCGCGCGAGCAGCAGACAAGACCCGCGAACCGCGTTTGCAAGCGCAGTTACCGCGGTGGGCAAAGACTCAACGAGGACGATAAACGAATGAGAACAACAAAGATCCTGCTGCACACGGGCGCCCTGGCGCTCAGCCTCATCGCCTCCCAGGTGATGGCGGCCGTCTCTGCCGATGAAGCGGCGAAGCTGGGCTCCACCCTGACCCCGATGGGCGCGGAAAAGGCCGGCAATGCCGATGGCTCCATCCCGGCCTGGACCGGTGGCCTGCCCAAGAACGCCGGCACTGCCGACAGCAAGGGCTTCCTCAGCGATCCGTTCGCCAGCGAGAAGCCGCTGTTCACCATCACTGCGCAGAACATGGACCAGTACAAGTCCAAGCTGACCCCCGGCCAACAGGCGATGTTCAAGCGCTACCCCGACACCTACAAGATGCCGGTCTACACCACGCACCGTACCGCCACCGTGCCGGAGAACGTGCTGGAAGCGACCAAGAAGAACGCTACCAGCACCAAGCTGCTGCAGGGCGGTAACGGCCTGGAGAACTTCCAGGTAGCCAACCCGTTCCCGATTCCGAAGGACGGCCTGGAAGTCATCTGGAACCACATCACCCGCTACCGTGGCGGCCACGTGCGCCGTCTGGTGACCCAGGCGACCCCGCAGGTCAACGGTTCCTACTCGCTGGTGTACTTCCAGGACGAATTCGTCTTCCGCACCGACCTGAAGGACTACGATGCCAGCAAACCGAGCAACGTGCTGTTCTACTTCAAGCAACGCGTCACCGCCCCGGCTCGCCTGGCCGGTAACGTGCTGCTGGTGCACGAGACCCTCGACCAGGTGAAGGAACCGCGCCTGGCGTGGCTGTACAACGCCGGTCAGCGCCGCGTACGCCGCGCCCCGCAGGTGTCCTACGATGGCCCGGGTACCGCCGCCGACGGCCTGCGTACTTCCGACAACCTGGACATGTACAACGGCGCGCCGGACCGCTACGACTGGAAACTGGTGGGCAAGCAGGAGCTGTACATCCCGTACAACAACTACAAGATGGACGATCCGAAGCTGAAGTACTCGGACATCATCAAGCCCGGCCACCTGAACCAGGACCTGGCCCGCTACGAGCTGCACCGCGTATGGCACGTGACCGCCACCCTGAAGCCGGGCGAGCGCCACATCTACGCCAAGCGTGACTTCTTCATCGACGAGGACACCTGGCAGGCCGTGGAGATCGACCACTACGACGGTCGCGGCACCCTGTGGCGCGTTGCCGAGGCGTTCAACCAGTACTACTACAACTACCAGGTACCGTGGTACACCGCGGAAACCCTGTATGACCTGCTGTCCGGTCGTTACCTGGTGCTGGGCCTGAAGAACGAGGAGAAATCCGCCTACGACTTCAACTACAGCGCCTCGGAAAGCGACTTCACCCCGGCAGCGCTTCGCCAGGAAGGCGTGCGCTGATCCCCCGATCCCCACGGGTGGTTCCGCGGTGAAAAAAAGACCGGCCTTCGGGCCGGTTTTTTTATGGGGCATCATCTGTCAGATGAATGGAGGCGGGAATGTCGGACGCCTTCCAGTCATCTTGTGAGCAAAGGTAACAAAATCGGCTTCAATTCCCGCCCGCAAGGGGCTAGGCTCCGTCCTCAGTGTGACCTTCGTCGACATAGCGATAAGAGCTAGAGCAAGAGCCAGGCCGATGACCGACTTCTCGACTCTGCCAAGACTGACCGATGTTCCCCCCAGCACGGCCGGCAGCCGCTTCTTCCGGCCGCCGCTGCCGCATGGCCATGTCGCCCGTTCGCGCCTTTGCCAGCGCATGGCCGCAGGGCTGGAGGGACGGCTGATACTGGTGTCTGCGCCGGCGGGGTTCGGCAAGAGCTCCCTCGCCATCGAGTTCTGCCAGACGCTGGAAAGCCAATGGCACAGTCTATGGCTGGGGCTCAGTGCCAGGGACAGCGACCCCGGGCGTTTCCTCGAACGCCTGCTCGAAGGCCTCCGCCTGCATTTCCCCACGCTCGGCGAAGAAGCCCTGGCCCTGCTGAAGATGCGCCAGCGCCACCAGCCCTTTGCCTTCGAAGCCTGGCTTGACGACCTGCTCGATGAACTGGTGGACAGCCTGTCCGTCGAGCGTCCGCTGCTGCTGGTGCTGGACGACTATCACCTGGCCCAGGGCGCAGTGCTCGACCGATGCCTGCAATTCCTGCTCAACCACCAGCCCGCCGGCCTGGTCGTGCTGGTCACCAGCCGGCAGCGTCCGGACTGGCACCTGGCTCGCCTGCGCCTGTCGCGGCAGTTGCTGGAGTTCTCCGAACAGGACCTGCGCCTGACTGTGGAGGAAACCGCGCAACTGGTCTCCGCCAACGGCGCGCAGCTCGACGACAATGCCCTGGACAACCTGGTCGAGCGCAGCGAAGGCTGGATCGCCGGCCTGCGCCTGTGGCTGCTGGCCCACGGCGATGAATTGGCGGCCAACGTGCCGGACCTGTCCGTGCATGGCGCCGAAGAGCTGATCCGTGACTACCTGCTGGAAGAAGTGATCGACAAGCAGTCGCCGGAAGTTCAGGTATTCCTGGCCCAGACCGCGCGCTTCGAGCGCTTTTCCGCCGAACTGTGTGATTCCCTCCGGGACTCCCATGACAGCGCCTCCATCCTGCGTCACCTGCAGCAGCATCAGGTATTCCTGGTACCTCTGGACGAACAGGGCCAGTGGTTCCGCTATCACCACCTGTTCTCCGACCTGCTGCTGGCGCGCCCGCTGCCCGGTTCCGGGCCGTCCGTAGCCGCGCTGCACCTGCGCGCGTGCCGCTGGTTCAGTGCCCAGGGGCTGTTCGACGACGCGGTGGAGCAGGCCCTGCGCGCCGGCCACCCGGAAGTCGCGGCGAGCCTGGTTCAGAGCCTGTCCGAAGAACAACTGCTGGCCGAACAGAACGTCGCTACGCTGCTGCGCTGGAAGATGGACCTGCCCGACAGCCTGCTGGCCAGCACGCCGCGCCTGATCGTGCTGTACAGCTGGGCGCTGGCGCTGGCCTGCCAGCTGGATGCCGCCGAGGAGCTGGCAGCGCAGCTGTCGCGTTTCCTGCCAGCCGCCGATGCCGCTGCCCAGCGCGATCTGCTCGCGCAATGGCAGGCGCTGGCCGGGGTTATTGCTCGCGGCCGCGGCGAGATTGATGCGGCCGAGAGCCACTGCGAAGAGGCCATGCACGGCCTTGGCCCGGAACGCTTCGGCCCGCGCCTGTTATGCCTGTCCACGCTGAGCAACCTGGCCATCGTGCGCGACGATCTGTGGCGCGCGCGCGGCCTTAACAGAGAAGCGCTGGAGCTGGCGCAGCGCTTCGGCAATCCGCTGTTCGAAGCCATGGTGCATTACGACCGTGCCCGCGTCCTGCAAGCGCGCGGCGAAGTGCTGCGTGCCGAGGACGAAGTGCGCCAGGGGTTGGCGCGGCTTTCGGGCCTGTCCTCGCAGCGGCGCTACGCGGTGCGCGGCCGATTGATGCTCTACCAGGGCTATCTGCGCAGCCTCGCACTGCAACCGGACGAGGCGCGCAAATGCCTCAAGGCTGGTATCGAGGAAGCCCGCGCCTGCCGCGACATCAGCCTGGT
This sequence comes from Pseudomonas multiresinivorans, assembly GCF_012971725.1. Lineage (NCBI taxonomy): Bacteria > Pseudomonadati > Pseudomonadota > Gammaproteobacteria > Pseudomonadales > Pseudomonadaceae > Pseudomonas > Pseudomonas multiresinivorans. Next base: position 1,850,760 of record NZ_CP048833.1, read on the forward strand.
GATCGGCTTCTGCGTGCTGGCCAGCCTGGAGGGGCGGCTGGGCAACTACACTCGCGCCTTCGCTCACCTCGCCGAGGTCGAGCGGATGATGCACGTCTGGGACGTGCCGCCGGTCTACTACCTGTCGGCCATTACCCTGATCAAGTGCGAGCTCTGGCTTGGCCAGGGCCAGGTGGAACTGGCCAGTGCCTGGCTGGAGCGTCTGCGCGACACCTACACCGGCGCCGAGCCGGCCACGCCGCCGGAATGCTCGCCGCAGCTGCCGCGCAATGTGGAAATGCTCCAAGCCCAACTGGAGCGCCGCGAAGGCCGCATGGCCGAGGCCGAAGCACGCCTGCGAGCCGTGGCCAGCGGAGCCCTGCAAGGTGGCGCGCAGTTACAGGCGCGCTTTGCCCAGGGCCAACTGGTTGCCTTGCTGCTGCAGGATGGCCGCGAGCGCGAGGCTTCCTTCGAGTTGGGCGAATGCCTGGGCGGCCTGGTCGCCGGCCTGACGATCCCGCTGCAGGAAGTGCTGCAGCAGCATCCGGAATGGCTGCGCGAGCAACTGGCCGTGCGGGCCACCTCGCCAGCCATCGAGGCCCTGCGTGAACGCTTGCCGGCGGCGCCGGAGCGCAGCGCGACGCTCACCGATTGCCTCAGCAGCCGTGAGCTGGCTGTGCTGGAACTGATCGCCCAGGGCTGCTCGAACCAGGAGATCAGCGATCGCCTGTTCATTTCCCTGCATACCGTGAAGAGCCACGCCCGGCACATCAACGACAAACTCGGCGTGGAGCGTCGTACTCAGGCGGTGGCGCGGGCGAAGGAGATGGGGTTGCTGCGCTAGCGAAGCCCGTGCGGGTCATTGATTGCGGCTCGTCGGTGGGCCGCGCCCCCCTCCCTAGCCCTCCCCCGCAAGCGGGAGAGGGGATTGATCCTCAGTACGCCCTACCTCCGCTGCCTCCCTGATTCTCCCCAGAGTTGCATCAGGACCGCGATCCTCTATGAATCTCCGAACAACCCCCTCTCCCTTCAGGGAGAGGGTTGGGGAGAGGGTGCTGAGCCTCGGGCTGCGATGCCAGACTGGGCTTCAGCATCTCCAGATGCACACTCGCGCCCTACGGAATTACATCCCCTTCTTCTCGCCCTCCACCGGCGCACTCAGATCCAGCCCTTTCGGCGCCGGCTGCCCCTTGGCCGGTGGCGCCAGCTGTTTCTGCACATCCGCCTGGATCGCCTGCAGCACCGGCAGCAGGTCACGCATGTTCTCGCGCACTTCCGGGTAGGCGTGCTTCTGCGCCAATTCATCCACGCGCATCAGCAGCTGCACGCGCACTTCCGGCGGCAGGTGGATGAACAGCTCGGGCAGTTGCTTGGCCAGTTCGGCGCTGTAGAGCACCAGGTCCTGGCGATCGAACTGCGCAGTCAGGCCGAGGTAGTCCAGGGCGCTGCTGGTGAGCATCGAGGCGGCGGCCTTGGCTTCCTGCATGCCCTGCAGGCGCACCGGGTTGCGCTGCTCGCTCTGCGCCAGGGTCATCCAGAACTCCACCGTCAGATTGAACAGGATCGCCTGTTCACGCAGCGAGTAGCTCATCAGACCCAGCGCCTCGGCGCCATAGGGCTGCTTGGCGGCGCGGAAGTTGAAGTACAGGCGCATCAGCTCCTTGAGCTTGAACAGCACCTCGCGCGCCTCGTTCTGCCGCAGCTCCAGCGGCGCATAGATGTTCAGCTGCGGGCGGAAGTTTTCCTCGCTGACCATGCGCTGGTAGATCGGCCCGGTGAACTCGCCGCTGCGCCGGGGCAGGCCGTTGACCTGGGTTTCGTCGATCTTCTTCAGCGCGTCGATCAGCGCCTGGTAGTCGGCGCTGGTCCAGGTCCGCTGGATGTCGGGAATCTTCTGACCCAGGTAATAGAGATCGGCGGACAGGGCCGGGCGGCACAGGAGCAGCAACAGCACGGCCAGCGGCCACAGCGAACGGCGAGTCAGGATCGGCACGAACGGGCTTTCCTTGCGCGAGGGCGGGTTGGGCTAGGTTAGCGGGGTGAGCGGGCTGCGTCATCCCGTGACGGGCCTCGACACTACCTAGGTTGGGCGCGGCGACGCGGGCGCTGTGGTGTGATTCGGGCTTGAGAACAACAAGCACGGGAGTCACTCGTCCATGACCGCCACATTGTCTGTGCAACCGCCGCTGGCCGAGGGCCTGGCCCGCTATGGTTTCGGCCCCCTGCCGCTGGCCGCGCTGAAGGCACGCTACGCTTCGCCCGAGTCCGGTTCGAAATTCATCCACGTCGACGGCTTCGACATCCATTACCGTGACGAAGGCAGCCCCGACAAACCGGTGCTGGTGATGGTCCACGGTGTGATGGCCTCGCTGCATACCTGGGACGGCTGGGTCGCTGAGCTGTCCGAGCACTTCCGCATCATCCGCCTCGACGTTCCCGGCTTCGGCCTCACCGGCGGCGGCCAGGATCGCGAGTACGACGGCGAGCGCCTGGTGAAGGTGTTCGGCCTGTTCCTCGACCGCCTGGACCTCAAGCAGGTGTCCATCGCCGGCAACTCGCTGGGCGGCTACATCGCCTGGAACTACGCGCTGGCCAACGCTCACCGCGTCGAGCGGCTGATCCTGATCGACCCGGCCGGTTACTACATGCAGAAGGTGCCGCTGATGATCGCTAGCGCCGTGCTGCCCGGCGCCGGCATCATGATGCCGATGTGGATGCCGCGCGCCCTGGTGGCCCAGGGCATCAAGGAAGTCTACGGCGATGCGCGCAAGATCAAGCCGGGAGTGATCGATCGCTACTACGACATCAGCCGCCGGCCGGGCAATCGCCGCGCGATGATCGACATCTTCCGCGTGCTGGTGAAGGCCAACCGCGAAGAGCTGACCGGTACGCCAAACCGCGTCGCCGCGCTGAAGGTGCCGACCCTGCTGATGTGGGGCGAGCGCGACCGCTGGATCTCGCCGCGCCATGTGCCGATGTGGCAGCGCGACGTGCCGGGGATCGAGGTGAAGGTCTATCCGGGCGTGGGGCATATCCCGATGGAGGAAATCCCCGAGGAGTCGGCAGCGGACGCGCTGCGCTTCCTGCATGCGTGACTGTTGATCGCCCCAAGAAAAAGCCCGGCCAAGCGCCGGGCTTTTCGTTCTGCCGTATTGCTTTTCGTAGGGTGAATAACGCGTCAGCCTTATCCGCCATGCAACGGCCGGCGGATAACCTGTTCCAGGTTATGCGCCCTACGGTCCTGCTTTTTGTAGGAGCGAGCTTGCTCGCGAACCGCATGAGCGCCAGGTTCTCCAGCCGAGTAAAGAGCTTCGCGAGCAAGCTCGCTCCTACAGGGGGCTCTGCGTCCGCAAACGAAACCGCCCCGACAAGGCGGGGCGGTGTTCGAAGCGAAGGGCGGATCAGCCAGCGTGCGCCAGCGGTTGCGGGTCGTATTCCTTGCGCACCTCGTACAGCACATCGAGGTTGTTGTGCTGCCACGGATGGAAGTCGGACTTGAAGAAGTCCAGGTATTCGCGCAGCAGCGGGCGGAATACGCCGTGTTTGCCCCAGGTCCACTTGATGCCGTCGCGCCAGACGCGCCAGTTCCACAGCAGGCCGTCCACCTTGAGCATGTGCACCAGCCCGCGGAAGGTATCCAGCACGAAGAAGAAGGTCGCCATGCGCATCGCCCGGCGCAGCAGCTTTCGGCTGCCGCAGACCTGGTTGTAGACGTCGAAGGCCACCGCCTTGTGCTCGGTTTCCTCCAGCGCGTGCCAGCGCCACAGGCGCTGCATCACCGGGTCGGCGCCCTCCATGGTGCGCGGGTCGGTCAGCAGCCCGTTGGCCATGATCGCGGTGATGTGCTCCAGCGCGGCGGTTGCGGCCAGCTGGCGCTTGGCCGGGAATTTCTTCTGGGTGAAGCGGATGCGCGCCTGGGCGCGCTTCTCGATGGCGGTGACGTCGTAGCCCAGGTCGCGCAGGCGCTGGCTGTAGGTCAGGTGCTCGCGGCTGTGGTGACCTTCCTGGCCGATGAAGCCGCGGATCTGCTCTTTCAGCACCGGGTCGCTGATCTGGTCGCGGAACTGCCGCACCGAGTCGATGAAGAAGCGCTCACCGTCGGGGAAGAGCACCGACATGGCGTCGAACAGATGGGACTTGAAGGCGTCTCCGCCGTGCCAGTGACGCGGCAGCGGATCGGGCAGATCGAAGTCCATGTGCCGGGGCTTGATCTCCAGTCCTGCGGGGGTGGTGCTGGCCATGGCGGCTCCAGTGTGGTGGTTGTCCATGGTCATTACTCTGGGCTTGTAGCGGAAGCGTCACAAGGTTATTGTCTGCCAACTTTCCGGTCATATCCGGCCAGCGGTCAACATAAGAAGAACGATGAAGCAACCGCTCAATTTCACCGCCGAACTGGTGCCGGTCGCCTATGCGCAGGCGCTCCTGGACCTCGCCGAAGAGCTTGGCGTGCCGCGTGCGCGCCTGTTCGAACTGGCCCGCGTGCGCCCCGAGGTACTGAAGAGCCCCAACGGTCGGTTGTCCTTCGTCGATTTCCACCAGCTGTCCAGCGCCGCCCTGGCGCACTGCAACGAGCCCGCCTTCGGCCTGCTGCTGGGGCAGCGGCTGAATGTCTCCACCCACGGCATCCTCGGCTACGCCGTGCTGTCCAGCGCCAATCTCGAGCGTGCCATCGCCTTCGCCCTGAAGTATTACCGCGTGCTCGGCCTGGCCTACGACCTGGAGATGGTGGAAGACGGCGGCGTGTCCTACCTGCGTGCGAGCGAGTCGATTCCCCTCGGACCGACGAGCCGCTTCGCCGCCGAAGGTTTGATGACCAGCCTGCACACCATCGCTCGCTTCCTGGTGGGCGAGCCGCTGCAGGGCGTCAGTGTTGGCTTCGCCTACGCCGAACCGGACTACGCCGAGCGCTACGCCGAGGTATTCGGCGGCGAAGTGCTGTTCGACCAGCCATTCCACTTCATCGGCCTGCCCAGCGAATACCTGGCGCGGCCCATGGCGCTGGCCAACCCGGCCACGGTGCAGATGTGCGAGCAGCAGTGCGAGGCGCTGCTGGCCACGCTGGACGTGCAGGAAGGCCTGCTGACCCGCATCCGCCGCCTGTTGCTGGCGCGCCCCGGCGAATTTCCCGATCTGGAGGCGGTGGCGGCGGACTTGCACACCAGCGGCCGCAGCCTGCGTCGGCATCTTTCCAACCTGGGCACCACCTACCAGGAAGTGCTCGACGACGTGCGCAAGCGCCTGGCCCTGCAGTACCTCACCACGACCCACCTGCCGCTCTACGAAATCGCCCTGCTGCTGGGCTTCAACGACCCGTCGAACTTCCGCCGGGCGTTCCGCAAGTGGACCGGCAAGCTGCCCACCGACTACCGCCAGGGCGACTGAACCGTCGACCGGAGCGGCTCGCCAGGGCAGGGCGGAATCGGCGAAAATGGGCGTCGTGTTCTTCCGCCACCCAGCGAGTCCTCGATGAGCGAACAGCCTGCCCTGATCCGCGAAACCTTCCCTGTCGGCCCCTTGCAGTGCAACTGCACCATCATCGGTGATCCTCTGACGAAGAAGGCCATCGTCGTCGATCCGGGTGGCAACCACGAACTTATCCTGCAGCGCCTCGATGCGCTGGGGCTGAAGGTGGTCAGCATTATCCACACCCATGCGCACCTGGATCACTTCCTCGCCTCCGGGCAGATGAAGGAGAAGACCGGCGCGACCCTGCACCTGCACAAGGACGACCAGTTCCTCTGGGACAACCTGGAAATGCAGTGCCGCATGTTCGGCGTGCCCTATACGCCGGTGCCCTCGCCCGACCAGTGGTTGGCCGATGATGAGGAACTGGCCTGTGGCTGTGGCGTGGCGTTGCACACACCGGGGCATACGCCGGGTTCGATGAGCTTCTGGTTCCCCAGGGACAAGCTGCTGATCGCCGGCGATACGCTGTTCCGCCGCAGCATCGGTCGCACCGACCTGTGGGGCGGGGATTACGCCACCATCGAGCGTTCGATCCGCGATCGACTGTATGCACTGGACGAAGAAGCTACCGTGGTCACAGGGCACGGGCCGGATACCAACCTGGGCGATGAGATGCGGGAAAATCCCTTCATCCGTGCTTAAGCTTGCTCGGGAATTATTTGCACGTCCTAAGCTCTAACTTGCCGCCCGATACCGGGTGTTTCGCTATTCGAGGAGTCATCCGTCATGTTCACCGCACGTAGTCTGTCCATGGTCGCGGCTGCCACCGCCTTTGCTCTCATGGCCGGTTGCGCCTCCCAGAACCCCTATGATCCCAACACCCAGGTGCCCGCCGAGGGCGGCGTCAGCAAGACCGCCAAGTACGGCGGCCTGGGCGCGCTGGCCGGCGCCGTGGCCGGCGCCGCGATCAACCACAACAACCGTGGCAAGGGCGCGCTGATCGGCGCCGCCGCCGTGGGCGCCGCGGCTGCAGGCTACGGCTACTACGCCGACAAGCAGGAAGCCAAGCTGCGCCAGCAGATGCAGGGCACCGGGGTGCAGGTCGAGCGCCAGGGTGACGACATCAAGCTGATCATGCCGGGCAACATCACCTTCGCCACCGACTCGGCGAACATCGCGCCGTCCTTCTATACCCCGCTGAACAACCTGGCCAACTCCTTCAAGGAGTTCAACCAGAACAGCATCGAGATCGTCGGCTACACCGACAGCACCGGCAGCCGCCAGCACAACATGGACCTGTCCCAGCGCCGTGCGCAGTCGGTGGCGACCTACCTGACCTCCCAGGGTGTCGACGGCACCCGCGTGAGCACCCGCGGCATGGGGCCGGATCAGCCAGTGGCGTCCAATGCCGACGTCAATGGCCGCGCGCAGAACCGCCGCGTGGAGGTGAACCTGAAGGCCCTGCCGAACGCGCAGACCCAGCAGTACCAGCAGTAAGCACCGCCCATGAAAAAGCCCGCCGATTGGCGGGCTTTTTCTTTGGCTCTTTGTAGGAGCGAGCTTGCTCGCGAACCGGAACCGCCCGGTGCCATGCGGTTCGCGAGCAAGCTCGCTCCTACATGATGCAGGGTCAGGCCTTGGCGGGGAATTCGCGGTGCAACTGGGCCAGCAACTGGTCCTTGCGCTCCCACAGCTGGTTGACCCACAGCTGGAACTCGGCGCGGTAGCCCTCGTCCTGGTCGTAGCTCTTGCCGATGAACTGGCGCGGGATCTCCAGCTCTTCGAAGCGCACCACCACCGAGCGCAGCTTGCCGGACATCAGGCACCAGAAGGTCGGGCGGCCATCGGGATAATGGATGGTGACGTTCACCAGGGTCTTGAGCTGCTCGCCCATGGCGTCGAGGACGAAGGCGATCCCGCCGGCCTTGGGCTTGAGCAGGTGCTGGAATGGCGAGGCCTGCTCGTCATGCTTGTCCTGGGTGAAACGGGTGCCTTCGAGGAAGTTGAAGATCGACACCGGGATACGGCTGAACTTGGCGCACGCCTTGCGGGTGGTCTCCAGGTCCTTGCCTTTCTTCTCCGGGTACTTGGCCAGGTAAGCCTTGGTGTAGCGCTTCATGAAGGGGAAATCGAGCGCCCACCAGCACAGGCCGATGATCGGGACCCAGATCAGTTCCTGCTTGAGGAAGAAGCGCAGCAGCGGCACGCGACGGTTCAGCTGGTACTGCAGGACGAGGATGTCGACCCAGCTCTGATGGTTGCTGGTGACCAGGTAGGAGTGGTCGTAAACCAGACCTTGCAGGCCCTCGACGTTCCAGTGAGTGCTGCGCACCAGGTTCATCCAGCCCTTGTTGCAGGCGATCCAGCTTTCGGCGATCAGGCTCATGATCTTGCTGCAAGCGCTCTGCGCCGCGGCGAACGGCAGGACGACCTTGACCAGCGTCATGCCGAGCAGCAGCGTGGCCCAGCAAACGGTATTGAGGAACAGCAGCAGGCTCGCGATCACGCCGCGAACGAACGGGGGGAGGAAACTCAACATCGAGGAATGGTCCTTGTACGTAGGCGCCCGGTTGGCCGGGCGCGTGATGCGTTCGTGGGCACATCCCTCGTGCCTTGGGTTATCAGCCGTCCTTGCCGCTGTCCGCCTGGATCGCCGTCAGCGCGATGGTGTAGACGATGTCGTCCACCAGCGCCCCGCGTGACAGGTCGTTCACCGGTTTGCGCAGGCCCTGCAGCATCGGGCCGATGCTGACGCAGTCGGCGCTGCGCTGGACGGCCTTGTAGGTGGTGTTCCCGGTGTTCAGGTCGGGGAACACGAATACATTGGCGCGTCCTGCCACCTGGCTCTCGGGGGCCTTCAGGCGACCCACGCTGGCGATGGCGGCGGCATCATACTGCAAGGGGCCGTCGATCAACAGATCGGGGCGTTTTTCCCGCGCGATGCGCGTTGCTTCGCGCACTTTCTCGACATCTGCGCCCGTTCCCGACTCGCCGGTGGAGTAGCTGATCATCGCCACCCGCGGGGTGATGCCGAAGGATTGCGCCGAGGCGGCACTCTGCAGGGCGATCTCCGCCAGGTCACTGGCCGAAGGATCGGGATTCACCGCGCAGTCGCCATAGACCACCACCTGGTCGGGCAGCAGCATGAAGAATACCGAGGACACCAGGTTGTAGCCGGGCGCCGTCTTGATCAGCTGCAGGGCCGGGCGGATGGTGTTGGCGGTGGTGTGGATGGCGCCGGAAACCAGCCCGTCCACCTCGTCCAGGGCGAGCATCATGGTGCCCAGCACCACGTTGTCTTCCAGCTGCTGCTCGGCCATCGGCGCGTTCAGGCTCTTGCCCTTGCGCAGTTCCACCATGGGTTCGACGTAGCGGCTGCGCACCAGGTCCGGGTCGACCACCTCCAGGTCCTGTGGCAGCACGATGCCCAGCATCTGCGCCACGGCCTGCACGTCGTCCGGCTTGGCCAGCAGCACGCAACGGGCGATGCCGCGTGCGTGGCAGATGGCGGCGGCCTGCACGGTACGCGGCTCGCTGCCTTCGGGCAGGACGATGCGCTTGCCCGCGCGATTGGCGCGCTGGGTCAGCTGGTAGCGGAACACTGGCGGCGACAGGCGCAGTTCATGGGGAGAGCCGCAGCGCTGCTTCAGCCATTCGAAGTCGATGTGCTCGGCGACGAACTCGGTGACGCGCTCGGCGCGTTCGCGGTCATCCACCGGGATTTCCTTGTTCATCCGCGACAGGTCGCCGGCGGTGTCGAACGAGCCGGTCTTCACTGTCAGCACCGGCAGGCCGCTCTGCAGCGCGCTGCGGCACAGCTCCATGATCCGCGCGTCCGGCGCCAGGCCCGAACACAGCAGCAGGCCGGCCAGCGGCACGCCGTTCATGGCGGCCAGGCACGCGGCCAGGATGATGTCGTCTCGGTCGCCCGGTACAACCACCAGCACGCCGGGCTTGAGCAGATGCACGGTGTTTGGCGCCGAGGGTGCGCAGAGGATGATCTTCTGCACGCGGCGTTGTTCGTAGTCGCCGGCGTTGAGCACGCTGGCGTCCAGCAGGTCGGCCACGTCGCGGGTGCGCGGGGCGTTCATTTCGTCCTGCCAGGGAATGCAGCCGAGCAGGCGGACGTCGCCATCACGCAGCAGCGGAGAATGTTCCTTCAGGCGCTCACCGAACAGCCGGGCGGCGGCCTCGGCATCGCGGGGCATGTCGTCGCTCTCGCCGCCACGCACCTTGTTCACGATCAGGCCGGCCAGGTGTGGGTCGCGCGGACCGCCGAACAGCTGGGCGAGGATTTCGATGCGGTCGGACAGCTCGCTCACCGTCTCGTTGTCCGGCGCGGAGACGAGGATGACTTCGGCATCGACGCTGCGCGCCAGGTGGGCGTTGATACGCGCGGCGTAGCTGGCGTGCTTCGTCGGCACCATGCCTTCGACGATCATCACGTCCTTGTCAACGGCGGCGCCGTTGTACATGCCGACGATGTCTTCGAGCAGCTCATCGAGCAGGCCGTCGCCGAGCATGCGCTCGACCTTGGACAGCGACAGCGGGGTGGGCGCATTCAGGCCGTGGGTACGCGCGACCAGTTCGCTGGAGCGCTCCGGGCCGTCGTCCCCGGCGTGGGGCTGGGCGATGGGCTTGAAGAAGCCGACCTTCAGGCCGGCGCGTTGCAGGGCGCGGATCAGCCCCAGGCTGGTGGACGTCAGGCCGACACCGAAACCGGTCGGTGCGAGGAAGAAGGTGTGCATCCGGGCTCCTTAAGCCGTGCGGGAGTGGTTTGTGCCCTTGTGGGGCGCAACCGGTGAATCTTCAGTCGAGTACCGCCAGGGTGTCGAGCGCGATCTGCTTTTCCTCGTTGGTGGGGATCACCAGCACGCGGGGATGGCCGGGCTGGTGGATCGCCCCGCCGACGCCGCGCATGCAGCGGGCGTTGGCTTCGCCATCGAGTTCGAGGTTGAGCACGTGCAGGTGCTTAACCGTGAGGTTGCGCACCAGCGCGGAGTTCTCGCCGATGCCGCCGGTGAAGATGATGCCGTCCAGCCGCGGCAGCGCACAGGTCAGCGAGGCCAGGGACTTGGCCAATCGGTAACAGAATACTTCGATGGCCAGCGCCGCATTGGCGTGGCCCTGCTCGCGGGCGTGCTCCAGGGTGCGCATGTCGTTGGACAGCCCCGACAAGCCGAGCAGGCCGCTGTCGTGGTTGAGCATGTGGTCGATCTTCTCCAGGCTCCAGCCCAGGGTGCGCGCCAGGTGGCTGTGCAGGTTCGGGTCGACGTCGCCAGAGCGGGTACCCATCATCAGGCCTTCCAGCGGGGTCAGGCCCATGCTGGTGTCGCGGCTCTGGCCGTTGGCGATGGCGCAGGTGGAGCTGCCGTTGCCCAGGTGCGCGGACAGCCAGTGGCTGTCGCCCACCGCCAGCCCGCTCATCTCGGCCGCCTTGTGGCTGACGTAGCGGTGGCTGGTGCCGTGGAAGCCGTAGCGGCGCACATGCTGCTCGCGGTACAGCGGCTCGGGGATGGCGTAGCGGTAGGCGCGCTCGGGCAGGCTCTGGTGGAAGGCGGTATCGAACACGGCGATATGCGGCAGGTCCGGGTAGAGCGCCATGGCGGCGTCGATGCCCACCAGGTTGGCCGGGTTGTGCAGCGGCGCCAGGGGCGAGGTCTCGCGGATGGCGCTGAGCACTTCATCGGTCAGGCGCGAGGCCTGGGTGAAGCGCTCGCCGCCGTGCACGACGCGGTGGCCGATGGCGTGCAGCTCGCCTTGCGCAGCCTGGGCCACCAGCGGCAGCAGGCGGGCGAGGGCGGCCTTGTGGTCGCCACCGGGCAGCTCCAGGGTCTGCGGCTGCTCGTCGGTCTCGCCCTGCCAGCGCAGGCTGGCGCCGTTGGAGCCGAGGCGCTCGGCCAGGCCGTGGAGGATGAAGTCTTCGCGCCCCTCTCGAACCAGGGCGAACTTGATCGAAGAACTGCCGCAGTTGATCACCAGGATATTGCGAGCCGGCATGCCTACTCCTTGTTGCTGTCGGAAT